>JBBQGZ010000072.1:0-12129 GCA_038323535.1 Caulobacterales bacterium
GCGGGCGCCGGTCAATGGATTTGGGCTTCAATCGTCGCCGTTTTCGTCGATGGCCGGCTCGTAGAGCTGCACGGGCTGGGCCGGCATGATGGTGGAGATGGCGTGCTTATAGACCAGCTGCGCCTGGCCGTCCCGGCGCAGGAGGACGCAGAAATTATCGAACCAGCTGACCACCCCCTGCAGCTTGACCCCGTTCACCAGGAAGATGGTGAGCGGCGTCCGCGCCCGGCGCACGCTGTTGAGGAAGGTGTCCTGGAGGTTCGGTTTCTTGTCGTTCGACACGGGTTTGATCGCCCTTCTGCTTGATGTCGTGACTGGCGGGGGTCGCCGCGCGCGCCGTGGTGGGATGCGCGCGCCCTTTGGCCGCGCGCCGCGCCTCGTCGATATAGAGTTGGCGCAGGCGTTTCGCCACCGGGCCGGGCTCGCCGTTCCCCAGCACCGCCCCGTCCACCCGCACGACCGGCAGGACCAGGGTCCCCGCCCCGGTGATGAAGGCTTCGCGGGCGCCCTTGGCCTCCTCCACGGTGAACCCCCGTTCGTCCAGGGTCAGGCCCGCCTCCGCCGCGATCGCAAGCAGGCTCCCCCGGGTGATCCCGCGCAGGATGTTGGCCTGGATGCTCCGCGTCCTCAGGGCCCCGGCCGCATCGACGATCCAGGCGTTGCTCGCCGCCCCCTCGGTGACGAGGCCCATCTCATCGACGAACCACGCCTCGGCGGCGCCCGCCTCCCGCGCCGCCTGCCGGGCCAGGACATTGGGCAGAAGCGCGATGGACTTGATGTCGCAGCGCCCCCAGCGGTTTTCCGGCACGGTGATCACCGCCACCCCCTTGGCCGCCCGCGCCTCGGCCGCCGCCAGATCGACCCGCTTGGCGGTGACCACGACGGCCGGGGCCGCCGGCGGATCGGGGAAGGCGTGATCGCGCGGGGCGACGCCGCGGGTGACCTGCAGATAAACCAGGCCGTCCTTCACCCGATTGCGGCGGACCGTCTCGCTCAGCACGATCGCCAGCGCCTCCCGGCTCATGGGCTGGGCGATACGCAGCTCCGAAAGGCTCCGCGCCAGGCGGTCGAGATGGCCCTCCGCCTCGGCCAGGCGTCCGTCGAACACCGCCCACACCTCATAGACCCCATCGGCGAGCTGATACCCCCGATCCTCGATGTGGACGCTCGCAAGGCCGTGCCTCACGAAGCGGCCGTTGAGATAGGCGACGCGGGGCACTAGTCGCCGGCCTCTTCGGCCACCCGCCCCGCCCCGAAACCCAGGGATTTGAGCTTGCGGTGCAGGGCCGAGCGTTCCATGCCGATGAAGGCGGCGGTGCGCGAGATGTTGCCGCCGAAGCGCATGATCTGGGCGTCGAGATATTCCCGCTCGAAGAGTTCCCGCGCCTCGCGCAAGGGGAGAGCGATGATGCGCTCGGCGCCCAGGCCGCCGGTGGGCGGGGTGGCGCTGGCTTCGGGGGGCAGCATCTCGGCGGTGATCGGCTGGGAGGGATCGCCGGCGGCCAGGATCAGGATCCGTTCCACCACATTGCGCAGCTGACGCACATTGCCCGGCCAGGACTGCACCTGAAGGGTGGCGTAGGCGTCCTCCGCCAGGCGGCGCTTGGGCAGGCCCGAGGCGACGCTCAGCCGGTCGATGTAATAGCCGATCAGCTCGGGAATGTCCTCGCGGCGCTCCGAAAGGCCGGGGACGCGCAGGGGGACGACGTTCAGGCGATGGAAGAGGTCCTCGCGCAGGCGCCCCGCGGCGATCTCTTCGCGCAGGTCGCGGGAGGTGGAGGAGACCACGCGCACGTCGACCTGGACGTCCATGTCCCCGCCCACGCGGCGAAACCTCTGGTCCACCAGCACGCGCAGGATGCGGCTCTGGCTCTCGCGGGGCATGCCTTCCACGTCGTCGATGTAGAGGGTGCCGCCGTGGGCGCGCTCGAACACCCCGATCTTGCGCGGCCGGCCCCCCTCCCCTTCCTCGCCGAACAGCTCCAGGTCCATCCGCTCGGGGGTCATGCCCGCGGCGCTGATCGCCACGAACTCGCCCTTGGCCCGGGGGCTCGCGGCGTGGATCAGGCGCGCGGCGGTCTCCTTGCCCGATCCGGGGGGCCCGGAAATCAGCACCCGGCTGTTGGCCGAGGCGACCTTGGCGATCATCTGGCGCAGCTGCTGGGCGGCGGCCGAGGCGCCGACCATGCCGTCCGGCACGATCGCCTGGGTGCGCAGGCGCCGGTTCTCGCGCTTGAGGTCGGCCGACTCCAGCGCGCGTTCGGCCAGCAGCAGCAGGCGGTCGGACTTGAACGGCTTTTCCAGGAAGTCATAGGCGCCGCGCTTGATCGCGCTGACGGCGGTTTCGATGTTGCCGTGGCCCGAGATCATGATCACCGGCAGGTCCGCGTCCAGGGTCTTCACCACGTCGAGCAGTTCCAGCCCGTCCAGCCCCGCGCCCTTCATCCAGATGTCGAGCACCACCAGCGAGGGCTTGCGCGCCCGGATCGCCGCCAGGGCGGCCAGGGAGTCTTGGGCGGTGCGCACCGAATAGCCGTCGTCCTCCAGGATCGCCGCCACCAGCTCGCGGATGTCCGCCTCGTCGTCGACCACCAGGACATCACCGGTCATGCGCGCACCTTTTGACCGTCGGCATTTGTCTGGGCCGCTTGCGGGGAGGGATGGGAATAGGGAAACGAGAGCACGACGCAAGCCCCCGGCGGCGGGGCCGCGTCGGCGAGGTCGAGCCGGCCGCCGTGGTCCTCCAGGATCCGCTTGACGATCGCCAGCCCCAGGCCGGTGCCCTTTTGCCGGGTCGTGACATAGGGTTCGGTGAGCCGGTCGCGATCCTTGGCCGGCAGGCCGACGCCGTTGTCCTGGATCTCGAAGGCGAGGGTGTCGCCGTCGACCCCGAGGCGGGCGTGGATCCTGCCGGCGTGGCCCGGGAAGAGCGCGCGTCGCGCGGCGATCGCTTCACTGGCGTTCTTGAGCACATTGGCCAGCGCCTGGCCGACGATGCGCCCGTCGCACACCAGGGTGGTGTCCGCCTTGGGCTCGACGATGTCGATGGGGACCTCCGGGTCGGCCACCCGCTGGGCGAACACCGCCGCTCGCAGGAGTTCCGCGGCGTCGTGCTCGGCGAATTTCGGGGCCGGCATCCGGGCGAAGGCCGAGAACTCGTCGACCATCCGGCCGATGTCGCCGACTTGGCGGATGATGGTGTCGACGCACCGGTCAAAGGTCTCCAGGTCGCCGGTGATTTCGGCGCGGTACCGCCGGCGCAGGCGCTCGGCGGAAAGCTGGATCGGGGTCAGGGGGTTCTTGATCTCATGGGCGATACGGCGGGCGACATCCCGCCAGGCGGCGTTGCGCTGCGCCGTGACCAGGCGGGTGATGTCGTCGAAGGTCAGGACCAGGCCCTCGGCGCTCCGGCTGGCGCGCACCCGAAGGCGCCGCGATTCGCCCCCCCGGGTCAGATCGATGTCCTCCTCGGCGTCCTTGCCGTGAAGGGCCGCGGCGGCGGCCACGCCTTGCAGTTCCGGGGCGATGTCGCTCAGCCTTTGCCCGCCGCCCTCGTCCGGCGCCAGGTGCAGGAGGCGGGCGGCCTGCCGGTTCACCGCCGAGACGCGCCCCTTGGGGTCCAGCCCGACGACGCCGGCGCTGACCCCCAGCAGGACCGCCTCGGTGAACAGGCGCCGGGATTCGGCCTCGACGTGGGCGGCGCGCAAGGCCGCCTGCTGTTCTTGAAGATCGATCGTCATCCGATTGAAAGCCCGCGACAAGACCGCGATCTCCTCGGGATCGTTCCGGCTGTCCACCCGCGCCGTCAGGTCGCCGCCGGCGACCCGGCCGGCGGCCTGGACCAGGCGCGCCACCGGCGCGGCGATGCTGTTGGCGGCGGCCATCCCGAGCCAGACGGCGCCGACGAGCACCAGGAGGACGGTCTCCAGATAGCTGAGGGCGAAGGCCGCCTGGATCCTCGCCCGCTTGGCCTTGGCCTCGCGATAGGCTGTGAGGGAAGCTTCGGTCTCGCGCAAATGACTGAAGATGCCGCGGTCCACCGGGCGCACGACATAGAGATAGGCTTCCGGATAGCCTCTCAATCGGTAGAGGGCCCGGAAGAGATCCGCGGATTCGAACGCGCCGACCGAAACATCTCCCTCGTCGGCGGCCTTGAAGGTCGAGAGCGGCGGGATCAGCAGAGCCGCGGCGCCGCTCGGTTCGGCCCGGGCGAGGACCCGGCCCTCGCGATCGATCAGATAGGCGGCGGCGAAACCGTTGTCGGTCGTAAGGTCTCGCAGGAAATGGCCGAACGCCACCGGCGTGTCCGCGAGGGTCGGCGCGGCCTGATCGAGAACCCGCGCCATGACGGCCACGTGATCGCCGATGTAGTGCTTCTGCTCCTCGACATAGGACCGGGCCACGATCGCCGAGTTTTCCACCACGGTCTGGACCCGGGCGCTGAACCAGTTGTCCACTCCGCGGGTGACCAGGACCCCGAAAAACAGGGCGACGATCACCGCCGGCGCCACCGCGGCCAGGGCGAAGAGGGCGACGAATCGCAGGTGCAGGCGCGCCCCGGCGTCGCGCGACCGGGCGCTGATCAGCCCCAGGAGCCGCCAACCCAACAGGGCCGCCAGGCTCGCGGTCAAGACGAAGCCGAGGCCGAGAAGGGTGAGCACCAGGGGGCTGGCGGGGCCCAGGGCGCCGCTCAAGGTCGGCGACGACCCCAGGGCGACCGAGACCGCGGTCAGAACCGCCGCCAAGGCGTAGCACCCGCCCATCGCCAGGCGCGAACCCGAGGCCCGCCGCCAGAACGGAGAATTCAAACTCAGGTCGGACGCGGACGCCATGCTCCAAGCCTAGGATAGACTGTGCCTGAAATTCAACACCCCTTGTTGCCGATGGGTGTCAGAGGGCGTTCAGGCCGCGCGAGTTTTCGCCCACAACGCGCCGATGGCCGCGTGGATGTCGGCGGGGCGCTCCAGGCGGCACAGCCCGGCGCGCGCCGCCCGCCGCTCCTCGCGCGGCGCCGGCCACGGGGCGGCCTCCACATAGGCGGCCAGGTGCTTGCGGAACATCCGAACGCCGAGAGGCTCGCCGTAGAAGCCGATACTGGCGTCCAGGTGCCGGCGGACGATGCGGGTTCGCGCCCGGCGGCCGGGTTCCGCGAAGGGTCGTCCATCCAAGGCCGTCTCGATCCCGGCGGCGATCCAGGGACGGCCGGTGGCGGCCCGGCCGATCATCACCCCATCGGCCCCCGAAGCGGCCAGGGCCGCGCGCGCCGAGCCTTCGTCGATGATGTCGCCGTTGACCAGCACCGGGATGGTCACGGCCTGCTTGACCGCGCGCACCGCCGCCCAGTCGGCCGCGCCGGCGTAGAACTGGCCGCGTGTTCGCCCGTGCACGGTGACGGCGCTCGCCCCTTCGCTCTCAGCCACCGCGGCGAGTTCGGGGGCGTTGCGGTCGTCCTCGCCCCAGCCCAACCGCATCTTTACCGTCACCGGCACGCCCGCCGCCCCCACCGCCGCGGCGATCAGGCTGCGCGCCAGTTCCGGCGCCCGCATCACCGCGCACCCGGCCAGAGCCCCGGTCACCGCCTTGGCCGGGCAGCCGAAATTCAGGTCGATGATTTGCGCTCCCGACCGGGCGGCGAGCCGGGCGCCGCTGGCGATCCAGCGCGGCTCGCGGCCCACGAGCTGCACCACCATCAGCGGCAGCCCGGCGCCCACGGCGGCGCGCCGGACAACGTCGGGCCTCGCCTGGGCGAACTCGGCGCAGGCGACCATCTCGGTGGCGACATAGGCGGCCCCCAGCTCCGCCGCGATCCTCCTGAAGGGCAGATCGGAGACGCCGGTCATGGGCGCGATCCACACCCGGCCGGGAACGCCGACCCCTCCGATGTTCAAACCCCTGTTCATTGATCCCTGATCCACGCCGCCGGTTCTTGGCATAGGGCGGGCGACCCGGCTACACAGCGCCATGGATTTCAGCGCCGTCCTCGTCGCGGCCGGATCGGGCGAGCGCGCCGGTTCCGGAGGCCCCAAGCAGTGGCGCCCGCTCGCCGGCAAGCCGGTGGCCCGCTGGTCGCTGGAAGCCTTGCTGGCGGCGGGCGCGCGGCGGGTGGTGGCGGTGATCGCCCCCGGCGACGAGAGCCTGGCCGCCGCGGCCTTCGCCGGGCTCCCGCGCTGGTCGACCGTCGCCGGCGGCGCCACGCGCGCGCAATCGTGCGTCGCCGGACTTGAGGCGCTCGCGGATGACGGCATCGTGCTGGTGCACGACGCGGCGCGACCGTTCCTGTCGGTCCGCGACGTGGAAAGACTTCTGGCGGCGCTTGGAGACGCCGAGGGGGCGATCCCCGTCCTGCCCCTGGCCGACACGCTCAAACGGCGCGACGAGGCCACCGGCGCGGTCACGACCCCGTCGCGCGAGCGGCTCTGGCGGGCGCAGACCCCTCAGGCCTTTCGCGGCGACACCCTGCGCCGAGCCTACCGATCCTGGCCGGCGGGCGAGATCCCCACCGATGACGCTTCGGTGGTGGAACGGGCGGGCGGAACCATCATCCTGGCCCCCGGCGATCCGATGCTGATGAAGCTCACCTTTCCGGAGGACTTCGCGATGGCGCAGCGCCTCGCCGGCGCCGCCCGGGTGACGAGGATCGGCCAGGGCTTCGACGCCCACCGCTTCGGCCCCGGCGACGCGGTGTGGCTGTGCGGGGTGAGGATCGAGCACGACCGCGCCCTGATCGGCCATTCCGACGCCGACGCGGGCCTGCACGCCCTCACCGACGCACTGCTTGGCGCGATCGGCGAAGGCGACATCGGCGATCATTTTCCTCCCGGGGACCCCAAGTGGAAGGGCGCCGACTCCTCGGCCTTCCTTCGCCACGCCGCCGACCTCATCGCGGCTCGGGGCGAGCGGGTGATCAATGTCGACATTACCTTGATCTGCGAGCGGCCGAAGATCAAACCCCATCGCGAGGCCATGCGCGCCCGCGTCGCGGAACTCCTGGGGCTGGCGGTCGGCCAGGTCAGCGTCAAGGCCACGACCACGGAAGCCATGGGCTTCACCGGCCGCGAGGAGGGCCTCGCCGCCCAGGCGGTGGCGGCGGTGGAGACGCCCGCTTAAGGTTCCCCCGCCCATCTCTGCCGTGTGCGCCTGACCAGGGCGCCGAAGAGGTTGGTGTAGTCGTCGGTCCAGGGCCGAACGCCGCGGGCGTCGGCCGGCCGCCAGCGGGGGTCGTGGATGAAGGGCGCCAACCCCTCCGCGTTTCTGGCCACGATCACCGCGTCCTCGGACGACTCCCATAGTTGCGGCAGGGCCGGGTCGGCGCGGTGGCTCTGGAACAGGGCCTTGCCCCCCGCGGCCAGGGCGACGGCCTGGGCCGGGCCCACCAGATCGAGGTTGCGGTTGGAGAGGTGCAGGATGATCACCCCGCTTGGCCTAAGCTTGGTCAGGTACATCCGCACCGCCTCGACGGTGAGCAGATGGGCTGGGACGCTGTCGGAGGAGAAGGCGTCGATGAGCAGGATGTCGAAAACGCCGGCCGGAGCGCGACTAAGGGTCAGCCGTGCGTCGCCGAGCGTGAAATCCACCCGCCCTCTGGCGCAGAGCGTGGTGCAGCTGAAATTGCGCGGATCGGTGGAGATCCGCACGACCAGCGGATCGATCTCGAAAAAGGTCAGGGAGTCGGCCGGGCGGCTGTAGGCGGCCACCGACCCGGTTCCCAGGCCCACCGCGCCCACCCGGATCGCGGGCCGCTCGGCGCGCACGGCGTCGAACACCTGGCCGATCGGGGTCTCATGGGCATAGTAGACCAGGGGCTGGCAGCGGAAGGCCGGCGACTGCGCCTGGGCGCCGTGAAGCGTCGTGCCATGGGCCAGCATGTGAATCTCGCCGCCCAGGGCGGGCTGGTTCAGGCGCGACTCGCGCAGCACGCCAAAGAAGCCCCGCCAGGTGCGGATGACGTCGACCCTGTCGGTCGCCTTGGCCGCGGCCAAGGTGAGAATCAGGATCGCGGCCATAAACATCCAGGCCCGGCGGCGCAGCAAAAATGCCGTCAGCTCCGTCACCGCCAACAGCGCGGTCGCCACAAGGGTCGGATCGACGTTTCCCAGGCGCTCGACCGCCGCCGCCGCTACGGTCCCCTCGGGGTGGGCGACCAGGATCGCCGCTCCGGCCGCCAAGGCGCCCGCCGCGAGGATGAGCCACCGCCAAGTCTTCGGCGCGCCGCGCCCCCAGGGCCGAGCCAGGCACGAGAGGACCAGCACGGCCGGATATTCCACCACCGTATTGAAGATGAGAGGAGCCAGGAAGGCGTTGAACGCACCCCCCAACGCCCCGCCGAGAGACAGGCAGATGTAGAAATCGGTCAGATGCGCCGGCGCCGGGCGGCGGGCCACGAGCGCCTGGTGGCAGATCAGGGCGGTGAAGAAGAAACCGGCGAAATGAATGGTCACGCCAATGAGGAAGCCGCCGGCAGCGACGTGAAGGAAGGCGCAGGCCGCGGGCAAGGCGATGGCCTGAATGACGAGCGCCGTGGTCCGGGACACCAGGGGCCGGGGCTGGAAGGCGATGATGAAGGTGGCGAGATACAGGGCCAGGGGCGCCACCCATAAAAACGGCGCCGAGCCGACATCGGTGGTGACGTAGTTCGTCACCCCCAGCATCAGGCTCGACGGGATGGCGGCAAGCGCGATCCACCGCGCCCGGTCCAGCCACCCCACTTTCGAGCCGTCCGCCGGCGCCACGTCCGCCCGCACACGCGGCGCCAAACGCCAGAGAGCGGCGCCCAGAACGAGCATCACGCCCGCGAAGGCGACGTAGCCCAGGCTCCAATCGCGCGTCTGATGACGCAGGCTGAGCGCCGGCTCGACGGCGACGGGATAGGCCAGCAGGGCCAGAAGGCTGCCGAGGTTGCTGGCGGCATAGAGGCCCCAGGGCCCTCGCCCCGCCTCGCCCGGAACCATCCGTGCATGCCACGCCTGGACCAGGGGCGCGGTGGCCGACAGGGCCGCGAACGGCGCCCCGATCGAGAGGGTCAACGTGCCCACCAGCCAAAGGGCCGGCGCTCCGGGCGGCGGATCGCCCAGAAGGGTGGAGACCCCCAGCGGCAACGCCAAGGCGGCGAGGGCCATGACCCCCAGATGCAGGACAATCTGACCCCGCGTCGAGGCAGGGCGCTGGAGGAGATGGGCGTAGACGTAGCCGATCAGCAGGGCCGCCTGGAAAAACGCCAGGCTGGTGTTCCACACCGCCGCCGACCCGCCCAGGATCGGCAGGACCAGCCTGGCCATCATCGGCTCGACCATGAACACCAGGGCGGCGCTGGCGAACACCGTGACGATGAACAGTGAAGGGGCGATGGCGCGCGCCCGAGGCGCGTCGGTGGCGGACATGTCGATTCGCCCTTGAAACCCCGGACGCGCCGATGTTGGTCTCGCCGCGCGCGGCTTGGCTAGAGGCGCAAGGAGGCGCACTTAATGTTTTCACTCGAAATCCAGACCCTGGCCCGGCTCATCATCGACGATGCGCGAGAACGTTCCTTGCGGATCGTCACCGCCGAAAGCTGCACCGGAGGGCTGGTGGCGGCGGCGATCTGCGCCATTCCGGGCGCTTCGGACGTCTTCGAACGCGGCTTCGTCGCCTACACCAACCGCGCCAAGCACGAGTTGCTGGGCGTCTCGGGCGACCTGATCGCCGATCTGGGCGCCGTCTCCGAACCGATCGCGCGGATGATGGCCGAGGGCGCCCTGGAGCACTCCCACGCCCACCTCGCCGTGGCCGTCACCGGGGTGGCCGGCCCCGGCGGCGGCACGCCGATGAAGCCGGTCGGCACGGTCCATTTCGCCACCGCCCGCGCCAACCAGTCGGTCCAGCATCGCATGGAGATGTTCGACCTCGACGAACGCTGGGACGTCCAGATGGCGTCGGTGGAAGTGGCCCTGGAGATGCTTCGGGAGCGGTTGCGGTAAGAGTGCGGGGCGCGGATTATTGGCTGCCGGCGTCCCCCGCCATCGCCCGGATCGCCGACCATTCGGCCGGCGTCACCGGCGTGACCGACAGGCGGAACTGGCGGAACATGACCATACCGGCCAAAGCGGGGTTCGCGCGCATGTCGGCCAGGGCGACCGGCCGCGGCAGCGCCCGCACCGGCTCGATCTCCACCGCGACGAAGCGGCCGGTCGGGTCGGTCGGGTCGACGAAGGCCTCACCGGCGACCTTAGCCACCCCGACCACGGAAAGTTCGGTTCTGGAATGATAGAAGAGGAGCACGTCCCCCACACGCATGGCGCGCAGCCAGATCGCCGCCTGGGCGTTGCGCACCCCGTCCCAGACGGTGCGGCCGTCGCGTACGAGATCGCTATAGCCGTATTTCTCGGGCTCCGATTTGATCAGCCAGATCGAGGGCGACGATGCTTTCATTCTTAAGTCCTCGAGGCGAGCTTCACTTGGCCAAGATGTTCAATGCCCGGTGGTAGCGGCCGATGAGGTCTTCGGCCCTGGCCATCTTGCTTTCGAACGTCGGATCGTGGGAATCCAACCGTTTGCCGCCGTCCGTAACTTCCGTCGGAATGGGCCCCTCGCCGCTTAGGTCCAGATGGTTGGTGACATCCTTCGACAGGACGACATCGAGGAATTCGCCGGTCTTTCGGACTTTGGCATCGCCCATGGGACGCTCCCGAATGTTACAATGTGCGTAGCAACGTCTTTCGTCCCAGGCAACGCAAAGCCCCCGGTAAATCATTGGTCGACATTTCGGCGGCGGTCGCCACGCGCCCGGAAAGCCAAAGGTATATTTTCACCCATGACCAAGCTTGATCGCCCTACGGGGAAAACCGATTGGTGGCGAATCCGCGCCATGTCCGACGAGGATCGCCCCGCCAGCGCCCGGGCCGATCCCGACGCCCAGCCGCTTACCGATGAAATGCTCGCCCGGGCGAAGCGCAAAACGCTCTCACGGATGTTCACCCATAAAGCTCCTTCGCCCGCCGCTCGAAGCACGCCACCAGCCGCGTCACCGCCTTTTCGAAGTTGGCCGCCAGCAGTCCCTCCAAAAGCCGCGACCCGAATTCGAAGTCGATCTCGAAGGCGAGTTGCGCGCCCTTTTCGTGCGGCTCGAAGCGCCAGCGGGTCTCGAGGCGGCGGAAGGGGCCGGAGATCAGGGCGACGTCGATCGCCATCGCGGGCCCGTCCAGGCGCACGCGGGTGGAGAAGCGTTCGCGGACGATGGAGAATTTCACCTTGGCCTCGGCGTCCAGGAGGATCACCCCCTCCTCCGCCTCCCGCCGGTTCCAGGTTCGCAACTCCGAAACCCAGCGGACGAACTCCGGGTAGCGCTCCACATCACCCACCAAGTCGAAGAGCTGCTCCGCGGTGTACGGGAGGACGCGGGTCAGGCGGTGGCGCAAGCGCTAAGGCGCTCCGGCTCTGAGCGCCCGGCGCGCCGCCTGAAGCCTGGCGAAATCCTCGCCGGCGTGATGGGAGGAGCGGGTGAGCGGGCTGGCGGACACCATCAGGAAGCCCTTGGCGCGGGCGATGGTCTCCAGGGCGGCGAATTCCTCGGGGCTCCAGAACCGGTCGATGGCGGCGTGCTTGCGGGTGGGTTGGAGGTATTGGCCGATGGTGATGAAATCGACCCCGGCCGAGCGCATGTCGTCCATCACCTGCATCACCTCTTCCTTGGCCTCTCCCAGGCCGACCATCAGGCCCGATTTGGTGAACAGATCCGGCGCACGTTCCTTGACCCGTTCGAGCAGGCGCAGGGAGTGGTAGTAGCGGGCGCCCGGCCGGATGGAGAGGTAGAGCCGCGGCACGGTCTCCAGATTGTGGTTGAAGACGTCCGGGCGGGCGTCGATGACACTCAGCGCCGCGGCCACAGGCTTCCTCAGGAAATCCGGGGTGAGGATCTCGATCGTCGTTCCGGGCGCGGCGGCGCGGATGGCGCCCACGGTGGCGGCGAAATGCGCGGCCCCGCCGTCGGCCAGGTCGTCGCGGTCCACCGAGGTGATCACCACGTGCTTTAGGCCCATGGCCGCGACCGCCGCGCCCACCCGGGCCGGCTCGGTGGGGTCGAGGGGACCCGGCAGGCCGGTGGCGACGTTGCAGAAGGCGCAGGCCCGGGTGCAGGTGTCGCCCATGATCATCATG
>JBBQGZ010000073.1:0-12035 GCA_038323535.1 Caulobacterales bacterium
GCGGGCTCGTCCTGATCCAGGAGATCTTCGGCGTCACCGACCATATCCGCGAGATGGCGGAGGGCTTCGCGGCCGACGGCTACGAGACCCTGGCGCCCTCCTTTTTCGATCGGCGCGAGCCCGGATTCCAGGCCGCCTACGACGCCGACGGCGTCGCGCGCGGGCGCGCCCTATCCGAAGCGACGCCCTGGGAGGAAGTCGCCGCCGACCTATCCGCCGCCGTCGCCGCCCTGGCGCCCCCGGTGTTCGTCGTCGGCTACTGCTGGGGCGGGAGCGCGGCGTGGCTGGCGGCGTGCCGGGTCCAGGGGGTGTCGGCCGCCTCCTGCTACTATGGCCGGCGCATCCCCGAACTGCTGGGCGAGGCGCCGCTCTGCCCCGTCATCCTCCATTTCGGTCGCCATGACGCCAGCATCCCGCCGGCGGCGATCGAGGCGATCGCGGCGGCGCAGCCGGACCTTCCCATCCATGTCTATGACGCCGGCCACGGCTTCGCCTCCGACCGGCGCACGGACTATTCGCCCGACGCCGCCCGCCTCGCCCGCCTGCGCACCCTCCAGCTCTTCGCCCTCAACGGAGGCGGGCGGGGAGAACTTTGAGGCTTACCTCCCCTCGATCCCGTCGCGGAACGCCGGGTCGCGCTCGAGGTCGCGGACGATCAGGGCCTGGGCGAGCAGCAGCCCGATCCCCGCGCCGTAGCCGCTGAACGCACCGGCCGGATAGCGCCCTCCGTTGGCGGCGGCGTGGGTCTGCCAATAGATGAAGCCGGCCGCCACCACCAGCACGCCCAGGCCCACGAGCACGGAGACCACGCTCTGGCCGAAGCCGGTGCGATAGCTGATCCACAAATGGCGAGAGAGGCCCCGCCGCAGGGCCGGGACGAGGCGAAAGGCGGCGAAGGACAGCGCGCCGAGAATAGCCGGCCACAGGATCGTCCTCTGCAGCTTCAGCTCGCCGGTTCCCGGCAGCACCCGCCAGGCGTGGATCGCCGCGCCCAGGTAGAGCAGGCTTGCGCCGGCCAGCAGGCTCGCCTGCATGCGCCGGAACATCCGCCAGGGGGCGCTGGGGGTCATGACGCCCATGTGGCGCCGGATGGGGGCGATCGGAAGGCGGGTCGCGACCGCTCAATGCCCCTCGAACGCGACCAGGGTGGTGACGGCCACTCCCGCCGCCCGCAGGCGGTCGGCGCCGCCCAGTTCGGGCAGGTCGACGACAAAGGCGGCGGCGATGATCCGCGCCTTGGCCTGGGTCAGCAGGTCCACCGCCGCCAAGGCCGTGCCGCCCGTGGCGATCAGATCGTCGACCAGCATCACCGTCTCGCCTTCCAGGATCGCGTCCAGGTGCATCTCGATGGCGTCCGTCCCATATTCCAGGGCGTATTCCACCGCCCGGGTGTGATGCGGCAGCTTGCCTTTCTTGCGCAAAGGCACGAAGCCGGCGCCCAGCCGATCGGCCACCACGCCGCCCAGGATGAAGCCGCGCGCCTCGATCGCCGCCACCTTGTCGATCTTCATCCCCAAGAAGGGCCGGGTCAGTTCGTCCACCGTCCGGCGAAACGCCCCGGCGTCGCCGAGGAGGGTGGTGATGTCGCGGAACAGGATCCCCGGCTTGGGATGATCCGGGATGGCGCGGATATGGTCGGCGAGGTTCATGCGGGCTCCCGTCCAAGGGCGCGGCCGGCCACCGCCGAAAGCTTGGCGATCATGGCCGGGTCGCGCGCCGCCGGGGCGGTGATCAGGGCCCCGTCGAGGCAGGTGTCGATCGGCGAGGCGGCGCGCTCCCTAGGCAGGGCGGTCGCGAGGGCGCGGATCAGGGCGCGGGCCTTGTCGGCATTGGCGGCCAGCACTTCGAGGATCTGGGCGACATCGACATGGGCGAATTCCTCGTGCCAGCAGTCGTAGTCGGTGACCATCGCCACCGAGGCGTAGGGGAGTTCCGCTTCGCGCGCGAGCTTGGCCTCGGGCATGTTGGTCATGCCGATCACGTCGCACCCCCAGGACCGGTAGAGGGCGCTCTCGGCCTGGGTCGAGAATTGCGGGCCTTCCATGGCGAGATAGCATCCCCCCTCCACCACTCGCGCCCTGGCCGCCCGGCCGGCAGCGGCGGCATACCCCGAGAGCCGGGGGCAGACCGGGCGGGCCATGGAGACGTGGGCGGCCAGGCCCGGCCCGAAGAAGCTCTTCTCCCGGGCGAACGTCCGATCAATGTACTGGTCGACGATCACGAAGTCGCCCGGCGAGAGGGCCTCGCGCAGGGAGCCCACCGCCGAGAGCGACAGGATGTCGGTGCAGCCGGCCCGTTTGAGCGCATCGATATTGGCCCGCGCGTTCACCGCCGTCGGCGGCAGGGCGTGCCCCCGGCCGTGGCGGGGCAGGAACACCAGCCGTGTTTCGCCGAGCTGGCCGGTCAAGAGTTGGTCCGACGGCGCGCCGAACGGGCTTTCGACCGTCACCCACCGCGGGCCCTCAAGCCCTTCGATCCCGTACAGCCCCGACCCCCCGATCACCCCCAGCACCCAACCCGCCACGCCTCGCCTCCTCATTGCAGCGCGCCTTATCGCCGAGCCGCTGGCCTTTGGCTACTTGCTGGAGCGCGCCTTGCGCGGCGCCCAAAACTCACTACAGTAGTGAGATGCCCCAGTCCGTCCTAACCGTCCCCGCCGCCGAGGCCAACCGGCAATTCTCCAAGCTCCTGCGCGCCGCGCGCGAGGGAACGCGGATCACCATCACCTCGCACGGCGAACCCGTGGCGGAATTGGGTCCGGTGACGATCGACCCCGAGGCGCGTGAAAGCGAGCGGCTCCGCGACGCCCTGGCGGCTTTGGAGGCTCATTGGGCGACATTGACACCCATGGTTGTCGGCCCATGGACGCGCGACGAGCTCTATGAGCGCGATTGAGCGTGTCGCGCATCGCCGTTGACACCAATATTCTGGTCTATGCCGAGGGCGTCGAACATTCCCCGGCGGACAGGAAGAAGATCGATTTCAGTCGCCGCCTTATGCGTGGCCTGCTTCGCGCCCAGGAACGTCCCGTCATCGCGGTTCAGGCCTTGGCCGAGTTCTACCGCGTCCTTCTGAGAAAAGGAGGGCTCCCTCGACGCGACGTGGCCGAGCGCGTGCGGCGGACGCGAACCGCGAGCGAACTCATCGCCACCACACCGGAAGTGTTGGACGCCGCGCTTGACCTGGCCTCCGAACACGGTGTGCAAATCTTCGACGCCGTCATCCTCGCCGCCGCCGCCCACGGCGGCTGCGACCTCCTGCTCTCCGAGGACTTCCAGGACGGCTTCGCCTGGCGCGGCGTGGTGGTCACCAACCCCTTCGGCCCGGCCCCGGACCGCCGCCTGGCGCGGGTGATGGCGCGGGGCGGGTGAGGGCTATGGGCAAGACTCCGTACAGCGAGCGCGACATCTGCACCAAGTTCATTACCCCCGCTCTGCGCAAGGCGGGCTGGGACGAGATTTCGCAGCTCCGCGAGGAGGTCAGCTTCACCAAGGGACGCATCATCGTGCGCGGCAAGCTGGTCACGCGTGGCAAGGCCAAGCGCGCCGACTACATCCTCTATTTTAAGCCCAACATTCCCCTGGCCCTGATCGAGGCGAAGGACAATCTCCACGGCGTGGGCGACGGGATGCAGCAGGCCCTCGACTATGCGGTCACCTTGGACATCCCCTTCGTGTTTTCCTCCAACGGCGACGGCTTCGTCTTCCACGACCGCACCGGATTGGACGAGATCCTCGAGACCAACCTCGCTCTCGACGCCTTTCCGCCGCCCGCCGAACTATGGGCGCGATACCGGGCCTGGAAAGGTCTCACGCCCGAGGCCGAAGCGATCGTCCTACAGGACTACTTCGACGACGGCGGCGGCAAGGCTCCGCGCTATTATCAGGTCAACGCCGTCAACGCCGCGATCGAGGCCATCGCCATCCTTAAACGAATCTTCCCTGTAGCTATTAATCGCGTGGAGGCGACGGCAAATCAGGACATGAAAGTGCTCACGCCTTTTGTTGAAGATATTGAGCGCTATCTACAGATCATGTTTTACGGAATGACAAAATTTATCCCGTCAGAACTCGTCAAGACGGGTACGACCGTTCAAAGTCTCAAATATGACGAGTTCGCCAATCAGAACTTCCCCCTCCCACCTCTCGCCGAACAGCACCGCATCGTCGCCAAGGTCGATGAGCTGATGGCCCTGTGCGACCGGCTGGAGGCGGCGCGAGCCGACCGAGAGGCGACTCGCGACCGGTTGGCGAAGTCGAGCCTCGCCCGCCTGAACGCCCCCGATCGCAACCCCGCCACGTTCCAGGCCGATGCGCGCTTCGCGCTTGACCATCTCGGCGACCTCACCGCACGCCCAGATCAGGTTAAGCGACTGGGCCACACCATCCTCGATCTCGCGGTTCGCGGCCGCCTCGTGCCGCAAGACGCGGATGAAGAACCGGCTTCGGAGTTGTTGGCGCAGATTGCCGCGCACAAGGCGCGATTGGTGAAGTCGGGAGAACTAAGGAAGGCAGATGTGGTTGCCGACCTTACCGGAACAATACCAGACACCCCGGTGCCCCAGGGATGGAGGGTCACGAATCTCTCATCCATATGCATTTCGATCACTGACGGCGACCATCTTCCTCCGCCGAAAGCCGAAAGCGGCGTGCCGTTTCTCGTGATCGGAAATGTCCGAAAGCAAGTCGTAGATTTCACGGGGTCGCGGTTCGTGCCTTTGGAATACTATGAGTCTATCGATCCAATCCGGCAGCCGGTGCTCGGTGATATACTTTATACACTTGTTGGATCATACGGAATACCAATAGTTGTTCGCAAATCGCACCGGTTTTGTGTCCAACGCCATATCGGCATAGTGCGACCATCCAAATTTGTCGATGTAGATTTCTTGGCTTACGCAATGGCCAGTCAAAACGTGTTCGATCAAGCAACCGCTTGCGCCACCGGTATCGCGCAGAAGACCGTGCCGCTCTCTGGCCTCCGACGCATTGTAGTTCCCCTCCCGCCCCTCCCCGAGCAGCGCCGGATCGTCGCCAAGGTCGATGAGCTAATGGCGCTGTGCGACCAACTTGAGGGGCAACTCCTTGCCTCGGATCGCGGGCGCGACCGGCTGCTGGAATCGCTCCTGTACGAAGCCTTGGCGCGCGCGGCGTGAGCGGCGCGACCACAATCCCCGATCGCCTGCTGCGCATCCTGCGTTCCTGCGAGGCCGACGAGACGAGCTGCTTTCCACCGACCGAGGTGTTCAACGAAGGCTGGATGCTGCGGCTGGTACTGGACGCTTTCCGGACCCTGCGCATCCGAGATCATCCTCTGAGCTTCGCCGACGGTGCCAAGTGGTACTCCGAGGCCCTGTTAAGTTCCCCGTTCAGGCCCCGGTCCAAGGCCGATTCCCTGGCCGAAGGGTTCACCAACGCCGACGGAGTGATCGGGCACTTCGACTTCCGCGCCTCGACGAAGGCGGGGCTTCGGCTCGATCCCGTCGGCGGCCAGTTCGTGGTGATCGAGGCCAAGATGTTCAGCAACCTGTCGGCGGGGACGAAGAACGCCCCGGCCTATAATCAGGCCGCGCGCAATGTGGCGTGCATGGCCGCCGCCATCGCCCACACCTCCAAGGGGATCGCCGATTTCGGTTCGCTCCGCTTCTTCGTCATCGCCCCTGCGGTGAGCCGACGCCGTCCGGGAATTTCCAATTTGGAGGCCTGCGTCGAACCCGATTCCGTCCGCCTGGCCGTGCACCAGCGGATCGGCGCCTATGAAGCCATGGTCCGGCAAGAAGCGCCCGAGCTGCGCGTCTGGGAGGCCGCGTTCCTTCTCCCCCTCGTCGACCGTCTGGCGACCACCGGACGGATGGGCGTGTTGTCATGGGAAGACTGTATCGAGGCGATCGGCGCGGTTGATCGCGAGACCGGCGAGGATCTGCGGCAATTCTATCAACGCTGCCTGTCCTATTCCTCACACGCGAACGCGCTTCCCCCCGCCTGACGCCAAGTGCGCCACACAGGGCGTTCGGGTCCAGCAGCCCGTGCCAAGTCGATTCCCTCCTGGCCCCCCTACCCCCGCCGCGCCGCCACGATGATCTCCGGCCTGAACTCGAAGTGGAAGGTGTCGAAGTGGGCCCATTTGCCGCCCCAGATGAAGCCTTCGCGCTCGAAGGCGGCGACGATCGGGGCCGGGAGGGGAGGGCCGCGGTCCGCGCCCCAGCGCCAATAGCCGCCGTGGCGGCTGGCCAGGTCGATGGCCGCGCCGAAGGCGTGCATGGAGGGCGACCGCGTGCCGGCGATGGGGCGGCAGTTGAAGGTTCCCGCCAGCGGCCAGAGCCAGGGCGCCGCGGCCGCGCCCAGGTGCTCCAGCGCGCGGGCGGCGCGGCCCAGGGCGGCGGCGGCGCCGTGGGCGGCGGTGAAGCGCACCTTGTGGCCGCCCGGCCAGCGCACGTCGACGAGCCGGCGCTGCACCTCGCCCTTGCGACAGTCGCCATAGAGCCGCTGGAGGAAGGCCGCCGGCCGGGGGCGGCCCGGATCGCCTGGCCGGGAGGGAACCCTGGACCCGAGCGGATAGTCCTAGGCGAAGATGTCGACGATGTCGGGATCGGCGAGGATCGCCTCGGCCGTGCGCGGGCCGGCGAAGCGGCGAAGCGGCGTGACATGGCCGTCGCGCCAATAGAGCCGGGTCTCGTCGACCCGGGCCAGGGCGTCGGGATTTGCGGCCACCAGGCCCGCGAGACAGGCCCGCAGGGCGGCGGGGGACTTTGGCGCGGGCGCCGCCAGGTCGATCGAGGCGGGCGATACGGCGGCCAGGAGCCTGCCGGCCGCCCGGGCCAGCGAGGCGAGGCTATCCACCGGCGGGGCGCGCGCTCTCGGCCGCCTGCAGGCGCGCGACATTCGCCTGTTCGACCGGCGAGAGCGTCACCGTGCTGGCGATCGGCCGGTACCAGGAATAGCGGCTGAAATACGCGCGAAGGTCGGCGGAGTGGAAGATGAAGCCGTGGCGGGCGTAGATCTCGTTGCGCGCGAGGCGCAGTTGTGCCGCCGAGAGGCCCACGATGCGCGCCGCGTCCAGGGCGATCTAGTCGCTGTCGGCCAGGATGAAGTCGGACGACGCCGCCGGGGCCGGGGAGATCGGCGACGCCGCGACCGGGCCGGTGGGGGCATCGGCGAGCGGTCGCGTGGGCGCCGGCGGGGCGGGCGTCGGCGCCTTGCCGGGGAAGACGCTGTGCCAGTTGGCGACCAGCGCGACCCCGACCGCGCTCGCCGCGCCGACGATCGCCACCGCCAGCTGACCGCCCTTGCCGTTCTCGGCCATCGTCGTTCCTCGCCCCGTGTTCGCCTCGGCCTTTCAAGCGCCTTAGCACGAATCGGCGCCGGACGCGGCGGGCGTGTCCCGCCGGCGGGGCGCCTTCGCCGGTCGCCCTCGCCGAGACCCTCCGATCTTGCTCCCAGCGCGGCGCCTGTTCTGAGGTGCGCCGTCCCACGTCCCGCCCCCGCGGGCCGAAGGGTGCTCGGCGGGGGCGCGGGGGCGCCCGATCGGAACGGTGACGACGAATGCCGCGGCAAGCCGATCGCGAACGCAAGCGTGACGTGTTCTCGGCCGCCGCGCTCGCGGTCATCATGCGCGCGGGGCTCGACGGGCTGACGGTGCGCGAAGTCGCCCGCGAGGCGGGGTTCACCACCGGCGCCTTGACCCACTACTTCGACTCGAAGGACCAGCTGCTCATCGCCGCTTCGGAATACGCCGCCGAGCTGATGCGGGGCCATATGGACAAGGTGGCGCTGGCGCCGTCGGCCCGCCGGGCGCTTCGCGATCTCATCTATTCGGCCCTTCCGGCGACCGCGACTATGCGGGGGCGGTGGCGGTTCTGGGTCGCTTTCTGGGAGAGGGCATCCTATAGCGCCGACGTGGCCGGCGTGATGCGCGAACGCTACCGGGAATGGACCGCCCGGATCACCAGCCTGATCCGCCGCGCCCAGCAGCAGGGCGAAGCGCCCCCGCAACTCGACGCCGAGCGGGCCGGCCGCGAGTTCGTCGCGCTGGTGGACGGCATCGGGGTCCAGGTTCTTCTGGGCGTGAGGGGGCTCTCGGCGCCAAGCCAGCGCCAGTATATCGACTCCCTGCTTGAACTTCGGCTGGGATCGGCGCCGGAAAATGGCGTCGCGGCGCGAGCTCCACCGGCGGCGCCAAAACGGCGCCCCATCACATAACGAGCGATATCTGAATCGTCTTTGCATTTACCAAACGCATGTTATGGTGAATGGCGCGGGCGTGACGCGAATGATCGATCAGCCTCGCCGGAACAAGGGGGAGTCGCGATGGGGCATCTCGCCGGTCGTCTGCTGGGCGGCGTCGCCGCGATCTCTTCCCTGGCGCTTCCCGCCTTGGGCCTGGCCCAGGCCGCACCGGCCGCCACCGAGGTCGAAACCCTCATCGTCACCGCCCAGAGGCGCGCGGAGAACATCGAGAAGGTGCCCATCGCCATCAGCGCGCTCAGCGGCCAGGACCTGGAGACCCAGGGCGTGATCGGCTTCGCCGACCTGGGCTCGCGCGTCCCCTCCCTGCGCTTCGGCGCCGGCGTGACCGGGGGCGAGAACGTGATCACCATGCGGGGTCTCGGCAGCCAGAACACCACGCCGGGCGGCGACTCCCCGGTGGCCTACAACATCGACGGGGTTTATGTGCAGCGGACGACCGCGATCGACCCGGAGTTCTACGCCATTGACCGGATCGAGGTCCTGCGCGGGCCGCAGGGAACGCTCTACGGCCGCAACTCGGTCGGCGGCTCGATCAATGTGATCCCAAACAAGCCGGGAAACGTCTTCGCCGCCTCGGCCGACGCCCAGTTCGGCGATTACGCGGACCGCGTCTTTCGCGGCTGGGTCAATCTTCCTCTATTCGACCGCGGCGGCCGCGCGGGGGTAGCGGCGCGGCTGACGGCGGTGTCGGCGCGGCACGACCCCTATGCCGCGAACCTCTCGACCGCGCCCACCGCGACCCACAACCAGGACGCCCAGGACTATTGGATGGTGCGCGGGCAGTTGAAGATCGATTTCACGCCCAAGGCGCGGCTGTTGCTCTCCGCCAGCCATAGCGAGGCGCGCGATCCCGCCGCCACCGTCACCGCCTGGTGGGAGACGCCGGCGCGGTTCATCGACCCGCCGGGCGGCATTCCGATCGGCTCGCGTTGCGACTTCAGCACGGAGGCAAAGTTCAACCCGCGCGTCTTCTGCCACGACGCTCCGGAAAACGCCTCCAACAACTTCAGCCTCTATTCGGGGACCCTCAGTTGGGATCTGCCGTTCGCGGAATTCACCTCGATCACCGCCTATGGCCGCAGCCATGTCGACCAGACCAGCGACGGGGACGGCTCCGACCTGCCCATCGCCCTTGGCTCCAAGTGGCTCCTCAGGCAGAGCCAGTTCTCGCAGGAGGTTCGCCTCACCTCGAACAACGCCGCCTCGCCGCTCAGCTGGGTCGCCGGCTTCATCTACTTCTACGCCGACAATTTCGAGGACTTCGCCTATTCGGATCTAGGGTTCAACGACCCGGAGCCCTTTCCCCGCGCTATCGATGAATTCAATTTTCTGAGCCACGGCTTCACCAAGACCCAGGCCTGGGCCCCCTTCGGCCAGCTCGACTACAACCTGGCCAAGACACACCTGGGCATTCCGCTGACCGTGACCCTGGGCCTGCGCTACAGCCATGACCGCAAATACGGCTTCAACTTCCTCGACTTTCAATTGCCGCTGATCTGCGGGGGAACGTGCGTCAACCCGCAGGGCCCGTTCGACAAGAGCTGGGGCCAGCTGACCGGCAAGTTCGGCCTGTCCTATCAGGTCAACGACCGCCTGATGGCCTATGCCTCGGTGTCGCGAGGCTATCTTGCCGGCGGCAACATCATCGGCTTGGCCACGATCTATGGCCCCGAAACCACCGTCTCGGGCGAAGTCGGGTTCAAGGCCAGGTTCGCCGACGATCGCATCCAGTTCAACCTCGCCGCCTATCGCGAGGCGATCGACCAGCTCCAGGTGTTCGTCCAGAGTTCCACCCAGTCGGGGATCAACAACGTCGATGGGACCACCTACGTCAACGGCCTGGAGACCGAAGTCACCGCCGTGCCCCTTCAGAACCTCCGGCTGAACGCCACCTTCACCCTCACCGACGCCAAATACGGCAAATACATCACCACCGACACCCGCTTCGGCGGCCCGGGCCCCGGCTGCGACGCGGTCACGCATCTGTGCAATTTCGAGGGAAATGAGCTCAACCAGACCCCGCCCTACACCCTCGACCTGGGCGCCCAGTACGCCATCCAGACGAGCTTCGGGACCATCATTCCGCGCGTCGACTCCTTCTTCTCGGGCAAGGTCCAGTTCCTGCCCGACAACTACCGGACCTCGACCCAGAAGGCCTACAACATGACCAATCTTCGCCTGACCTGGCTCAGCCGAAACGGCCGCTACCGGATCGAAGGGTTTGTCAACAATGTCGGCGACGAGGACGTGATCTCCAACGACGGCCTGCAGTCGATCACCCTAGGCCAGCAGCTTCTGGAGCCCGACAATTTCGTCTACTTCCCGCCGCGCACCTTCGGCGTGCGGTTCGGGATCAACTTCGGCGGTTGAGCGCGCGGCGCCGGCGATCGGGGACGGCGCCACTGTCCGTAACAGGTGTTATGTTTATGCTTTCCAATCGCCGGAACGCGGGTTATGTTCGGGCGTTCGGGGCGGGAGGCTGAGATGGCGGCGAGCTGGCGGCTGGAGAACCTCTACCACACGGTGGTCAACGCTCGGAACCTGGACGAGTCGGTCGCCTTTTATCGCCTCCTCGGTTTCGAGGTGCTCAATGACCGCCGCACGGTGGTCTGGCCCGACTTCGTCGCCTCGATCTTCGGCCTGCGGGCGGCCAAGGGCCAGGGCGTGCTGATGGTCCTGCCGTCCGACCCGATGGGCCCGATGGTCGATCTGATCCAGTGGTCGGCGCCCGAGGCCCGATTCCCCGATCCGGCCAGGGCGGACGACGAGGTCCCCAGGATCATCGCCTTCCGCACCACTGATATCCACGGCGCCTACGCCGATCTGAAGGCCAAGGGCATCGACTTCGCGCGCGACGTCTTCGTGCCGGACGAGCCGCTGGGCATCGTCGGATCGGTCTGCTGCCGCGACCCCAACGGCAATCTGATCGAACTGATCGAACTGGAGCCGGGCGTTCGCCATTCCCGGGCCAACGAGGCCCTCGGCGGCGCGACTAGGCCGCGGGCATGATCTCCCGCACCATGAGCGGCGCCCAGATGGAGGCTTTGTTCGAGGCGGTGTCGAACTGGGGCCGCTGGGGCCGCGATGATGAGCGCGGAACGCTCAACCACCTGACGCCGGCGCAAACCATCGGGGCGGCGGCTCTGGTGCGGACCGGCCGATCGATAAGCCTGTCGCGGAACTTTCCCACCAAGCCTGGGGCCGAAAACCCTTGGCCGGCCCAGCACCACATGATCATCGCCGGCGACGACCCGTGCATCCCGGGCATGGGGCTGGAGGTGTCCACCGACTACATCGGCATCGCCTTTCACGGCATGGCGTCCAGTCACCTGGATGCGCTGTGCCACGTCTTCCAGAGCGGCCGGATGTACAACGGCCATCCCGCGACGGACGTGAAGAGCACCGGCGCGCGCCGCAACACCGTGATGACCCTGAAGCATGGCTTGGTGGGCCGCGGCGTTCTGCTGGACGTGCCCCGCGCCCTGGGCGTTGCCTTCATCGAGCCCGCGCAACTCGTGGCCGTCGCCGACCTGGAGCGGGCGGAGGCCGGCCAGGGCGTTGAGGTGGGCGCGGGAGACATCGTGCTGATCCGCCTTGGCCGCGACGAACGGCGCCGGGCCTTCGACGACCAGGCCGTCGCCGGCCTCAACCCCGATGTCGCTCGCTGGCTGCACGAACGCCGGGCTTCAGCGCTCGGCGGCGACGGCGTACATGACCCGATTCCCCCGGGTCAAGTCTGCCCGGAGTGGCCGATGCCGATCCACTTGATCGGGCTGGTCGCCATGGGCC
>JBBQGZ010000074.1:0-11817 GCA_038323535.1 Caulobacterales bacterium
GCGGGCAAGGGCGGTCTCCTTGGATTAAAGAGGGCGCCCAGGCGTGCGGCTTGAAAAGAAGTCTCGCTCCCGTGCTTCCCGGTGGTCATCCACCTTCATCGCCAGTCACGCGGGATGGCGCGAAAATAGGGCCGCGGGCGGGGGTGTCAACGCGAACGGGCGCCGCGGCGTTGTGGCGCGATGTCTGACATGCTATGTAATAGTGTCTGACAGGAGAAGATGATGACCAGAGCGGCGCCTTCCAGAAGGGCCAAGGCCGAGACGGCGGCGACCGGCGGCTTGGGAGAGCGGAGTCATCCGTGGAGCGGGCCCGGGCCCGGTCAGGGCGCCACGCGCGCCCGGGTTTCCGCCGCGACCGATTGGCTTGAGCGGCGCGGCGTTCTGTCGGGCGCCCGGTCTCACCGGCTGAGCGCCCGCATCGACCCTGGCCTGCTGCGCGCCGCGCGGGACAAGCTTGGGGAAGGCTCGGACTCCGAGGTCGTCACGGCCGCTCTGGCCGTGCTCGCCGGCGGAGACGACTTCGGGGCCTGGCTGGTCGGCCAGGCCGGCGCCCTGCCCGAGGACTTCGAGCTCGCGTTCTGACGCCCCTTGGCCGCCACGACCCGGCGATGTGGACCCGCGCGCTGGCCTACCGCGAGCGCGCGGAGCTTCCCTATGATGGCGGCGGGCGCCTGGCCGACGCCCCGTTGATGTTGGACACGACGGTCTATATCGACGCCCAGAAGACAGCGAGGCTTCCTGGCGCCCTCGTCGCCGCCATCGCCGCCGCGCCCCTGCTGCACAGCGCCGTCGCCCTCTCCGAACTCGCGGCGGGGCTCGGCCTTCTGGATCCGGCCCATCCGGCCACGCCGAAGGCGCGGGCGGCGATCGAGGGCGTCCTGGCGCGGATCGCCCCGGAACGGATCGTCGAGCCAAGCGCCGCGGCCTGGATCGAGGCGGCGGTGGTCAGCGGCATCCTGGCGCGTACGCAGGGCCTTCCCAGGGTGGAGCGGCGCAAGCTTCTCAACGACGCCTTGATGTTCATAAGCGCCGGGGAGACCGGCGCCGTTCTGGTCAGCCGGAACCGGGCGGATTTCGACCTGCTCCTGCGTTTCCGGCCCGAGTTCCGGCTTTGGCTCTACGACATTCCGCAAACCTCGCCTTGACAAAGCCGCTTGCCTATTGCAATATGCAATTCCACTTTCCGGAGGACTCCATGGCGGCTCTTCATAGCCCGCGGCGCGAAGCCTTCGGCCGGGGTCTTGCCCGCGGCGCGGCGCCGGGGGCGGCTCGGCCGACCTGGGCTTCCTGATCGACCGGTGTGGTACTTTGGCCCAACAAGCGGGCGAGCTCGAGACGGCGGCCAGCATGGCGGCGCGGGGCTTCCGGGTCGAGCCGGACAGGTTCGAGGGGCCGCCGCCGACCCCCGCCTCGTCGTTCCCCCGTGGCTTGACCAAGGAGAAATGGCTCGCCAAGCCCGAGCCGTGACCTGGGCGCCTCAGCCCGGCCCACAGACCGCCTTCGTGCAGAGCGAGGTTTTCGAGGTCGTCTATGGCGGCGCGCGGGGCGGCGGCAAGACCGACGCGGCTTTGGGGGATTTCGCGCATCATGCGGCCAAATACGGCGCGTCGGCGCGGGGCCTCCTGGTGCGCCGCTCCCGGGTGGCCCTGGAGCCGACCATCGCACGGGCGCGGCAAATCTACCGCGCCTTCGGCGCCACCTGGCAGGAGGCCAAGTCCCGCTTCGCCTGGCCCTCCGGCGCGGTGCTCTATTTCCGCTATCTCGACAACGACGCCGACGCCGACCTCTACCAGGGCCACGACTATAGCCGCGTCTATGTGGAGGAGCTGACCCAGTTCCCCTCTCCCGTCCCGGTGGACAAGCTGAAGGCCACCCTGCGCAGCGCGGCCGGCGCGCCCTGCGGCTTCCGCGCCACCTGCAACCCCGGCGGGCCGGGGCACAACTGGGTGAAAGCCCGCTACATCGATCCAGGCCCCTACCGCCCGATCGAGGAGGACGGGCTCACCCGGATCTTCATCCCCGCCAGGCTGGCCGACAACCCCAAGCTCGACGAGGTCGACCCCCACTATCGCGCCCGCCTGCGCCAATCGGGCTCCGCCGAGCTGGTCCGGGCCTGGCTGGAGGGCGACTGGTCGATCGTCGAGGGGGCGTTCTTCGATCAGTGGAGCGCGCGCAACATCGTGCGCCCTTTCGCCTTCCCCGAGGTGGACCCGCATCCGGTCCTTCGACTGGGGCTACGCCGCCCCCTTCAGCGTCGGCTGGTGGGCGGTGGCCAGCGACGATACTCAGGCGGGTTCGATCATCGTGCCGCGCGGGGCGCTGATCCGCTATCGCGAATGGTACGGGATGGGCGGCAAGCCCAACGAGGGGCTGCGCCTCACCGCCGAAGAGGTCGCCGAGGGGATCAAGGACCGCGAGCGGGGCGAGGCGATCGGCCACGGGATCGCGGACCCCTCGATCTTCCGCGAGGATGGCGGCCCCTCGATCGCCGAGCGCATGGCGAGAATCATCGGCCGCCAGCGGGCCGCCGACAACACCCGGGTCGGCCGGGCCGGCGCCTTCGGCGGCTGGGACCAGATGCGCGCCAGGATCGCCGGCGACGCGACCGGCCCCCAGTTGGTGGTGTTCGACACCTGCCGCGACTTCATCCGCACCGTGCCGGTCCTGCAGCACGACCCGCTCCGCCCCGAGGACCTCGACACCCACGCCGAGGACCACGTGGCCGACGAGACCCGCTACGCCTGCCTCTCCCGGCCCCTGCCGGCCCGCTCCCCGCCCCGGCCCGTCAATCCCCCCGACCTTTCAGACTGGGACCGCCGCTGGCCCAAGCCCCCGCCCGAACAACTCAGCTGGAAGGTGATGTGAGGGAAAGGAGGGCGGACGTCCCGTCCGCCGCGGGCGGGACGCCCACGCTCCGCTTCAACCCCTCAGCGCCGCGATGTTCGCGGCATAACGATCAGCCCCGCCCGTGAACACCGCCGTCCCGGCGACCAAAGCCGTGGCGCCGGCTTCGACGCAGAGGCGGGCGGTGTCGGGGTTCACGCCGCCGTCCACTTCCAGCTCGATCGGGCGGCCGGAAGCCTCGATCATCCCGCGCAGGCGGCGGACCTTGGCCAGCTGCGAGGGCATGAAAGCCTGGCCGCCGAAGCCCGGATTGATCGCCATCACCAGGATCAGGTCGACGTCGTCCATCATCCATTCGATGAGCTCGGGCGGGGTCGACGGATCGAACACCACCCCCGCCTTGGCGCCCAGCTGGCGGATGCGCCGCAGGGTGCGGTTGAGGTGCGGGCCGGCCTCGGGATGGACCAGGATGTGGTCCGCCCCCGCCTCGCGGAACGCCTCCAGGAAAGGATCGGCCGGGGCGATCATCAGATGGACGTCCAGCGGGATCGAGACATGCGGGCGCAGGCATTTGACCACCGCCGGGCCGACGGTGATGTTGGGCACGAAGTGGCCGTCCATCACGTCCACGTGCAGCCAGTCGGCCCCCGCCGCCTGCACCGCCCGGGCCTCCTCGCCCAGGCGCGCGAAATCGGCCGAGAGGATCGAGGGGGCGACGAGAGGCGGGCGCGGGGTCATGACGTGAAGACTTAATCCGTCCGCCGTCGCTCAAGTCAAATTCGCGGCGCGTCGCAGCCGGGCGATGAAGAAGCCGTCCAGGCCGCCCGGCGCGTGATGGGGCAGGATGCGCAGCCAGCCCTCGGGGGCCAGGCTCGCCGCCGGGGCGCCGCCCTCGCCCGGTGCGATCGGGTCGAGCGCGAAATCGGCGCGCGCGTCCAGGAAGGCGCCGATCTGGTCCTCGCCCTCCTCCCGCTCCAGGGAGCAGACGCTGTAGACCAGCCGGCCGCCGGCCTTCACCCGGGCGGCGGCGGCGGCCAGCAGCGCGGCCTGGAGCGCGGCCATCGCCGCGATATCGCCGGGCTTGGCGTTCCACAGCACGTCGGGATGGCGCCGGAAGGTTCCGGTGGACGAGCAGGGGGCGTCCAGCAATACCGCGTCGAAGCTCCGCGCGTCGTCCCAGGCGGCCGCGTCGGCGGCGATCATCTCGGCGGCGAGGCCGGTGCGCTTCAGCCCCGAGGCCAGCCGGCGCAGGCGGCTCGCCGAACGGTCCAGGGCAGTCACCGCGGCCCCCAGGGCGGCCAGCTGCAGGGTCTTGCCCCCCGGCGCGGCGCAAAGGTCCAGGACGGTTTGGCCAGGTCCCGCGCCGGTCAGTCGCGCGGGGATCGCGGCGGCCGCGTCCTGCACCCACCACCGGCCGGCGTCATAGCCCGGCCAGGCCGCCACGTCGCCGCCCCGCCCCGTGCGCAGCGAGCCTCCCGGCAGGCGTTCGGCGCCCAGGGCCTCTTCCAGGCCCGCGTCGGCCGGCTCGCGCGGCGTGATGTCGGTGGCCGGCTCATCAGCGATCTGGCCGGCGATGGCGAGGGCCGCCGCCTCGCCATGGGCGGCGCGCCAGCGGGCGAAGAGCCAGGGCGGGGCATGGGCCTCGGCGTCGAGGCTCGGCGGGCCATCGCGCAGCAGCCCGCGCAGAACCGCGTTCACCAGCCCCCGCAGCGGCTTGGGGGTCAGCTCGACGGTGGTGTCAACCGCCGCGAAGGCCGGGGTGTCCAGGAAGAAGGCCTGGGCGGCCCCCAGGCGCAGAAGGTCCCGCGCCGGCGCCGGCGGTTCGCGCTTGAGGCGCGAGTCCAGGGCCCGGTCGATCGGCCCCAGCCGGCGCAGGGTCGCCATGACCAGGGCGTGGGCGAAGCCCCGGTCCTGCGCCGTGAGCCGCCCATGGCCGCCGGTGCTCAGCGCCTCCTCCAGCCCGCCCCGCCCGCTCAGCGCCCCCCGCAGCAGCTTCAGCGCCGCGGCGCGCGCGATGAGGGCGGGATCGTCGGATGTCACGGGCAAGCCCTGCCCGCTTTATGCCGCGGCGCCAACAATCAATCCTCCCCTGCGCCTCTTCGCGGGGGAGGGGGACCGCGAAGCGGTGGAGGGGGCGGCGGCGGGCCGCACGCCTGGAAATTAAACCAAGTGAGGCATAGTCTTCGCCAACCATGACCGAAGATCCCCTCTCCGGCGCCGCCCCCGGCAAGACCCTCACCCTCGCCGCGCGCCGGGCGCTGCGCGAGGCCGCCGCGCGACGCGCCGCCGCGGAGGGCGCCGAGGCCCCGGCCGAACAGGGCGGCCCGGCCGGGCCGGAGCCCACCCGCTTCGGCGACTGGGAGCGCAAGGGCGTGGCGGTGGATTTCTAAAAACCCGCCATCTCCGCCGTGATGGCCGCCGCGGCGGCGCGGGGGTCGGCGGCGGCGGTGATCGGGCGGCCGCAGACGATGTGGCTGGCGCCGGCCGCCAGCGCCTCGGCGGGTGTCGCCGCCCGGGCCTGATCGTCCGCCGCGCCGCCGGCCGGCCGGACGCCGGGGGTCACCACCAGGAAATCGCGACCGCCGATGCGGCGGGCCAACGCCGCTTCCTTGGGGCCGGTGACCACGCCGTCCGCGCCGGCGTCGACCGCTTGGCGGACCCGACGCTCGACCAGGGCTTCGAGGCTCTGGCCATAGCCGATCTCCGCCAGATCCTCGGCCGTCAGGCTGGTGAGCACGGTCACCCCCAGGATCCTGGCCGACCGATCACCCCCCCGCCCCCTGACCGCCGCCGCGAGAACCTGGGGTTCGGCGTGGACGGTCAGGAGCTCGCAGGCGCCGGAGGCCACGATGGCCGCCGTGGCCTTTTCCACCGTCGCGCCGATGTCGTGCAGCTTCCAGTCGAGGAAGACGCCGAGGCCCCGGGCCTTGAGGGCCCGCGCCAAGTCCATGCCGCCGCCGGCGAGCAGTTGCAGGCCGATTTTATAGAAGGAGATCGCGTCGGCCAGCCGCTCCACCATCGCCTCGGCCTCGGCGCGGGCGGCAAGGTCCAGGGCGACGATCAGGCGCGGGTCGGCGGGCATGGCGAGACTCCTCGCGCGGCCGGCCGGGCCGGTCGCGAACTTCGGTGATTTGGGCTAAGCGGTGAGGATGAGCCAGGCCGAATTCGCCGTCAACTTCTTCGTCGCCCTCTTCGCCCTGATCGACCCGGTGGGCAATGTGCCCCTGTTCGCCGCGGCGACCGTGGGGGCGGCGCCGGCGGGGCGGCGGCTCACCGCGCTCTATATCGCCCTCTTCGCCTTCGTCTTTCTGAGCTTCTTCTACCTGACCGGGATCTCCCTGCTGCGGTTCTTCGGCATCTCCATGTCGGCCTTCCGCATCGCCGGGGGCATCCTCCTGCTGCTGATGGGCCTGGAGATGGCCAGGGGCGACACCACCCACGGTTTCGTCGACCCCGGAGACGCCATCGACAAGCTCTCCACTCGCGCCTACGCCGCCCGCCGCTTCGAGGGCCTGGTGGTGCCCTTCGGCATGCCGCTGCTGATCGGGCCGGGGGCCATCTCCTCGGCCGTGATCTATGCCGAGGAGTCCCGGCGCCTGGGGGTGAGCGGGGTGGCGATCGGGGTCGCGGTGATCGGAGCGGAGTGCGCCCTGATCGTCGCCGCCTTCTGGCTGACCGGCCTGATCTCCCGCGCGCTCGGCCGGGTCGGGATGATCATCGTGGTGCGGGTGCTGGGCCTCATCCTCTGCGCCATGGCGGTGCAGTTCGTCCTCACCGGCCTGGCGGGGTCCACCATCGGCCTGATGCGGCATGAGACCGCCCACCCCTATCAGCCGGGCCGCGGTTCAGCCGTCGCCCCGCCGTCGCCCCGCCTGCCGGGCCATCAGGGCCATGCCCCAGTCGTCGGGTAGGAGTTTGGCCGCGGCGGCGATGGCCTTGTTGGGCGCGCCGGTGACGCAGACCGGCCGGTTGGCCTCGGCCGCCTCATAGCCCGCCGCGGCGACCTCGTCGGCCCCCAGCCACATCCACGGCGGCGCCCGCTCGCCGACCCGCGCGCGGGTCTGGTTGACGTCGTGGAATTCGGTGTAGGTGAAGCCGGGGCAGAGGGCGGTGACATGGACCCCTGTCCCCTGGTTCTCCAGATGGAGGCTCTGGGAGAACCGGACCAGGAAGGCCTTGACCGCGCCGTAGAGGGCGCTGCCGGGGCCGCCCGGAACCAGGCCCGCCAGCGAGGCGACATTGACGATCCGCCCGAACCGGCGCTCGGCCATGCCGGGCAAAAGTTTGTGGGTCAGCTCGCAGACGGCGATCAGCAGCACCCGCAAGAACGCTTCCTCCTCGGCCCACCCACCGGCGGGATAGGCCCCCGGCGTTCCATAGCCCGCGTTGTTGACCAGGGCGTCCACCGTGCGCCCGTGGGCGGTGATCTGCTCCAGTATGGCCCCCGGCGCCGCGGCGTCGGCCAGATCGGCCGGGATGATCATCACCTCGACCCCGTGGCGAAGCCGCACTTCGTCCGCCAGCGCCTCCAGCCGATCGGCCCGCCGCGCCGTGATCGCCAGGTCGAAGCCGTGGCTGGCGTAAACCCGAGCCAAGGCGGCCCCGATCCCCGAGGACGCGCCGGTGACGAGGGCTAGGCGCCCGCTCATGAGCCGGCACGCTCCGCAAGGGCCCGTCGCGCGTGTTGGACGGCCTTCGAGCGGACGAAGTTGGTGAGGTTGAAATTTGCCATATCGGCCGTCCCCGCGCGCCCAAATCTCCGAGTTTCTTCTACCATGCCGCCGGAGGCGGCCGAACCGCTGTTTTGAACCGCCAAGGAGCAAAGACGCCAAGAGGCTTGAGCCCTGACATCGACCGCGCTTGGCTCCTTGGCTTCTTGGCGTTGAAAAAGGTTGCGGACGTCGACGGGCTCCGACGGAAAAATTCGTGACGCCCCCGTCATTTTCCTTGACTCGCCTCAAAACCGCGCGCAGCGTGCGAACCTGAACGCAATTCACTTGGGCAAGGAGAGATCGCCGTGGCCGACGGGAACATCACCAAGGACGCCATGTACGACGCCGTGGCGCCGGACGATTTCGAGTCCATGCTGACCCTGGATCGCTACGGGGCCCGTTCCACCGCCTTCGACAAGATTATCAGCGCCACCAACGACCACTTCTGGGATCCGCTCGACAAGAAATACATCGATTTCGACGAGCCCTTCGACATGGAGAACCAGGCGCTCGTGCCCGAGGAGCTGATCGGCGCCCTGCACACCGACTATGTCTCCAACCACCTCTCCGATCCCAAGGAGCGCATCCGCTTCATCAACCAGCAGGCTCTGCGCAGCTTCTCCTCGATCCTGCACGGCGAGCAGGGGGCCTTGAACCTCTCGGCCTCCCTCTGCCACGTCCTCTACGACCAGGGGGCGCAAGAATACGCCGCCAACCAGACCCGCGAGGAGGCCCGCCACGTCACCGCCTTCGCCAAATACATCAAGGCCCGCTGGGGCCGGCCGGCGCCGTGCAGCCCGGTGCTGCAGAACCTCCTGACCGAGATCATCTCCGCACCCGAAGTCTATAAGAAGATCGTCGGCATGCAGATGCTGGTGGAGGGCCTGGCCATGGGCGCCTTCGCCACCTTCTTCCAGAAGCTCCACGACCCCTTGGGCCGCAAGCTGATGCAGCTGGTGATGACCGACGAGGCCTTTCACCACAAGTTCGGCAAGATCTGGGCCGACCGCACCGTGCCCAAGCTGTCGCCCGACGAGCACAATGTGATCGAGGACTGGGCCGCCCACTGCTTCCAGACCCTGCTCTTCAACCTCGTCGCGCCCAGCGAGCAGCGGGACCTCTATGAGGAATTCGGCCTCGACCCCGACAAGGTGATCGAGGAGTTCGCCAAGATCGCCACCGACGACGCCCGCCGCGAGGACATGAAGGAAGCCACCAACATCTTCCGTGTGCTGATCAAGACCCTGCTCAACGCCGGCATCATCACCGACCGCACCCGCGCCTTCTACGCCATGTATGTCGACATGGATGAGCTCAAGAGCGAAGGCGACCGCATGGTCGGCGACGACATCGCCGAGGACGGCATCGCCTACCTCAAGACCATCAACTTCCGCGACCGCGCCTCCCCCCTCAGCATCGCCGCGGAGTAGGGCGCGAGGCACGGCCCTTGATCCTCACCCGCGAAGCGGGGGAGGGGGACCCCGAAGGGGTGGAGGGGGCGGCCGCCGCCCTCCGGCTTCTGGGCGCGCCGGGAGAGGGGGCGTTTAGCTCGAGCTTGGCGCCGGGAGAAAGCTGGTTCAGCATCGTCCAAATTTCCACTTGATCGCTCACTCAAACTCTGTCATCTGAGTTGAATGATCAACCAAGAGCCCGGAGCGGGAGCAAGCGCGCCCTCGGCGTCAACCGCCAACCGGCTGGTGTTCGCGGCCATGCGGCTGTTTTCCGAAAAAGGTTACGGCTCGACCAGCGTCGCCGACATCCTGCGCGAGGCGGGGGCCAATTCGGGGAGCCTCTACCACGCCTTCCCCACCAAGCAGGATCTCCTGCTCGAGGTGCTGCGCCGCTATCGCGACGGCATCGGCCCCATGCTGCTCACCCCGGCCTGGCGCGGCGTGGACGACCCGATCGAGCGGGTCTTCGCCCTCTTGGCGCGCTACCGGGCCATGCTCATTGACAATGACTGCATCTACGGCTGCCCGATCGGCAGCCTGGCCCTGGAGCTGCACGAGCCCGACCCGCCGGTGCGCGCGCTGCTGGCGGTGAACTTCGAGGGCTGGGTGGCGGCCATCCAATCCTGCCTTGACGCCGCCCGCGACCGCCTGCCCGAGGGAACCGACACCCGGCGCCTCGCCCAATTCGTGCTCACCGTCATGGAGGGCGGGGTGATGCAGTCGCGCACCCACCGCAGTCCAGAGGCCTTCGACGCCGGGGTGGCTTCCTTACGCGACTATCTGGACCGGCTGCGCGACGCGGCCGAGGAGGAGAGAGAATGAAACACGCGATTGTGGCCTTGATTGCCGCGTTCGGCTTGGCGCTGGGCGCAGCCCCCCTCGCGGCGAGGGCGGCGGGCGGCGCCGGCGTCATCGACACCTCCTTCACCGCCCCCGACGGCGCGCGGACCTTGCAGCAGGTGATCGTCATCGACGCCCCCGTCGCCATCCTGTGGAAGGCCTTCAGCGACACCGCCGAATTCAAGCGCTGGAACTCGCCCGTGGCGGCCATCGACCTCAAGGTCGGCGGAACCCTGGAGGCCAGTTACGATCCCAAGGCCGTGCTCGGCGCCCGCGACAACATCAAGCACCGCATCATCACCTACCTCCCCGAACGCCTGATCGTTTTCCAGAACATCCAGGCCCCCCGCGCCCTGCCCGACGGCGAGCTCTTCCAGAACACGGTGACCGTGCTCGAGTACCAGCCGCTCGCGCCCCGAAGGACCCGGGTGACCGTCTCTTCCACCGGCTGGGGGGCCGGGGCGGGGTATGACCGGCTCTACCGGTTCTTCCAGGCCGGCAACGCGCAGCTCCTCCAGACCATGAAGAAGACCTACGAAGCCCCGCCGGCCGGAGCCGGCCGATGAACCGCCGCGCCCTCCTCGTCGCCGCGTCGGCGGACGTCATCCCGCAACGAGTCATGGTCATCGCCGGCACGTCGCGCGCGCTTCGGTCAGGGAGATGGGGTTCCCCGGCGGGAGAAGCCTTATGGGCGTAAGGGTGGGCATTGGCGACCACGCAGCCGCTCATCGACGTTGAGATGGAACAACTTGACCTAGCGTTTGAAATTGTTGAGGTTTAATAGTCCCTAACGAGGGGTTGACAAAAAACCGAATCGGAGTCCGTTGACGAGCTGCGGCGAATCGCTACATTTGGCGTGTAGTCCGAAAGCAGGCACAACCCGTTAGTAGGACCGCACCGGGGAGGGGGGAGACCCCCTCCCCCTTCTCTTCATAGTGTGACGATGCCAAGGCCGTTGGCGTAGGTTGCCCGCGTGTTCAACACGGGTCGCAGACGGTCAAAATAGTGGTGAGCGCCCTTCCGCTTCACGTAGGCGCAGGGATCGAATCTCTGATGAAGAAAATAGGCCGCCACGTCGGCGGCCTGGATCAGGTAGCTATCGGCGGAGTCCTTATTGTAGGGATCCTCGATCACCCGCAAGAGAGGAAGATTGCGTGTTGCCAATCCCTGCATTCCGGGGATTGGATTGTGCGCGCTCATGCGCCGCACGAGTTTCGTTAGCCGCCTCCCATCGGTATTGTCCACAATGACGATCCCCTTGTCGGCCCTGTGGGCACCGGGGAAATTGCCATAACCTATTGTGTTTTCAAAACGTTGGAATAGTGCGCGCCAAGCCATCTCGAATGTATCGTAGTTGTCCGGCTTCCCGCGCTTATCAACCGCGACGTGCGTTAGCAAAACATATGGTATTTTGGCAAGTTCATCCAATAACTGGCGAAGTATGGCGAGTCGCACATATTTTGCCATGCCAGTGATTGGCGGACTGCGGATGTATTCAGAGGCGTGGATTTCCGTTCGAAGAGGTAAACCGTGCACCTCTCGCATCGTGCGGCGGAAGGCTACCAGATGGTTGAGTAGATCGCGCCAGCGACTCTCGTGCACCGTCAACCCGGAGAGGGCAAAATAGCGGGTAGGTGAATTGACGAGGCCGGTGTCTCCGCTCTCGTCCACATACATGATATACATGCCCAACCCCTACAGGTGACGAATGTCCGAGAAACAAGAGCACAAGACGACCCAGATCGACAAATTCCGCGACCTGGGATGCGACGAGGATGAGGAACCATTCGACGAGGGGCTGAGGAAAATCGTTAAGGCGCAAAAGCCGGCACAGAGGTTTAAGTCGCGCCGGGGTGCGGAATGAGTGTGCCCGATCGTATCCAACGCAAGGCGGACGAAGAGTTGTTGCGGCTCGCTCAGGACGCTGAAGACGTTATGGGCAGCGACGATCTCCCGGGCCGGCACCATTG
>JBBQGZ010000075.1:0-11761 GCA_038323535.1 Caulobacterales bacterium
ATCAGGCCACGCCGGAACAGGCCCTGCTGCGCCGCCGCGAGGCCGAGACGGTCCGCGCCGTCCTCGAAACCCTCCCCGAACCCTTCCGGGAGACGCTCGTCCTGCGCGAGATGGAAGACATGTCCTACAAGGAAATCGCCCTGCTGACGGGCGCGCCCATTGGAACGGTGATGTCGCGGCTTGCCCGCGCGCGCCAGATGCTCAGCGACCTCCTCATGCCCCATCAGGAGTCGCCAGGCGTCGCGAAAGGAGCGGAGGCAAAGTCATGATCGCCTGTCCCGATCAGACGATGCTGCTCCATGGCCTGCTCGACGGCGAACTCGACGCCGCCAACGCGCTGGCGTGCGAGGCGCACCTGAAGGCCTGTGAGGCATGCCACGCGGAATTGCTTCGCCAGCAGAGGTTGCGGGAAGCCATCGCGGCCTCCGGCGTAGCCTATCGCGCGCCCTTAAGCTTGCGCGCTCGCATCGAGGCGTCGTTGGAACAAGCCGCCACGGCGCCGGCGCGCCGGCGGCCAAGAGCGATCGCGCCGTGGGCGGCGAGCGGCGCGATCAGCGCCATAGCCGCGAGCTTGGCGATTGTCGCCGTGGCGCCCACGTTCGGCGACTCGCGGGTGGAGAGCCAGGTCGTGGCCAGCCACGTCAGGTCGCTTCTGGCCAATCATCTGACCGACGTCGAGACCTCCAACCAGCACGTCGTGCGGCCCTGGTTCAACGGCAGGATAGACTTCGCGCCCCCCGTGCCCGAACTCGCGGACAAGGGCTTCCCGCTCGCCGGCGGTCGACTGGACTATGTCGAGGGCAAGGTCGTGCCGGCGATCGTCTATCATCGCCGGTTGCACACCATCAACGTCTTCGTCTGGCCGGCCAAGGGGACCGGCCTCATGCCGAACCGATCGAGCCGGCGCGACGGCTATAGCCTGGCCGAATGGAAACGGGGCGGCCTGGAGTTCTGGGCGGTTTCCGACATCGACCCGACGGAACTCGCCCAATTCCGGGCGGCGTTTACCGAGCGGTCGTAGCCCTACAGCCGATCCTGGGGCGCGGCGGGGACGGGGGCGCGGCGGGGGGTGACCAGGCGGGCGAGACGGGGGCTCAGCCAGCGCTCGAAGTCGTCGATGAACTCATAGACCACCGGCACCAGGACCAGGGAGAGGATGGTGGAGGTGATCAGGCCGCCGATCACCGCCACCGCCATCGGCTGGCGGAACTCCGAGCCCTTGCCGAGGGTGAGCGCCGTGGGCGCCATGCCGGCCATCATCGCCAGGCTGGTCATGACGATGGGCCGGGCGCGCTCGCGGCAGGCCTCGATCAGCGCCGAGCGCTGGGTGGCCCCGTCGCGCTCGCGTTCGATGGCGTATTCCACCAGCAGGATCGAATTCGTCGCCGCCAGGCCCATGAGCATCAGAAACCCGATCAGGGAGGGGATGGAGAGCGGAAGATCGGTGACGAGCAGGGCCAGAAACGCGCCGCCGATCGCCGTGGGCAGGGCCGACAGGATGACGAAGGGTTTGAAGAAGCTGCGGAACAGCAACACCATCACCGAATAGACCAAGCCGATCGCCGATACGATCGCGACGATGAAGCCGCCGAACAGTTCGGCGGACTGCCGCTCCTGTCCCAAAGAGGCCTTTTCCACCCCTGGCGGCAGGTGGCGCATGATCGGCAGGGCGTCGACCTTGAGCTGCGCATCGCCGGCCTGGGTGCCGCCGGTGGTGTCGGCGAGGGTGGTGATCTGGCGCTTGCGGTCGAGGCGGTCGATTTCCGCCGGCCCGGCCTGGAAATAGACGTCCGCCACGGCGCCCAGGGTGGTCACGCCGCCGGCGGCCGTGGGCAGGCGCAGGTTCTTGATCACCGACAGGTCGGTGCGGTCGCGCTCGGGCAAACGCACGCGGATAGGGATGCGGCGCTCGCCCTGGTCGAGCTTGGAGACATTGGCGTCTATGTCGCCGACCGTGGCGATGCGGGCGGCGGCGGCGATGGTGGCCACCGAGACGCCCAGCCGGGCCGCCTCGTCGGTTTTTGGCCGCACCACCAGTTCGGCCCCGCTGGGCGGCTTGGTGGGCCTCGGATCGGCCAGGCCCGGAACGCCGCCCATCTGGCGTTGCAGCGTGAGCGCCGCGGCCTCGAGGCCCTCCCCGGTCTCGCTGACGAGGGTGAGGTCGATCGCGGCGGCGCCGAAACCAGAAGTGTCGAAGGTCACCCGCGCGTCGGGGATCTGGCGCAGGAGCGGGCGCAGGCGATCGCGGATCTGGCCCACCTTGGCCTTGCGATCGGGCTTGAGCACCGCCACCACCGCCCCCTGGTTGACGCCACTGCTGCCCGCGAAGGTGTTGTTGCTTGCGCTCCCCACTTGGGCGAACACCGCGGCGGTCTCCGGCTGGCGGGCGATCAGGGCCTCCAGCCGATCGATGGTCACCCGCATATCGGCCAGGCTCGCGCCCGGCGGCCCCTCGACGTTGACGTAGAAGTAGTTGCGGTTGCCTTCCGGCTGGACAGCCTTTTTCAGGGGCACGACCAGGGATACCGAGGCGATGAAAATCGAACCGCCGATCAGCGCGGCCATGATGCGGTGGTCCAGGGCCCAGCTCAGCGTACGGGTGTAGAAACGCGGCAGCGGGGCTCGCTCCTTGGCCGCCAGGGGCTTTAGGAAATAGGCGGCCATCAGAGGCGTCAACAACCGCGCCACGACCAGCGAGAAGAGCACGGCCACCGAGACCGTAATCCCGAACTCGCGAAAGAATTGCCCGGTGATTCCCGGCATGAATGCCGTGGGAAGGAACACCGCGACGATGGCGAAGGTGCAGGCCACTACCGCCAGGCCGATCTGATCGGCGCCCTCCATCGCCGCGTCGAACGGCCGCATGCCGGTATGGACCCGCTTTTCGATGTTCTCGATCTCGACGATGGCGTCGTCGACCAGGATGCCGATCACCAGGGTGAGGCCCAGAAGCGTAACCACGTTGAGGCTGAAACCGGCCAGGTTCATGAACGCGAAGGTGGGGATCAGGGACGCCGGCATGGCGATCGCGGTCACCGCCGTCGCCCGCCAGCTGCGCAGGAACAGCCAGACCACCAGGGCGGCCAGGGCCATGCCTTCCAAGAGGGTGTGCAGGGTGGCCGAGAAGCTCGCCCGGGTCTGATCGACGTTGGAGACGATCTTGTGAACGCTCACGCCGGGGTTGTTTTTCTCCAGGGTCCTGAGGGCGGCGTCGACGCTGTCCTCGACCTGGACCTCGCTGGCGTCCTTGATCTTGCTGAGCTGGAAGCCGACCACCGGGCGGCCGTCGAGAAGGGCGAAGCCGCGCGGCTCGGCGGCCCCATCGCCCACGTCGGCGACGTCGGAAAGCCTGACGAAACCGCCGCTCGGGGTGGGAATGGAAAGGTCGCGGATCTGATCGACGGTCACCGCCGCGCCCAGGACCCTCAGGGTCTGTTCGCGCCCGCCGATGGTCACCCGGCCGCCCGGCGCGTCGATGTTGACCAGGGCCAAGGCGTCATTGACCTGGGCGGCGGTGAGGCCGCGGGCCGCCAGGCGATCGGGATCGACCAGGATATTGATCTCGCGATCGGCGCCGCCCAGGCGATCGATGCGGGAGACCCCCGGCCGCGCCTGAAGGGTGCGCGCAATGGTGTTGTCGATGAACCATGACAGATCGGGGGTCGACATGGCCGGCGCGGTGACCGCGTAGGTGATGATCGGCTGACTATCGATTTCGACGCGCTGGACGATCGGCGGGTCGACATCCCGCGGCAGGGCGTTGCGCGTTTGATCGACCTTGGAGCGGACGTCGTCGGTGGCCTTCTGCAGGTTCTGGCCAAGGTGGAACTGGATGAAGGTTTCCGAGGAGCCCTGGACGATCGTCGATTGAATATTCTCGACGTTGGAAAGGCCGGCCAAGGCGTTCTCGATCGGCCGGGCGACCTGGCTTTCCATTTCCGCCGGCGCCGCGCCATTGCGGGTGACCGTCACGGTGACGGCGGGGAATTCGATATTGGGGAAGTTCTTGATCGGCAGGGCGGCGTAGGAGACCAGTCCCGCCAGCACCGCGCCGATGAACAGGACCGAGATCAGGATCGGGTTTTGGATCGCCCAGGCGGAGATGCGGAAGCCGCCGCGAGGGCCCGCCTGGCCGCTCATGCCGGCCTCGTCGGGCGCACCACATCCCCCGGCACCAGCATGGCCGAGGCCCGCGCCACCACCCGCGAGCCGACCGGCGGCCCGGTGAGCAGCTCCACATAGCCCCCGCCCCGCTGGCCGGTGGTCACCGCGACGCGGGCCGCCTTGTCGTCGGCCCCCACCACCATCACCGAGGCGCCGTCGGCGTCATATCGCACCGCGGCCTCCGGCACGGCGCGCGCCGATCGCGTGAAACCGAGGAAACTGGCGCGCGCGAAGCCGCCGGAGCGCACGTCCGGGCGCACGGGCAGGCTGATGCGCACCTTGCCCAGCTTGGTCGCCGCGTCGATCCCGGGGCTTATGAGGCGCACCCGCCCCAGGACCCGCGTCCCGTCGGCCAAGGTCACGGTGGCGGCGGCGCCGGGCCGCATCTTGCTCAAGGCGTCCTCGCCGACCTCCGCGGCCAATTCGACCTGACCGTCCTTGGCGATCCGGTACCAGGGAGCGGCGCCGCCGCTCAGGTCGCCCGGGCGTACATTGCGCTCGATCACCAGGCCGGCGAAGGGCGCGCGCACGGTGGTCAGGGCCTCGCGGGTGCGCGCGTCGCCGGCGAGGGCTTCCTGGGCCCGGGCCTGGGCGCGGGCGGAGCTGGCCGCGAAACGACGGGTGTCGATCTGCTCCTGCGACAGCAGCCCCTCGCCGTCCAGCCCCTTGACCCGCGCCGCCTGCGCCTGGGCCTCGTCGGCCAGAACCTTCTGCTGGGCGGCCAGGGCGGTTTGCTGGGCCAACTGGGCGCGAAGCAGGACATCGTCGAGCTGGATCAGCGGTTGGCCGGCCTTGACCCAGTCCCCTTCGTCCGCCAGCACCCGGGCCACGCGATAGCCGGTGAGTTGGGGGAAGATGGCGACATCCTCCCGCGGGACCAGGGCGCCCGACGCGATCAGCCCCCCTTCGATCTCTCTGGCTTCGACGGTGGCCACGCTGACCGTCCGCGCCTGCTGGCGCGCGGTCTCGGCGGTCTTCTTGGCGCAGCCGGCCACGCTCGCGGTGAGGCAAAGGGCCACGGCGGCGACGGTCCAGGGTTTCAGCGTCGACATGGCCAGAGGTCTCATCGGGTCCTGGCGTCCGCGGCCGCGAAGGCCCAGCCGCCGCCGAGCGCCTTATAGGTCTGCACCGAGCGCCGCAACGCCTGCACCCTCTCGCCCGTAAGCGCCGAGCGGGAGGCGCGCCAGGCCTCTTCGGCCGAGAGCGCGGCGGTCACGTCGCCCAGCCCCACGGCGAAGAGCCTCTGGGCGGCGTCGGAGGCGCGCCGGGCCCTTCGTTCGCCTTCGGTCAGCACGGCCACCGCCCGCTTGCCGGCGGCGAGGTTGACCAGGGCGTTTTCCGCGTCGCCATAGGCGGTCTGCACCGTCTTCTCATAGGCGATCACCGCCTGTTCGGTGCGGGCGTCCTCGGCCTTGGCGTCATAGAGCAGGCGGGGGATGTCGAGCACCGGGACATTGACCCCCACACCGAGCGACCAGAAGCCCAGGGAGGTGGTCTGCCGATCCGGCACGATCGTCGCCGGCGGGATGAACGACACGCTCGGCTGCACCGTGCGCGACGCGCCCAGCCCGGGCAGAAGGGTGAACGTGGGAAAGATCGCCAGGCGCCGCAGCTTGGCCGTTCCGGCCTCGGAGCGCAGATGAGCCTCGGCCTCGCGCACGTCCGGGCGGCGGGCCAGGAGGTCGCCTGGAATGGCTGCCGGAATCGCCGGCGAATCCGCCGCCAGGGCCGGGATGGCGAGGCTGGTGGTGGGCGCCGCGCCGTCGCCGACCAGGATCAGGAGCTGGCGGCGGGCGGCATGCAGCTGAGCGTCGAGATCCTCGAGCTGGGCCCGGGTCTGGGCAAGGTCGCCGGCGACGCGGTCGGCGTCCGCCGCCGCGCCCAGACCCACCTGCGCCTTCTTCAAGGCGATCGCCTCCAGCCGGGCCTGGATGCGCTCGGTTTCGCGGGCGTCGCCGATCTGGATCGCCAGTCCGGAAGCCACGAAATAGTTGTCCGCCACGCTGGCGGCGAGGCTGGCGCGGGCGCCCTCGATATTGAAGCGCGCGACGGCCAGATCGGCCTTGGCGATCCGGCGGGCCTGGGCCAGGCGCCCGAACAGGTCCAGCTCCCAGGAAACGTCGAAGTTGGCCGTCTCGGTCTCGGTGACGCCGCCGATGGGGAACAGGGCGGTGGAATTGCCGCCGAGGTTGTAGGCGTGCTGGCGGGTGGCGTTGGCGGCGATCGCGCCGGTGGGCAGGGTCTGGGCGACCTGGCTGTCCCGGACGGCCTTGGCCTCCATGACGCGCGCCTGGGCCGTGCGGGCGTCGGGGGCGCGGCGGAAGGCTTCCTCTTCCAGCGCGTCGAGCCGCGGATCGCCGAACAGGAGCCACCAGCGGTCCAGCTGCGCCGCCGACAGCACGGCGCCGGCCCCCGGCGCCTCATAAGCCGCCGGGAGGCGCAGATCCGGCGCGCGGTGGCCGGCGCTCTGGCAGGCGCAAAGCGGCGCGGCCAAGGCGATCAGGAATGCCGCTCGTCTCATCATTCCCTTGATCCGGCGCCGTCCCTTGTGAGCGCGGCGGCGGCGGACCGATCGCTACGCGGGGCTTCACATAGTCATGGTTTGTTGAATTTCCATTTCGGCCTTATCGAGGCGCGGGGCTTAGGATGGCGGCGGGGAACGTCGTCGATGGAGACTTCGCATGGCTGGCTCGATCCGCGCCGGGATCGGCGGCTGGACCTTCGCGCCCTGGCGCGGCGTCTTCTATCCGGAAGGGACCCGGCAGGCGGACGAACTGGCCTTCGCCAGCCGCCGCGTCACCGCCATCGAGATCAACGCCACCTACTATTCGACCTTCAAGCCGGCGAACTTCGCCGGCTGGGCCTCCCAGACGCCGGAGAATTTCGTCTTCGCGCTCAAGGCGTCCCGCTTCTGCACCAACCGCAAGGTGCTGGGCGAGGCCGGCCCTTCGGTCGAACGGTTCCTCAGTCAGGGCCTCGCCGAACTGGGCGACCGGCTTGGGCCGATCGTGTGGCAGTTCATGCCGACCAAGAAATATGATCCCGACGACTTCGCCGGATTTTTCGCGCTCCTGCCCAAGACGCTGGAAGGCCGCCCGCTGCGCCACTGCCTGGAGGTGCGGCACGCCAGCTTCGCCGATCCCCAGTTCATCGCCCAATGCAGGGAACAAGGCGTCGCCATCTGCCTGGCCGATCATGAGACCTATCCGCTCATCTCCGACGTCACCGCCGGCTTCGTCTACGCGCGGCTGATGACGGGGCGCGACGACATCGAAACGGCCTACCCGAGCGAGGGGCTCGACACCTGGGCGCGGCGATTCGAGGCCTATGCCAGCGGCGACGCCCCGGCCGGCCTTCCGCCCGTCGATGTGCGCCACGCGGCGCCCAAGGCCGACCGCGACGTCTTCGCCTTCTTCATCCACGCCGGCAAGGTCCGCGCCCCGGCCGCCGCCATGGCGCTGCTGAGGCGCCTGGAGGCTTGACCTCCTTGCGGTAAGGCCGCTCCACTCGCGCCATATGAGGGAGACCGCGCGATGACACCCGACGATCTGATGTTCAAACCCGGCCTGATGAAGGGCGAGCGAATCCTCATCACTGGCGGCGGCACGGGCCTGGGCAAGGTCATGGCCGAGGCCTGCCTGATGCTGGGCGCGGAGGTCTATATCTGCGGGCGCCGCGGCGGGGTGCTGGACGACGCGGCCAAGGAACTCATGGAGGCCCACGGCGGCAAGGTCACGGGGATCGCCTGCGACATCCGCGTGCCCGAAGCCATCCACGACATGCTCGATCAGGTGTGGTCGGATGGCGGCGCGCTCACCGGCCTGATCAACAACGCGGCGGGCAACTTCATCAGCCGCACCGAGGATCTGTCGCCCCGCGCCTTCGACGCCATCGCCAACATCGTGTTTAGGGGTTCGTTCTTCGTCACCCTCGATTGCGGCAAGCGCTGGATCAAAGAGGGCGCGCGCGCCTCGGTGGTCTCGATCCTCACCACCTGGGTGTGGAGCGGCGGGCCGTTCACCGTCCCCTCGGCCATGTCCAAGGCCGGCCTCAACGTCATGACCCAGTCCCTGGCCGTGGAATGGGGGCCCAAGGGCGTCCGCTTCAACGCCATCGCCCCCGGCCCCTTCCCGACCGAAGGCGCCTGGGCGCGGCTCAGCCCCGGTCAGGACGCGGGCTCCGCCCGTGACATGGGAAGCAATCCCATGGGCCGGGTGGGCGAGATGCGCGAACTGGCCAACCTCGCGGTCTACCTCCTCCATCCCCTCTCCGCCTACGTCAACGGCCAGACCATCGCTATCGACGGCGGCGCCTGGAACGCCGGGGCCGGCGCCTTCTCCGCCCTGCGCGACTGGGACGACGAACGGTGGGCCCAGGCGAGGGCGATGATCCGCGGCGCAAATGAGCAGGACCGGGCGAAGCGGACGGTCTAGTGCACCGTACCGAACGGATGATTTCTGGGCTTCGCCGTCCTCACCCTCTCCGTCATCCCGGACGGACGCGCGATGGCTTGCGCGTTCGATCCGGGACCCAGGGGCGGCGTCAACGCCGGCTGGCGGCGGCGATCTACGGGCGGTGGCCCCTGGGTCCCGGCTCTTCGCTGCGCTACGACCGGGATGACGGCGGTTGGGGTGGGGATCGAAAGGGCCTGGAATGACCACTTCGGTTAGAGCTGAAGCCGTCCGGTTCGACGATCACTCCATGTGGGTCGATCTCGACGACGGCCGCACCCTGGGCGTGCCCCTGGCCTGGTTTCCCCGCCTTCTGCACGGCTCCTCCGCGGAGCGCGCGCGGGTCAGCATCAGTCCCAGCGGCCTTCATTGGGAGGGGTTGGACGAGGACATCTCCATCGCCGGCATCCTGGCCGGCCGAGGCGACGTGATCCGCCCGGTCGAGCGACGAGCAACCGATCGAGCGTGATGCCGACGATTTCACATTTCTACGGAATCGATATTCGGATGTTTTTTGGCGATCACAACCCGCCGCATTTCCACGCGCGGTACTCCGGCGAGGAAGCCATTATCGACATCAGGACGCTGGAAGTGATCGCCGGTCGCCTGCCGCGACAGGCGCTCGTTTTGGTTCTAGAATGGGCGCAGGTTCATCGATCCGAACTCATCGAGGACTGGACATTATGTCGGAACAAGCAACCGCCGAGACTGATCGATCCGCTCCCCTGAGCCGGGTCGCCTGGGATGTCGTCGCGGTTCGCGCCCTGCCGGGTTTCCGCCTTCATGTCCGCTTCAACGATGGAACCGAAGGCGCGGTCGACCTCGACCGTTTCGTCCATGCTTCGGACGCCGGGATGTTCGCGGTGCTGGCCGATCCGGCGCGGTTCGCGACAGTCCGCATCGAAGAGGGGGCGGTGACGTGGCCGGGCGTCCTCGAAACTTGGCCATGGTCCCTCGACTTGGCTCCCGACGCCATGCACACCGAAATCCGCGAGCATGGAGAATGGGCCCCCTGAGGGCGTCCGCAAGAGTTTCGTATGGCGTCACCGAAACCCCCCTGGACGTAGGGAGCTCCAATATGGGCTGGTTAATAGTGATATTTGTGGTGGGGATTATTATAGTGGCCGCTGCCCAAGCCGCCAATCAAGCCAGTGTGGCAAGTGCGAGCAAGAGAGCGTTTTTGGCTTCAAATGCTGGCTGGGATGTCTATGTCTCACCATACGGTGGGTCCCTGTTAGGGATACACCATGATGAGCAGGCGATTATGGTCGGAACGACCGCTTCATCGATCCGGGTTCCGTTCGCGGATGTCGTTTCAGTCGAGGTTATGAAGGATGGAACGTCGCTGACACAAACGAACCGTGGACAACAATTGGTAGGCACTGCGGTAGGCGGGTTGGTGCTTGGACCCGTCGGAATGCTGATCGGTGGTTTGAGCGGAAGCAAGCGAAATAGTGCAAAAATTTCCGAGATTGCGCTGAAAATTACAATCGATAATCGAGTTCGACCGGTGCACGTAGTTATATTCTTGAAATTGCCGGGGACGGGAATTCTAGCCAACAGCGCAGTAGCGAAGAAAATTGGCGAGAACGTTGATCACTGGAACGCACTTTTAGTCACCGGTATGCGTAAGGCTGATATTGACCGCACAGAGCTGCTGTCACCGAGGAACACCCAGCACGCCGTTTCGGACGCACGTAACCCTCCGGATGTCGCCAGCCAGTTAGAAAAACTCTGGGAATTAAAGCAATCAGGCGCACTCAGCGAAGACGAATTCGCGGGAGAAAAATCTAGATTGCTCGCAGGCGCTGGCACAGCGCCCGCCGGTGATCAAGGTGACGCCGTACGGAATCCACCAAAGGAAATCAGTCGAACGCCATCTAGCGTGTCGGTAAAGATTGTGGATCGCGGATCACGTCTTAAGGAAGTGATGCCTATATTGACTGAAATCAGGCCCGATCTGGAGCGGGCAAAACTTAGTAGAATGTTAATGACGGAGCCATGTATCATTATCGAGAATGTAAATCGTGATGAGGCGGAACGTATCAAGGCTAAGCTAGAGGGCGTTGGCGTCGCGATTGCCCTACTCTAGTGAGCTCTACGAATACGGGGGAGAAGCACCGTTCCCAATAGAGCGCGGCGCCTCCAAAAAAACCCTGGATCCCCGCCTTCGCGGGGAAGGGCGGAATGGGTGGGGCGCCGACGCCCGGATGAGTCCCGGGAAGGCCGCCTCCACGACGACCGGGCTGGACTTCGCCGGCCCTCTGCCCAATCCTGCCGCCTCCGCGCGTCGCGCTTCCTCTTTCCCGGCAGCCATGTCCCAAGTCCTCTACCTCTCCCAAGGCAAGCGCGAGCAGACCAAGGCCGCCAACCGGGTGGCGATCCTCGACGCGGCGCGGGCGGTGTTCGGGGAGCTGGGCTTTGAGGCGGCGACGGTGCGCGACATCATCCGGCGCACGGGCCTCTCGGTAGGCGCTTTCTACAACTACTACCGCTCCAAGGAGGAGGTGTTCGACGCCCTGGCCGACGACGGGGCGCGCCGGTTCAAGCCGATCCTTCAAGCCCTGTCGGCCAAGGCTACGGACTTCGAGTCCTATCTGCGGGCGGCGGTGAAGGCCTATTTCGACTTCCTGGCCGGCGAACAGGACTCCTGGGGGGTGGACAAGGCGCCCGGCGCGCTGCTGCCCCATACCCGCAACACCCCCGAGATCCTGGCGGTGTTCGAGGAGGTGCGGACGGTGTTCGCCGACGTCATGGACCGCGGCCTCGCGCCGAAGGTCGACCTCGACTATCTGGCCGCCAGCTGCATCGCCGTGGCCCGCGAGATCGGCGACCGGATGCTCGAGCGGCGGCCCTTGGAGGTCGAAGCCGCCGCCGAGTTCGTCGTGCGCCTGATCCTGGGTGGGGTGACCGCCCTGCCGCGCGTCGAGCCGTGAGCGGGCGTGGCTGACGCCGCCTTGCGCAAATGGGGCCTGCGCGCCCTGCTCGGCCTGCCGCGCCCGATCCTTCGGGGCCTGGCGGGCGGCGGGGTCGTCTACCAGGGCGGCCGGACCCTCGATCCGCGCCTCCAGCTCCTCGCCGCCCAGGCGCGCCGCCTGCCGCAACCCTCCAGTCTGACGCCGGCGGAGGTCCGCGCCGGCACGACC
>JBBQGZ010000076.1:0-11752 GCA_038323535.1 Caulobacterales bacterium
ATGCCGATCACGACGACGCCAATTTCGCTCAGCAGATCCCGCCAACTGCGAACGGGCTTCGGTTTGTGAATTTCCAAGCCGCCCCCTCATGTCGAGCCGATTGTAGCGGGCGGGCTATCGAAGGCAAGATTCCTTCGGGAACCGAAAACACGACTCTGTATTCGAAGTTGAACTTCGGCCCAACGGCGCGCAACTTGCCCGCCTGCTTGGCGTCCGATACACCGCCGATGCTACCCCCTGACCCTGATCACGGAATCTCAAATGAAACCTGCCCGGATTTGCATCGCTCTTGCTGTAATTCTCGCACCCTGCACTCTTTCAGGACAAGCGATATCCCAGCCCAAGCCGTCGCAAGTCGTCTCCGCGAACCGGCTTTTCCAGGCTGGAAAGTTTGACCAAGCCGGCGAGATCTACGCGCGGTTGGCCGCCCGCAATCCAAAGGACTATTCGGCCATCCTCCAGCTGGGTCGCGTCGCGCTGCTGGCGAACCGGCTGGGCGATGCGCAAAAATGGTTGGAAATGGCCTTGGGCCTGCGACCGGGCAGCGCCGACCCCAAGGTCATGCTGGCCGAGGTGTTCTACCGCAGCGACGATTTCCAGAAGGCGGCGGCGTCACTGAACGGCGTCGACGTGGGCGCCAACACGCTGCTCAAGTCGCAGTATCCGACCCTGAATGTCGCCAAGCTGGAGAGCTTCAAGGGCCAGACGCCCTATGAGGTAAGCGGCGGCGGAGAAGCGACGCGCCTGCCCTTCGTGACGTCTGTCCTGCTGCCGGTGGTCAGCGTGCGCGTGAACGGCGGCGACCCCGTCACCTTCTTCATCGACACCGGGGGTTCGGAGGTCACGCTCGATACGGCGTTCGGGGCGGAACTCGGCGTGCCGCGGTTCGGGACGGTTCAGGGGACCTTTTCCGGCGGCCAGCACGCGGATGTCCAGCATGGGCGGATCGACTCCCTCACCGTCGGCGACTGGACGATCAAGAACCTGCCCATCGCCATGCTTCCCCTGCGCCAACTCTCAAAGGACTTTGGGGTGAAACGGATCGACGGGATCATCGGGACCACGCTTCTCTACCACTTCCTGGCGACCCTCGACTATCCGCGCGGCGAACTCGTGCTGCGCCGCAAGACCGCGGAGAATCTTGCGCGCTTCACGGCGGCGCTGCCGGCAAAGAGCGTCGCGGTTCCTTTTCGGATGGCGAGCGACCACTTCATGGTGGGCTGGGGCCGGGTGAACGCGGGACCCCCCATGCGCCTCTTCGTCGACACCGGGCTGGCGGGCGCGGGGGTCAAGCTGGCGGAGTCGGTGATCCAGGAAACCGGGATCAAGCTGGAGGAAGGCAAGGCCACCCAAGGGGCCGGCGGAGGTGGGACCTTGAAGATCACACCCTACACCGTGCATCGGCTTTCCTTTGGAGGCATCGAGGAGGACAACGTCGCGGGTCTCTACGACGGGCCGTTTCCCTGGGAAAACACGTTCGGCTTCCACCTTGCCGGCATGGTCGGCCACGAATTCTTCAAGCCCTATGCCGTGACCTTCGACTTCCAAGACATGAAAATTCTTTTGCAATAGAATCCCTGACGCTGGGGGAACGTCGCGCCCGAGAGGCGCGAGACGGGCCCGGGCGGGGGAGCGTACGAACGCTCCGCGCCCCGCCGCCCTTAGTCGAAGTGGCGGGTGACGGCGAAGCCGTAGGTGCGCGGGGCGCTGAAGATGCGGTAGCCCAGGCCGATGCCGTCGTCGGTGGCCTGGGTCACGTATTGGGTGTCGGAGAGATTGCGGCCCCAGATCGCCACTTCCCAGGCGTGGTCGGCGGTGGCGAGGGCGGCCCGGGCGTCGAAGATCCAATAGGCCCTGGCCGAGAGGTAGGGCGTGTTCAGCGCCTCCTTGAACACCGCCCCCGAATAGTGCGGCGCGAACTGGACCGACGCCAGCCAGCCGGCGGCCACCGGCCATTCGTAGCGGGCCAGGGCGTTGAAACTCACCTCCGGCGCGTCGGGCAGCCGGTTGCCGGCCGGCACGGTGAATGGTCCGTTCGGCCCGGCGGTGGGAAAGCTTCCCAGCCGGGTGTGCAGCAGGCCCAGCCCCGCGCGCAGGGTGAGCCCGGTCAGGGGCCGCCAGGTGGCGTCGAGGTCGGCCCCGTAGATCGTCGCCTTGGCGATATTGCCCAGCTTGATCAGCGAGATGGCCCCGACATTGGTGAAGGTCTGGGCCTGCAGGTCCTTGTAGTCATAGTAGAAGAGGCTCGATTCGATCCTCAGGCGGCGGCCCAGCGCCAGGGTGTTGAACCCCAGCTCATAGTCGGTGAGCTGTTCGGGCCGATAGGGCGCCAGGGCGAAATTGCTGGTGGTGATGCCGTTGAAGAAGCCGCCGCTCTTATGGCCCTGGGAAATGCTGACATAGACCAGGGTGTCGGGGCCGGGCTTCCAGTCCAGGGCGCCCCGCCACGACCAGTTCCTGTCGCTGATGCTGGCGTCGATGAACGACAGGTCGGCCGGGGTGGTCATGCAGGCGGTCAGGAAGGTGCACAGGCTGAGGCCCGGCTTGTGGGTCACGTCCTCCGTGCCGCCGACATAGCTGCGATCCTCGTCGGTGTAGCGCAGGCCGCCCTCGATCGAGAGCTGGTCGGTCAGGGCGTATTTCAGCCGCCCGAAGGCCGCGCCCGAGGTGGTCCTCTGGTCGGAGTGGATGAAGACATCGGAGGTGACGAAGAAGGAATTGGGATCGGGCAGGGGGCTGAAATTGATGCTGACGACGCCCGGGGTGAAGGAGTGGACCTTGTCCCAGGAATAGTAGCCCCCGACCATCCACTCCAGACGCCGCGCCTGGCCCGCCAGGCGCACCTCCTGGCTGAACTGGCGCACCTTGTCGTTCTGGTCGAACTCGGCCTGCTGAGTCGGCGCGGCGTCGGCGTCGACGTAGAACCGGCGGCTGAAGTCGATGTAGCCGGTGATCGACGACAGCTTGGCCCAGCCCAGGTCGTGGTCGATGTGCAGGGTGGCGCCCCACTGATCGACGTCGTAGGGCGTCAGATGGTTCCAGTCGCCCTGGAACGGGTCGGGCGTGGTGTCGGTGTAGTTGTGGAAGTCGGTGCAGTTGATCGGGGCCGCGAAGTTGGGGCATGAACCGGTGTAGCCCGGCGCCTTGACCGTGCCGAAGAACTTGCCCACGCCGATTTCCGAGCGGTTGCGTTCCCCCTCCAGCTTGACGAGCACGCTGGTGCGATCGTTGGGCGTCCACAGCGCCTGGACCCGGCCGAGGAAGACGTCCTGGCGGCCGAGGTCCCGGTCCAGCACCCGGCTGAACCAATAGCCCCGCTCCTGCTGCTCGGTCTTGCCCGAGACGCGCAGGGCGAAGGTGTCGGAGAGGGGGATGTTGACATAACCGTCGACGTCGAAGGCCTGGAAGTTGCCATAGCCCGCCGAAAGCTCGCCCTCGACGCCCTTGGTCGAAGGCCGCGCCGAGAAGATGTTGATGGCCCCGGCGGTGGAGTTGCGGCCGTAGAGGGTGCCTTGCGGGCCCTTGAGCACCTCGATGTGGTCCAGGTCGTAGAAGCGGAAGTCCATTTCGGCGAAGGAAGCCAGATAGACATCGTCGACATAGACTCCGACGGTGGAGTTGTTGGTCGAGGAGAAGTCGTCCAGGCCCACGCCGCGCACGGTGATGATCGACTGGGCGCCGGGGATGTTCTCCTTCACGTCGACGTTGGGAACCAGGGCGGCCAGATCCTCGGCGTTGGTGGCGCGGGCGGCGCGAAGATCGGCGCGCGAGACGCTGGTGACATTGATCGGCACGTCGGTGATGCGCTCGCGGGTCTTTTGCGCCTGAACCACCAGTTCGCCCACCTCGACCGTGGGGGCCGGGGCCTCGGCGGCCGGCGCGCGGCCGGCGGCCAGGGCGGCGCCGGTGAAGGTGGCGGCGGCCAGGAGCGCCGATTTCAGGCGCGAGCGGCGACGGAGCATCGGGGGTCCCTCCCATGAGCGTGTCGCCTCGGCTTCGGGCGCGATTTGACACTCTAGTATCTAAACATAACGACTCGTTGGAAGGGCTTGTCAAACGAATTCGCATCGCGGTATGATCACGAACTGAAACGTCGAACCTGAGGAGTTCCGCCGCCGTGCTCCACTCGGGCGCACCAACGCCGCCAACCGAGCCCGGCCCCCCGGTCGAGGCCGCGTCCCGGGAATCCCGACGCGAAGGGGTGCTGGACGCCGCCGCCCGCGAGTTCAACGCCCGGGGGATCTCCCGCGCGTCCTTCGCCCGCATCGCCCGGGACCTGGGCCTCACCCGCGCGGCGCTCTACTACTATGTGAAGGATCGCCAGGATCTGGTCGCCCAGTGCTACCGCAGGAGCTGCGCGGTGATGGCCGCCGACCTGGCCGCCGCCGAGGCCGGGCGGGGCGCGGGCCTGAACCGGCTGGCACTCTTCATTCGCCGGGCGCTCGATCCGGGCCGCGCGCCGGTGGCGGTGCTTTCCGAGCTCGACTATCTGACCGGCGAGGCCCGCGCCGCCATCGCGGGGGCCCATGGCGACAACGTCGGGCGCCTTCGCGCCTTGATCCGTTCAGGCGTCGACGACGGCAGTTTGCGCGCCTGCGACGAGGAGGCCGTGGCCCAGGCCATGGTCGGGGTGATCGCCTGGATCCCCCTCTCGATCGGCTGGCTGGAGGGCGCCGACTCTGCCTATCGCGCGCGCACCGTCCAGGCTCTGGTCGACCTCGTCACCGATGGCATGGCCGCCGACCCGTATCTGGCTTTCGTCCCGCCCATCGGGATTCAGGAGTTTTTTCCCGTCGCGCCCCGGCCGTTCGACCGCGCCGCCCAGGCGGGGGCCAAGATCGATCAGCTGCTGATGACGGCCTCGCGGATCATCAACCGCCGCGGCGTCGACGGCGCCTCGCTGGACGACATCACCGGGGCGCTGGGCGCGACCAAGGGGGCCTTCTACCACTATTTCAACTCCAAGACCGAGCTGATGACCCGCTGCTACCGTCGCGGCTTCGATCTCTTCGAGCGCTTCGCCGACGCCGCCGACAGCCTGGGCCGGGACGGCCTGGAAAAAGGCCTGATCGGCCTGCACCTCAACGTCCAGGCCCACGCCAGCGGCCTCTCGCCGCTGATCCAGATGGTCGGGGTCGAGGCCCTGCCGCCGGCCGTGCGGCGCGAGATCCGCCGCCGCGCCCGCGCCCTGCAGCGCCGGTTCGCGGCCTTCGCCGAACAGGGGTTGGCCGAGGGCGCCCACCGGCCGATGGACCTGGACGCCCTGGCCCAGCTCGCCGCCGGGGTCTTTCAGTGGCTGCCCAAATGGTTCGATCCCGCCGATCCGCGCGCCGGCGGCGCCCTGTCGGAAGAATACCGCCGGCTGTTCATCGCGGGGCTCAGGCGCCGATGACCGCCGCTGTCGACATCCAAGGCGAGGTCGCGCCGGGCTTCGAGCCGGCGCGCGAGGCCTTCGCCGCCAACTTCGCCCGCCCGGGTGACTACCAGGAGGTCGGCGCGGCCTTCGCGGCCTTCCACCAGGGCCGATGCGTGGTCGACCTGTGGGGCGGCTTCGCCGATCGCGCCCTCACCCGGCCCTGGATCCGCGACAGCCTGGTCAATGTCTGGTCGGCCACCAAGGGCGCCGTCGCTGTCGCCGTGGCCCGTCTCGTCGATCAGGGCCGGCTCGGCTACGACGACAAGGTCGCCGATCATTGGCCGGCCTTCGCCCAAGGCGGCAAGGGCGAGGTCACCGTCGCCCAGGCAGTGTCGCACCAGGCCGGCCTGCCGGGCTTCGCCGAGCCCACCGCCCTCGCCGACCAGTTGGACTGGGAGGGTTGCGTCGCCAAGCTCGCCCGCCAGGCCCCCGCCTGGACGCCCGGGACCGCCAGCTCCTACCACGCCATGACCTACGGCTGGCTGGCCGGCGAGATCGTCCGCCGCATCTCGGGCCGCTCGGTGGGCGAGTACCTGCGCGACGAAATCTGCGGTCCTCTGGGTGCGGATATCCACATCGGCCTGCCGTCGGGGCTGGAATCCCGGGTCGCCGAAACCCTCCCGTCCCGAAGCGCGCCGGACGAGGCCGCCGTGGCCGGCCTCGACCCCAGGGCGCTGATGGCCCTGGTCAATCCCCGGCAGGATCCGCAAGCCCCCAACCGGCGCGACTGGCGGGCCGCCGAAATCCCCGCCGCCAACGGCCAGGCCTCGGCCCTGGGCCTGGCCCGGCTCTACGCCATGCTGGCCGGGGGCGGGGCGCTGGAGGGGGCCCGCATCCTCTCGCCCGCCGGCGTGGCCCGCCTCACCGCCCCCGCCGCGCCCGCCGGCCGCCGCGACTTGTTCCTGGGCTTCGACGACTGCTGGGGCCTGGGCGTGGCTCTCAATACGCCCGGTATCTATGGCCCCAACCCCCGCGCCTTCGGCCACAGCGGCTGGGGCGGCTCCTTCGGCTGCGCCGACCCCGACGCCGAGGTCGCCATCGGCTATGTCTGCAACCAGATGGGCCCCGACCTGGTGGGCGATCCCAGGACGAGCGGGCTCTGCCAGGCGGTGCTGGAGGCGGCGCGGGGGGCTTAAAAGGCGTGAGAGCGGACGGATCGCTCATGCCTGGGCGTCGGCGAATGACGCGCGCGCGGACATTGACCGGCGGCGTTGGAAGCTGGACGGCGACTTCGAAAACCGGCTTTGGCTAGGCTGGCGGGATGGAGGTCGGTTTGGACAGAGAACTCGGATATGGCGAAGAGCCCGACTTGAAGCTCGCTGGCCTTTCGCTCTGGGCAAGGGCGCGCCAGTTCCCCGAAAGCATCGACTTCTGGGATGGCAATTGGCTGAACATCCGGGCGCTGGTGGAGGCGCCTGGCTCATACGTAGAGATCAGCGGCCCATGGCTACGGAGCGACGAATTGGCTTCGTTCGCTCAGCAACTTGAAACAGTGGAGCGTGAACTAGTTGGAAAAGCCGAACTGCATTGCCTTGAGCCTGCTCTCAACGCGACGGTGAACTGCAGCTCACTTGGTCAGGTGGAAGTGACGGTCGCCGCCACGCCTGATCATCTAACACAAACTCATGAGTTCATCTTTGAGGTCGATCAAAGTTACCTCAGGCCGGTCTTGAGTGGGTGCAAGCGCATCCTGGATCGCTTTCCAGTGCGAGGTGCGCCGGCTTGAACCTGCGGTCGAGCAGCGACAGCGCCGTCGGCAATGTCGACAGCGGTCAGTGGGCGCGGCGCCTTCGCCTTCGGAAGCGAGAGCGACTCCGAAGGAAGGGGGCGTCTTGGTGCCATGCCTCGTTCAGTACCGTGTCTGGCCCACAACTCGTCACCGGCGCCGCGCCAATCGTTCCCATGCCCTACGGCGATGTTCCCGGCCCAGGCGCGTGACACCGATCCCGCCGGCGGCCCGCTCACGGGCGGCGCGGGCCTGTTCGGAGTCTACCGGGCCGGCTCCCGCTTTGACCGGCGTGAAACCGCCAAGCCGAGAAACACGAGCAGCGCCCGATCGAGCCGCGATATGTCGACGTCGTCCAACCTGCCTACGCGCGCGCCGACCTTGCTCTTGGGGACCGTGGTGATCTTGTCCACCATCAAGCGGGAGCCCGTCCGCAAGCCGTTGCGTTCATTCGGCGTCACGAGTAGGCGAATGAGCGGCGCCTCGGTCTCGTCGGTGGTGAAGGCGCAGATCGTGATGGAATCCGTGGCGTCGAAACTGTCGTCTTGCACGAGGACGACGGGTCGTGGCTTGCCCGAATAGTCTTTGCCGCCCGCGACCGTCCAGATGTCGCCCCGCCTCATTCATCGCCCCAGCCCGACGCCGCGTCGATGAACGCCTGGTCCTCGCCCGCCTGGGAGCTGGCCGCGACGGCCAGCGACTGATGATGAGCCTGCGCAAGGAAGGCGGGCGCGCGAACGTCCGGCGCCCAGATCTGGATGGGACGCAGGCCCTGATCGCGCAGGCGCTCACGATGCGCACGCACCTTCAAGCGCGAAGGCTTTGGCTGGGGTGAAGAGGCCATGACGATCCTCGATGCCGTTACATGTAACCTACCATAGGCGCCGTGGCTCGGCCAGACTTCCCGCTGGCCGGCTCCGGCGGATGAAGAGGTATGGCTCCCCGACCAATCGATTTCGCCCTGTTTGCCCCCCAGCCCCCGGCGACGCGGTATTCCGCTGTGGGCCATCCGCCTGCCGGCGCGGGCCTGTTCGAGGGCTATTCGTAAGGGCCCCCTTCGTCTGGTCGGAGCGCGGGCCTCCCACCCGCCCTTCGGGCGTGACTTCGCGGGCTGGAAGCCCGCGCTCCGGACGCTTCGCCGACGAGGAACCGGCGCCGTCATGCTCTTTCCTCTCCCCGGAATCCTGATACGACGGCCCCCCAAGGAGAGTGCATCCGTGTCGCAGCCGGGGCAGGTGGACGCGCCGCCGCCAGCCGGCGCCGAGGAGGCCGAAGCCGCCTACGAGCGGTTCGTGTGGAAGAATTTGCCGCGCAATTTCGCCGGCCATTTCCTGCACGGCATGCTGGGGATGACCGGCTTTCGGCTGTTCAACGCCCCGACCTTCCTGCCGGCCTATCTGCACCTGCTGTCGGGTTCGGACTTCATCGTCGGCCTGGGCCAATCCCTGCAGCAGGCCGGGGCCGTGGTCTCGCCGGTGATCGGGGCCACCCAGATCGAGCACCGCAAGCGTGTCCTGCCGGTGGCCATGGTGATGGGCACCCTGATGCGGATCCAGATCCTGGGCGTGGCGGTGGCGGGCTTCATTCTCCACGGCTATCCGCTGCTGATCGCCATCCTGGTCTTCCTGTTCCTCCTGGGCTTGTTTTCGGGGCCGCAGCAGGTGGCTTTCCAGCTGTTGCTGGCCAAGGTCATCCCGATCGCCCGGCGGGGCCGCCTGCAGGCGGTGCGCAACGTCACCGGCGGGGCCATCGCCGCGGGCCTGGCCTGGTTCGCGGGGCACTACCTCATCCAGCGCAATGTGTTCGGCAACGGCTATGGGACGACCTTCCTGCTGGCCTTCGTGCTCACCAGCCTGGGGCTCACCGCCCTTCGCCTGCTGATGCGCGAGCCGCAGCCGCCCACCATCCGCGCCCGCAGCCGCATCGTCGATCGCCTGCGCGAGTTCCCCACCTTGCTGACCCAGGACCGGGGGTTCGCCTGCTTCATTCTGGCCAACACCCTGGCCACGGCCGGCCGGGTCGCTGCGCCGTTCTACATCCTCTTCGCCGGCCGCTCGATGGCCCTGGACGGCAAGAACCTGGGCCTCGTCTCCCTCGCCTTTTTGGGGGCCGACACGGTGACCAACCTCGGCTGGGGCCTGGCGGGGGACCGCTTCGGCTTCCGGGTCGCCTTCATCGCCTCCCTGGTGGTGTGGATCGCGGCCACCGGCCTGCTGATGGCGGCGCCGGCCCTGGGGGGCTTGCATCCGGCCGCCGTCCTGGGCCTGACCCTGGGCGTCCACGCCCTGATCTTCATCGCCTTCTTCGGCCTGGGCGCGGCCCAGTCGGGGTTCATGATGAGCTCCCAGACCATGGTGCTGGAGTTCGGCGCGCGCGACGACATGGCCATGCGCCTGGCCCTCACCGCCACCGCCCAGGGCGCCATGTCGGCCATCGGCCCCCTGGCCGGCGGGGTGATCGCCGCCATGCTGGGCTACCAGGTGCTGTTCGGGGTCTCCATCGGCTTCCTGGCCGTCGCCCTGATCGTGCTCGTCGCCCTGGTCGAGGAGCCGAGGTTCCGCGACCCTGTCGCGCCCGGGGCCGACGGCGTGCTAAGGGCCTCCATCGACGCCGGCTAGAGGGGTTTTCAAGGTCATGCGCATCGGCATCCCGTCTGAGATCAAGACCCTCGAGTTTCGCATCGGCGCCACGCCCGGGGTAGTCCAGAGGCTGTGCCGCGAAGGCCATGAGGTGTTCGTCCAGGCCGGGGCGGGCGCGGGGATCGGCCTGGCCGACCAAGCCTATGAGGATGTGGGGGCGAAAATCCTGCCTGACGCCGACGCCGTGTTCGACGCCGCCAAGATGATCGTCAAGGTCAAGGAGCCCCAGGCCGCGGAGATCGCCCGCCTGAAGCCCCATCATATCCTCTTCACCTATCTCCACCTCGCCGCCGACCCGGCCCAGGCCCGGGGCCTGATGGATTCGGGCGCCACCGCCATCGCCTATGAGACCATCTCCGACCGCTGGGGGCGCCTGCCTTTGCTGGCCCCGATGAGCCAGGTGGCCGGGCGCATGGCGGTGGACGTGGGGGCCTATCATCTGCTCAAGCCCGCCGGCGGGCGCGGCCTGCTGCTGGGCGGCGCGCCGGGCGTCCTGCCGGCCCGGGTGCTGATCCTGGGTGGCGGGGTGGCGGGCAAGCACGCCGCCCAGATGGCCATCGGCCACCGCGCCGACGTCACCCTCTACGACATCTCCGCCGCCCGCCTGGAGGAGTTGGACGACCAGTTCGGCGGCGCCTGGAAGACCTGCTACTCCACCCACGACCTGGTGGCCGAGGCCCTGCCGACGGCGGATCTGGTGATCGGCTGCGTGCTGATCCCCGGGGCCGCGGCGCCCAAGCTGGTCACCCGGGCCGACCTTTCGCGCATGCGCCCCGGCTCGGTCCTGGTCGACGTGGCCATCGACCAGGGCGGCTGCTTCGAGACCAGCCACCCCACCACCCACGCCGACCCGACCTTCGTGGTCGACGAGGTGGTCCACTATTGCGTCGCCAATATGCCCGGCGCCGCGCCCCTCACCTCCACCTATGCCCTGAGCGCCGCCACCGCCCCCTACATCTCCGCCCTGGCCGGCCTCGGCGTCGACGCCGCCCTCGCCGCCGACCCCGGTTTCGCCCAGGGCCTCAACGTCAAGTCCGGCCGCGTGGTGCACAAGGCCGCCGCGCATTCGCTCGGGATGGACTGAGGGGGCGTTTGGATCCCTCCCTCCCCTCCCTCCCCTTCATGGGGAGGGCAGATCGCGAAGCGATCGGGTGGGGCTGTCTGGATCATCCGCGGCCTCGCGGGCTTCACCCCACTGCCCCACCCTGGCGGCTTCGCCGCCTGTCCCTCCCCAGGAGGGGAGGGAGGAAGTTTCGCCTCTACCTTCGCCCCCTCACATCACCTTCCAGCCGAGCCCTTCCGGCGGCGGTTTGGGCCAGCGGCGGTCCCAGTCGGAGAGGTCGGGGGGATTGACCGGCCGGGGGGGGAGCGGGCCGGCAGGACGCCCGGAACGCCGCCCAGCAGCAGGCCGCGGCCGCCCTGCGGCTTGAGGAGATGATAGGCGCCGACATCCACCGCCATCCGCCCGGCCACCTGGCTCATGGGGGCGAGGAGCGGCAGGCGCCCGGCGCGGTCGGCGACCGTCTCATAGGCGATGGCGGTGCAGCCGGAGGCCATCAGGCCGCGCGCCTGGGCCGGATCGGCGGCCAGATGGAGGTAGGTGAACAGGATGTGATGGGGCTTAAGCCGGGCGATCTCGACAGCCTGCGGCTCCTTGACCTTGACGATCATCTCGGCGGCGTCGAACACCGCGTCGGCGTCGGGGAGGATCTGGGCGCCGACATCGACGAAGGCCTGGTCGGCCAGGCCGATGCCCGCCCCGGCCCCGGCTTCCACGAACACCTCATGGCCCTCGCGGACCAGGCGCTGGACGACGCCCGGCGTCGCGCCGATGCGAAATTCGAGGGTCTTGATCTCCGACGGGATTCCGATGCGCATGGTGGTCAAGGCCCCTCTAGCCGGCGTCGATGGAGGCCCTTAGCACGGCGCCGGCGCCGGGCGCGACAGGGTCGCGGAACCTGGGCTCCTCGA
>JBBQGZ010000077.1:0-11662 GCA_038323535.1 Caulobacterales bacterium
CAAGGCGATCGACGTGATCGACGAGGCCGGCGCCTCCCAGATGCTGGTCGCCGAGGCCCGCCGCAAGAAGGTCATCGGCCTCAAGGAAGTGGAGGCGGTGGTGGCCAAGATCGCCCGCATCCCGCCCAAGTCGGTCTCCAAGTCCGATACCGAGGCCCTAAGGCAGCTTGAGGTCGACTTGACCGGCGCGGTGTACGGCCAGGCCGAGGCGATCGGCCAGCTCTCCTCGGCCATGAAGATGGCCAGGGCCGGCCTGCGCGAAGGCCACAAACCGATCGGCTGCTATCTGTTTTCCGGGCCCACCGGCACCGGCAAGACCGAAACCGCCCGCCAGCTGGCCCTGACCCTGGGTATCGAACTGCTGCGCTTCGACATGAGCGAGTACATGGAGCGCCACACGGTCAGCCGCTTGATCGGCGCGCCCCCGGGGTACGTCGGCTTCGATCAGGGCGGCCTGCTCACCGACGCGGTCGACCAGCATCCCCACGCCGTGGTCCTGCTCGACGAAATCGAAAAGGCGCACCAGGATGTCTACAACATCCTCTTGCAGGTCATGGACCACGGCGCCCTGACCGACGCCAACGGCAAGAAGGTGGATTTTCGAAACATCATCCTGATCATGACCACCAACGCCGGCGCCTCGGACGGCCAGCGCAATTCGATCGGCTTTGGCCGCGGCCGGCTCGAAGGCGAGGACGAGGAAGCGATCAAGCGCCTGTTCACCCCGGAATTCCGCAATCGTCTGGACGCCATCGTCGCTTTCAAGGCCCTCACCCCCGAAGTCATCCGCATGGTGGTGCAGAAGTTCATCCTGCAGTTGGAGGCGCAGCTGGCCGATCGGCATGTCACCATCGAGACGACGGACGACGCGGTGGACTGGCTGGCCAAGAACGGGTTCGACGAGCTCTACGGCGCCCGGCCCCTGGCGCGGGTCATCCAGGAACAGATCAAGCGCCCGCTCGCCGACGACATCCTCTTTGGCCGCCTGGCCAAGGGCGGCCACGTCAAGGTGGTGCTGAAGGAGGGCAAGCTGGCCTTCGAATTCGACGCCAAGGCCGCGCCCCCGGTCCCCGCCGGCGCCGACGAGACCGACGCCGGGGAGCCTGTTCTGGCCGGGTGAACGTCCTCCCTCCCCTTCATGGATAGGGAGGCGCTACCCCTCGATCCGCGCGGCGATTTGCCTCGCCAAATCCGCAATCTCGCCGGGATCGGCCATGGCGCCCGCGCCGTGAGGCCGCGGCGGCTGGCCCCGCCATCGCGGGACGATGTGGAAATGCAGATGGTAGATCGTCTGGCCGGCGGCCGCCCCGTTGAACTGGCTGACCAGGATGCCGTCGGGGTTCAGGGCCTCGCGGGTCGCCCGGACGACCCTCCGCACGGTCAGGATCAGCGCCTGGAGGGGCGCCGCCTCGATATCCAGCAGATTTCTGGCCGTGGCGGTCTTGTGGATCACGAGGCTGTGGCCGCGCGCCTGCGGGAAAACGTCCATGAAAGCCAAGGTTTCGGCGTCTTCGAATATCTTGGCCGCCGGCGCCTCGCCGCGCAGGATCCTGGCGAAGATGTTGGCGTTGTCGTATTCGCCGTCGAGGCCCATGGCGCTGTCATCCTCCGCGCGACGAACCCAAGGTGGTAGCAAACGAGGCCGAACGCGCAAGCCATGACCACGCCCAACCTGACCCCGCGCCAACAGAAATGGTTCGCGTCGGTTCGCGCCAGCCTGGAGCGCGATACTGGCAAGACGCTCGCGGCGTGGGTGGAGATCGCGAAATCCTGCCCCGAAACCGGCCACCGCGCGCGCCTCAAATGGCTGAAGGACCATCATGGCCTGCTGCAGAACCGCGCCTCTCAGGTGCTCGGCGAAGCCTTCGGCTCGGTCGAGGCCTGGAGCGAACCTGAGGGCCTGATCGCCGCCCTGTGGATCGACCCATCGTCGCGCGCGATCTTCGAAGCCGTTGACGCCGCCGCCCTGGCTTTGCCCAGCGTGATCCGCACCGCGCGCAAGGGCTATACGGCGTGGTCGCGCAAGGTGCAGTTCGCCGCGCTGCGGCCGGTGAGGGGCGGCAAGGCGATGCTGGGCCTGGCGGTCCCGCCCGACGCGGACGCCAGGCTGGAGGCGCCGAAGTCCGAATCCTGGTCGGAGCGCCTCAAATCGCGTTGCGGCCTCGTCGCGCCCGCCGACATCGACACGATCCGAGCCCTGCTTCGGGCGGCCTGGGAGCGTTCATGAAGCTTCGTCGCCCCGCGGCCCTTCCAACCGCCACTCGAGATGGCGCCGCACTGTCGGCCACTCCGAGGCGATGATCGAATAGACGCAGGTGTCGCGCAGATTGCCGTCCCGCCCACGGCTGTGATTGCGCAACACGCCGTCGAGCTTGGCCCCCAACCGCTCGATCGCACGGCGGCTCGCGGTGTTGAAAAAGTGGGTGCGAAACTCCACGGCGATGCAGTCCAGCGCCTCGAAGGCGTGGCGCAGGAGCAGGAATTTGCACTCGGTATTGACGGCGGTGCGCTGGACCGACCGGCGATACCAGGTGGCCCCGATCTCGAGACGCCGGTCGACAGAATCGATATTGAGATAGTTCGTCATGCCGACGGGCCGCCCGCTGGCGCGCTCAATGACGGCGAAGGGCAGCCACGCGCCCTGCCGGCGCTTGGCGAGGCGCGCACCGATGTCGGCGGCCATGTCGTCGGGCGACGCGACGCTCGTGTACCACAGCTTCCACAGTTCGCCGTCCCTCACCGCCTCCGCCAAGCCCGCGCCATGCGCCGCGCTCAGAGGGACGAGCGAGGCGTGCTCGCCGCGCAGGCTGACGTCCGGCGGCCATGGCGCCTGACCGGTGGATGGGCTCATGACGCCGCTTGCCTGAACGGCGAATATTCCTCCGCCAACCAGTCCATCTCGCCCTGGACGGCCCGCCGCTCCTCGGCCAGGAAACGGGCCACCGGCGCGCGCAGGGCCGGATCGGCGATGTGGTGGGCGGAAAAGACCGGGCGGGGCCGGTAGCCGCGGGCGATCTTGTGCTCGCCTTGAGCGCCCGCCTCGACCCGGGCGAGACGCAGGTCGATCGCGGTCTCGATGGCCTGGTAGTAGCAAAGCTCGAAATGCAGGAAGGGCACGTCTTCGAGGCAGCCCCAGTTGCGCCCGAAGAGGCAATCGGCGCCGATCAGATTGAGGGCGCCGGCGATCCAGCGGCCCTCGCGCCGGGCCATGATCAACAGAACCTGGTCGGCCATCCGCTCGCCGAGCAGGGAAAAGAACCGGCGATTGAGATAGGGCCGGCCCCATTTGCGCGAGCCGGTGTCCATGTAGAAGGCGAAGAAGGCGTCCCAGTGGCCTTCGGTCAAATCGCCGCCGGTCAGGCGCACGATGTCCAGCCCGGCCTGGGCCTCGCGGCGTTCGCGCCGAATGGTCTTGCGCCGCCCCGACGACAGGGCGGCCAGGAAATCGTCGAAATCCCCATAGCCGTCGTTGCACCAGTGATACTGCTGGTTCTGGCGCAGCAGGAGCCCATGCCGGCCGAGGAATCGCCATTCGTCCTCGAGCGGGAAATTGACCCCCAGGGTGGAGACGCCGAGGCGCCCGCAGAGCGTGAGGGCGCCGTCGAGGAGCGCGCGACGGGCCGCGTCGGGATCCACGCCCGCTCGCACCAGCAGGCGTGGCCCGGTCACCGGCGAGAAGGGCGAGGCCGAGACGAGCTTGGGGTAATACCGCCCGCCGGCCCGCTCGTAGGCGTCGGCCCAGGCATGATCGAAGATGTATTCTCCCTGACTGTGCGATTTCAAATAGAGGGGCATCACGGCCGCCACCTTGCCGGCGCCATCCTCCACCGCCAAGTGCCGCGGCCCCCACCCCATTCGCTCCGCCGCGCAGCCCGATTCCTCCAGTATGTCCAGAAAGGAGTAGGCGACGAAGGGGTTGGCGAGGCTTGCGCCGGCGCAGTTGTCCCATGCCTCGCGGCCGATCTCGGCAATCCGGCGATGTACCCGCACCACGGCCTGGGCGGCCGTCATGCGGCGAAACCCTCGAAGATCAGGTTGTCGCAGTTCGCCCTGACCGCCTCCCACTGCGCCGGCGCGGTGACCGTCCAGGCGATGATCGGCATGCCGCCCCCGCGCAGGGAACTGGCCGTGGCGTTCGGGAGCATGTCGAGCCCCAGGGCCAGGAAATGAGGCTTGGCGATGGGGACATGCCGCAGTGCGGCGAACGCCTTGCGCTGCTCCGGCGCCAGGTGACGCGCCTGGCCGGCGGGATAGCTGTAGCTGTGGAGCCCACGCAGGATCTTGGGATGGTGATCCGCGAACCAGGCGTGGGAATAGGGGTTGAACCCGATCACGCAGGTGGGGCCGTGATGGTCGATCAGGATTTCGCAGACCCGCCGCTCGAGAGGACCCACCTCGCCGTAGGGCGTCTTCAGTTCGATATGGACCATGGCCTTGTGGCCGACCAGGGTCAGGGCGTCGGCCAGAGTGGGAATGGTCTCCTCGGCGCCGGCCAAGCGCATCTGGCGGATGTCGGCGGCGGTATGGTCGGCGACGCGGCCCGGCGCGCCCGTCATCCGCGCCAGGGTCGAATCATGGAACACGACCGCCTCGCCGTCGGCGCTGAGCTGCACGTCGAGTTCGATGGCGTATCCGGCGGCGCAGGCGGCCTGGAACGCGGCCAGGGAGTTTTCAGGGCAGGTGTCCGGCGACCACAGCCCGCGGTGGGCGATCGGCGGGTCGAACAGGCGATCCCAGGCCTCTCCGAAGAGGTCCTTCATGGCGCCTCGAGCACGGCGTCGACTTCGACCGCGAAGTTGAGGGGCAGACGGTAGACTCCCACCGCGGACCGTGAATGGCGCCCCGCTTCGCCGAAAACCTCGACCATCAGGTCGGAGCAGCCGTTGATGACCTTGGGAATGTCGAAGAAATCCGGCCCGACCTGGACGAAGCCGCCGAGCTTGACGATCCGGCGAACGCGCCCGAGGTCGCCGTCGCAGGCGGCCTTCATCTGAGCGATCAAGTTGATCGCGCAGAGCCGCGCCGCCGCCTGGCCGGCGGCCAGGTCCAGGTCCATCCCGACGACGCCGCGGACGCCGCCGCCGGCGTCGAGCGAAACCTGGCCGGAAATATAGACCATGGCGCCGCAACGCACGAACGGCACATAGTTGGCCACCGGCGCGGTCGGCGCCGGCAAAACCAGGTTCAAGGCGGCGAGCCGGGCTTCGGGGCTGGACATGGGTGAGACTGTTAGCGCGTCAGCCCGCCGCGGGAAAGCGAAAGGCCCGAGCCAGCGCGGCCCGGGCCTTCACGAAGAATCGTCCGCCCCAGTCGGGGCGGCCTTGCCTAGCGGGCGGTTTGCACGCGCTCGACCATGGCGGTCATGCGCTCGTTTATCGGGGACATCGATTCCTTCACCGAGGTGGCGACGGTTTCGGTCATCCGGTTCATCTCGGCCACATAGGTCTCGAAGGCCGACTTGGCGAAGGCGGTCTGCAGCTCGACCACTTCCTGCACGCTCTTGGCGCCGGCCAGGGTCTTGGCGGCCGCGACCTGGTCTTCCACCGACTTCTTCGAATAGGCGATGGCGCGCGCGCCCAGGGTCTCGGCGCCCTTGGTCGCGGCGGTGACCGAGGCGACCAGAGCTTCCAGGTTCTTCTTGGAATGGGCGTTCATTTCGGCGATCGCCCCCATGGACTTTTCGACCGAGTCCTTGAACGCCTTGTTGCCGGCGGTGGTGAATTGATCGACGGTATTCTTATCGGTGTCGGCGCGGGTGGCCATGGGCTGGTGTCTCCTTTTGGTGTGTGCGCGAGCCTGTCGGCGGCCCGGTTCGGCAATGAGGAAAATGCGGTCCGGCGAGAGTTCGCCGGCGCATCCAGGGCTCAAATCGTATGTTGCAGTGCGAAAGTCAAGGGATTTTTGTGCGGTGCACCATTTTTGGCCTCGCGCGCGAGGCCTGCGGCATTTGGGCGTCCTCAAACTTTGTTTACCTTCACGCAACAACCGTGAACGCATGATAAGGCTTGATCGATTGGCGAGCCTGGAGCCGCCGCTGTTCCCGTTGTCGGAGCCAGCCCATGTTCGAGCCCGCTCGCCGTTTCGCCGCCGCTTGCGTCCTGGCGTTCCTCTGCCTCGCCCCCCCGACCCTGGCTCTGGCGCAGAGCCCCTATCTTCAGGTGTCGACGTGGGAGCCGAAGTACACGGCCATCGTCATGGACGCCCGATCGGGTGAGGTGCTCTACGCCCAGCGTCCCGACAGCATCCGATATCCCGCGTCGGTCACCAAGGTGATGACCCTCTACCTCACTTTCGAGGCCCTGGCGTCGGGAAGGCTGCACTTCAACGATTTGATCGTGGTCTCCCCCCTGGCGGCGGCTCAGCCGGCCACCAAATTGGGGCTCCGGGCAGGCGACACAATCACCGTCCAGGACGCCATGTACGCCATGGCCGTGCACTCGGCGAACGACATGGCCGTAGCCATGGCGGAGCGGATCGGCGGCACCGAATCGCGGTTCGCTTCATTGATGACCGCCAAGGCCCAGCAGCTGGGCATGGCCAACACCCGCTATGTTAACGCCAACGGCCTGCCCGACACCCGCCAGGTCTCCTCGGCCCGCGATCTCGCCACCCTGACCCGGGCGGTCCTGCGGGACTATCCGCAGTACTATCGCTTCTTCAGCCAGGAGTCGTTCACCTATCGCGGCAAGACCATGTACAACACCAACCACTTGCTGGGAAAAATGCCGGGCGTCGACGGCCTCAAGACCGGCTTCACCAGCGCCGCCGGATTCAACCTCGCCGCGTCGGCCATGCGCAACGGGAACCGTTTGATCGCCGTGGTCATGGGGGGATCCTCCGGCGCCGTGCGCAACGCCAACGTCGAAGGCCTGCTGCTCACCGGCTTCGATGTGATGGAGCGCCGCGCCCGGGGCGAACGGCTCATGATGACGCAGAACCTGTTCGAGTCGGCGCCCTACTCCTATCCGTCGCCCTACGCCTATCCGGCGGCCCGCTCGCAGGTCGCCCAGGGCGAGGGAGACGCCGATCCCATCGGCGTGGTGCTGACGCGCAGCACCCTGCGCCCGACCGCGGTGGCCGTTTCCAGCTCCATGGCGGCGGCGACCGGCGCCTCGCAAGCGGCGAGGAAGCCGGCCCAGCGCGAAGCGCGCAACTGGTGGGTCCAGGTGGGCGTGTTCAAGAATCACCGGGACGCCAAGGCGCAGGTCCAGGACGTGTCGCGCAGGTTCGCCCGCGTCTTCGATGACGCGGAGGGCTCGGTGGATGGCGCCGGCCGTTCCTATCGCGCCCGGTTCTCCGGATTCAGCGAGTCGGCGGCCAGGGGCGCCTGCTCCACGGTGCGAAACCGCGGCGTCCCGTGCGAGGTTCGCGGCCCCGTCTGACGCCTCATTTCAGCAGACGGTCGCGCGCGGCGTTCAACTGCGCGGCCAGTCCGCTGGTCCCGCCCCGGTCGGGGTGGGCGCGCACGATCAACCGGCGATAGGCCAAGTCTATCTCGGCTCGGCTGGCGGCGGGCCCCACGCCCAGGATCGAACGCGCCTGATCAAGGCTCATCGATACATCCGATCGTCCCGGCGGCGCGGCTGAGTCCCTCCGAGGTCTCGCCGAGTGGGCCAGATAGGTCGACAGGGCGACCAGGGCGATGCCCGCCATCCATTCCCCGCGAAGTCCCACGGCGACGGCGCCGGCCGCCACCAGGGCCGCGAACAGGGCCTTGGCGATTCGCAGTTGATTGCCCGGCCGTCTTGGCCGACGGCCGCTCCACACCAGGAGGGCGAGAATGGCCGCGCCCAGGGCGAGATAGATGACCATCCAGCCGCCTTGGGGCTACTCCGCCGCCACGGCCGGGCTATCGGCGTCGATGAGGCCCAGGTCGCGCATCAGCAGGCGCAATTCCTGGCGTGCCGAGACGTGGGCCAGCGACACCTGCACCGGCCGCACCGTCCGCGACAGATCCATCACCGTCAGGCCGAAGGGGAAAAGTTCGCGATAGATGACCCGGTCCCTCAGGCCGGCGATGGGCCGAAAGCCCGCGCGCCGCGAGAGTGTCGCCAACCGCTCGTCGACCCGGCGCCGGTTGCGCGCCTCCACCGAAGCCAGGCGATTGCGCAGCACGACCCAGTCGATGGACCCCTCCCTTCGCACCGCCCGGGCCTTGCGCGCTTCCCATACCGTCTCGGCGTAGAGGCTGGGGCGAATCACCTCCAGGGTGACCGGATCGACCACGCCCAGCATGTCGAAGTCCACGAAACTGTCGTTCATCGGCGTGACGATCAGGTCCGCCCGCCCATGCGCGGCGCGGGAGAGTTCCGTGTCGGCGCCGGGCGTATCGACGACGATGACATCGGCCGCCTGCCCAAGCGCCGCGCTCAACCCGTCGAGGCCATCGACGGGAGCGGCCAGCCGGGGCTGGGGCAGGCTGGCGCCCTGGGCCGCGGCCCAGGCGGCGCGGTTGGCGAAGAAGTGCCCCATGGACTGCTGGCGAAGATCCAGGTCGACGACTCCGACCCTCGCGCCCTCGTGCAACAGGGCCGTGGCGAGATGGACGGCGACGGTGGATTTGCCCGCCCCGCCCTTCTCGTTGCCGATCACGACGATGCGCGCCCCGGACAATGAACTTCCCCGCATCCGATCTTTCCCGGCCCCTGGGGCCGCGCCGCCAAGCCCCGTGATTGCGTCAACGCCGAGCCCGGCGCAAGGGCGCCTGGACCCGCCGCGCCCGGCCGGCCATAAACCCGGCCGAACGAAGGCTCCGCCATGACCTCGCTGCCCACGGTTCGCACCAAGGCCGATCTGCGCGCGCGCGTCGCGGCCTGGCGCGCGGCGGGCGAAAGCATCTCGCTGGTACCGACCATGGGCGCCCTGCACGAAGGGCACTTGAGCCTGGTTCGCCTGGCCCGCGAGCGCACCGACCGCGTGGTCGTCAGCCTGTTCGTCAATCCGGCGCAGTTCGCGCCCGGCGAGGACTTCGAAGCCTATCCCCGCGACGAGGCGCGGGACACGGTATTGCTGGGAGAAGCGGGCTGCGATCTGCTCTACGGCCCCGGCCTCGAAGAGATCTATCCGCCCGGCTTTTCCACGACCGTTAGCGTGGCCGACGTATCCGCGCCCATGGAAGGGGCGGCCCGCCCCCACCATTTCGCCGGCGTGGCCACCGTGGTCGCCAAGCTGCTCATCCAGGCCGCGCCAGATATCGCGGTGTTCGGCGAGAAGGACTACCAGCAGCTCCAGGTGATCCGCCGGATGGCCCGGGACCTGGACCTGCCGGTGGAGATCGTCGGCGCGCCCATCGTCCGCGACGCCGATGGCCTCGCCTTGTCATCCCGCAACGCCTATTTGACACCGGCTCAACGGGAGGTCGCGCCAGCGCTAAACGCCGCGCTCACGGAGGCCGCCCAGTCGGTGGCGAGTGGAGGCGAGACAGCGTTAGCGGAGACGATGGGCCGCCGAGCGCTGACGTCTGCCGGCTTCGACGCCGTCGATTATTTCGAGGTCCGCCGCGCCGACGGCCTCGCCCGCTTCGCCGGCCCCGTCGACGCCCCGGCCCGCCTCCTTGCCGCCGCGAGGCTTGGAAGGACCCGGCTGATCGACAATGTGACGGTCTACACGGAAAGCCAGCGGAGACTATGATTCGAACCGTGGTCAATCCATGGCATTCGGCCGGGAGGCGGGGTTCGCGGCGGCCGGAGGGCCGCGGGCGCGCGAAATGAAGTCCAGCTGGACGGCGAGCGAGCCCACCCGGGCGGTGTAGTCGCGCCATTCGGTCCAATCGGCGCGCCGGGTGGGGCCGACCACGACCTGGTCGCTGCCGGTCGAGCCCGCGCCCGGGGCATTTCGCCGCTGATCAGAGCGTGGTCTCCCTTGGCGGAGATCCGGCTCCAGCGGCCGTTCCACCCCGCGAAGGTCGGGCTGTACCAGGTTCCACCATCGACCAGGCAGATCTCCTGGATGCTTCCGAGGGTCCACAACCCCGGCTTGAACGCCGTGGCGCGGGCGGCGGGGACGCCGAGCACCCCCGCCGCCAGAGCCGTCAGGATAGGCGGGGCCGCCTTCACGGCCCACTGCCGAAGCTGGTCAGGAACAGGGTGTCATCCTGGACGATGCCGATCCCCGGGCAGTAGGTTTTGCTTTCGGCCTTCACCGTGGAATGGAGGGCGTTGCTATCTTGAACGGTCAGGCAGTCGGTGAAGGTCCCGGCCGGGGTGGTGATGGTGACGGGAGGAGCGCGACCCTCCGCACGAACGCCACATCTACGTCGCAGCGGCCCAGGACCATGGGGCGGACCAGCGCCTGAACGCCGCTTTCGAGACGCGGCGCGAGCTCCTCTCGCCATTCCACCCGGTCCTTGTGAGTGAAGACCATCTGACGCATTGCCACTCTCTCTAATATAGACCAGTCTATATATCTGCTGAGCGAATCAGGAAGCAAGCCAAATGACCCCGCCATCCCGCCACCGCCAAGCCATCGTCCAGGCCGCCGTCGGCTTGTTCCGCAGGCAGGGCTACGCGGCGACTGGGCTGAACGAGATCCTCGCGCGAAGTGGCGCGCCCAAAGGCTCGCTCTATCACTACTTTCCCGGCGGGAAAGCACAGCTCGGGGAGGCCGCGGTCAAGTTGGCCGGGGCGGCGGTGACGCGGACGCTGGCGGACCTGCGAGACCGGTCGTCCAGCGCCTCGGAGACCCTGCGTCGGTATATCGACCAACTAGCCTTGTGGATGGAACAGTCGAACTGGAAAGACGGCTGCCCGATCACGACCACCCTGCTGGAAACCGCGCACGAGGCGCCCGCGATCGCCGCCGCCGGGCGCGCGGCTTTCGCTGATTGGGTCGCGGTGCTGGGCGAGGCGCTGGCGCGCGATGGTGTCGAGCCGAGCCGCGCGGCTCGCCTTGGCCGGTTTGCGATTTCAGCGGTGGAAGGCGCTCTGATCCAGTCCAAGGTCGAGCGGTCGACGGCGACGCTATTCGAAGCCCGCGAAGAACTCATCGCCGCGTTGTCATCGGCGACAACTCCCGGCGCAGGCTCCTGGTAGCGCGGGCTATTCCCGCTATTGCTGCAGCGACCTATCGCCTCTCGTGGGAGACCAGCCCGCCTACCACGCCCCGATCTCCCGCAGCCGCCTGGCGAGTTCCATAGGCAGGTTCTCCCCCGCACCCGCCTCGTGCAAATCCGCCGGCGCGTCCTTGGGGTCGAGGTAGCGCCAGCCCTGGAAGGCCCGACGGGGCGTGGGCAAGGTGAGCATCACGGTCGGATCGAGGGTGACTTCGCAACGCGTCGACACGCCCGCCCCCACGGTGTCCACGGCCAGGATCCTCTGGCGTGAGAGGATGAAGCCCTTGTAGACGCGGTAGAGGGAGCCGCCGTCGATGAGGTCGGCGGCGCGCCGGGGGGTCTGGCGGGTGCGCATGACCCACGGCTGGCCTTCGTCGTGCGACGCGCGCCACCAGGCCAGCAGCTCTTCCACCGTGTCGCAGCCGACGCAGAGCTTGATCAGGTTCAAGGCCATGCGGCGGTTTTCCGGCCCTAGGTTCTGTCGACAAAGTGGATTCCCAAATCAGGCGATGAGTGATTCAAGGCTGCTCTTTGGGGAGAGCATCCTTGGTACGCGGATTGATGTCGGATGAGGAGTGGGGGTTTTTCGAGCCCTTCGTGATCGAGCGCGGC
>JBBQGZ010000078.1:0-11451 GCA_038323535.1 Caulobacterales bacterium
GGCCGCCTATTCGGCGTCCAAGGGCGGGGTGGTCGGCATGACCCTGCCCATCGCCCGCGACCTGATGAGCGAGGGGATCCGGGTCAACACCATCCTGCCCGGCATCTTCGACACCCCGCTGATGAACGCCGCCCCGGTGAATGTCCGCGAGGCCCTGGCCGCCTCGGTCCCCTTCCCCAAGCGCCTGGGCAAGGCCGAGGAATACGCCCAATTGGCGCTCACGATGGTCACCAACGGCTATTTCAACGGCGAAGACGTCCGCCTCGACGGGGCCATACGGATGGCGCCGCGGTAGGAGGTTTGCAGGAAACCGCGTTGTGTGCCGCGCGGCCCCCTCCACCGCTGCGCGGTCCCCCTCCGCCAGTGGGGGAGGAGAGAAGAAACAGTAACGCTCTCTTCCCCCACTGGGGGAAGTACCGGCGAAGCCGGGGAAGGGGGCTCTCGCGTCGCCGTCCGCTCCCCCTACGCCTTCGGCCGCTCGATCTTGGGGCCGAGGTTGGCGATCACCGCGCGGGCTTCCAGGGCGCGGGGATCGTCCGCCGGCTTGGCGCCGTGGTGCATGACGATCTGGGCGCTGGCCTCGAACTTCTGCACGGTCTGGAAGGTCGCGCTGTCGCCCCAGAAGGGGTCGCCCCAGAAGGGGCCCCAGTCGCGCCAGCCGTAGCCGCCGCCGTAGTAGCGCCAGCTGGGCCGCCAATAGCCCCAGGCGTAGCCGGGCCCGTAAAACGGGTCCGGGTCGACATAGGTGCGCTTGTCGCGCTGGGTGTGCTTGTCGACCGTCTCGAACCAGTCGAAGCCGTTATCGACGGTCAGCTCCGCGGCGCGGTAGAGCAGGTAGGTCTCCACCGTCTCGCGCGAGGTCAGGGCGTTGCCCTTGAAGGTGACCCGGAAATGATTGGCGTCGAGGCGCTGGTTGGTGAAGCCGCCCGAAGCGGCCGAGCCGGGCCGCAGCGGCTGGTAGGGCGTCGCCGTCTCGCAGGACGCGAGCCCCATCGCCAGCAGGATCGCCGCCGCGACGGTCGAGTGCGATTTCATGATCTTGTCCCCCTCAGCGTTTGCGGATCGTCTCACGGCCTCCCACGCTCGTAAAGCACCCTTTAGTGCAAGGTTCCGGCGTGGCGGGCGACGTCGAGGCGCGCCGGGGAGACGAGGCCGGCGGCCGACACCGTCACCGAATGGATCACGGCGTCGATGTCACGTCGCCAGAAATCCAGGAAGCGACGAACCCTGGGATAGGTCGGCGAGCGATCCAGAGTCTGCCACAGGAATCGCTGCAGCAGGGCGGGGTGGTCGGGCAAATAATAGACCACCTCCGCCGTGGTCAGCCGCTCACCGAGGAATTGGCGCGCCAAGTCGTCATCGCCCATGGGATCGCCTCCAGGTCCACCCGTCCCCTAAGTTAGGCCGATGATTCGCCGGGAAGTCAAAAAATAAAGTTAATTCAACCGTTTAGCAGCCGAGACCGAGATCTGCTGATAGGGCCGCCTCAGACGACTCCGGATTGGAAGACCGCATAGAGGATCCGGCCCAGCGCGCCGAACAGCAGAACACCGGTGGCGAGCGCCTGGATGGCGAATCCCGTACTCCTCTTGTCGGCCTGCCGCGAATAGCCGGTCATGTAGAGGAAGCGGCCGACGATCCACAGCGCGCCGATGGCGGCGGCGATCCTGTCGTTGTTCCAGGCCAGGGCGAACAGCCATAGGGAAACCAGGAACAACGGCAGCCATTCGAGAGTGTTGGCCTGAATCCTGAAGGCCCGATCGAAGTCCGGATGGCCGCTGACCGCGGGCGCCACGATGCCGTGTTTCCCCCTGGCCCGGCCGACGCGCAGGCCCATGAAGAAATAAAGCAGCAACGCCAAAAGCGTCACGATCGCCACGAGAGCGTGGTCTTGCATGGATTGATCCTCCCCTGTTCGCCGCCTGAGCTTGGCATGATTTGCCGGCCGGCGTGAAGCCGCCTTTCAGGTCTCCCGCGCCTCGATCGCGTCGATGTCCGCGTCGGACAGGCCCAGGTGATGGCCGATCTCGTGCACCAGGACATGGGTTATGAGTTCGCTCAAGGTGACGGCGCCCCGCTCCGCCCACTCGTCCAGGATCGGCCGCCGATAGAGGAATATCCGGGCGGCCTCCGGCGCGGGATCCAGAACCGAGCGGCGCAGGCGATCCACACCCTGATAGAGTCCGCTGAGTTCAAAGGCGTCCTCGATGCCCAGATCGTCCAGGATCTCGTCGCTCGCCCAGTCGTCGATCCGGAACGTCACCTCTCCGACCGCCTCGCGGACGGCGGCCGGCAGGGCCGTGAAGGCGGCCTCCGCGAGGGCGGCGAAATCGTCGAGGGAAGGCGCAAGGGCGTCGGTCCAGGCGTTCATCGTGCGTTTGCCTCGCGTCGGCGGCCGGTCTCGCGGCATGCGTCTGCTACCATCGATCGCGGAATGATTCGGGCCCGATCGCAATGAGTTCGTGGGAACCGATGGCCGCCGCCGTGGCGGGAGGCCTGGCCGGCGGCGCGATGCTGGGCGCGTGGCTGGGTCGGCGTCTGGGCGTCCCGGGACACGCCGGCGCGGCGAAGCGCGAGCGCGAGGCCGGGGGGGCCGCCAACGCCGTTTCGGCTTCCTTCGAAGCCTTCGACACCGCCCTGATCCTGGTCGACGACAGGCGCGCGAGCCTGATCGCCGGCCCCGAGGCCTTGGCCGCCTGCGCCGGGGTGCTCGGCCTCGAAGCGGCCGATGGCCAGGGGGTGATCGACGCCATGGCGCTCGCCGATCCTGACCATGGGCGGCGGCTGACGGCGCTCATGACGCGGGGCGAGCCGTTCGCGTTCGACATTCCCGGCCGGTCGGGCGGCGTATCGGTGGAAGGGCGGTCCGCCGGCGCCTTGGCGTGGCTGCGGCTTCGCGTCACGTCCGATGCGCCCGGGGGCGCGCCCGGCGCCGCGCGCCTGACGGCCTTCGTCGATGCTTGGCCCGACCCGGCCTGGATCGCCGCCGCCGACGGCGTCCCGGTGTGGGGCAACCGCGCCTGGCTGGAAGCGGTGGGGCGCAAAAACCGGGCGGACGCCGTCGCCGAACGCGCCAGCTTCGACCGCGGCGCGGATGCCGTCGCCAGGGAGGCGGCCGCCTCGGGCGAGCGGCGGGAGGTCGTGCTCTGGACGAACCGGGAAGGCGGTCGCCGCGCCTTGCGTATCCAGGCCGAGCCGATCGAAGGGGGTGGGGTGGCGGTGTGGACCCGGGACATCACCGGCGCCGAAACGGCTGCGGAGACCTTCGAACGACAGGCCGGCGCGCACGAGGCGATCCTGAACCGGATCGGCGACGCCGTCGCCCTGTTCGGGCGCGATCGCCGCCTCGTTTTCCATAACCCGGCCTTCGCCGCGCTTTGGGATCTGGAACCGGCCTGGCTCGCCGACCGTCCCCGGCATGGCGAATGGCTCGATCGCCTGCGTCAGCGCCGGCGCCTGCCGGAAACCGGAGACTACGCCCGGTTCAAGGACGACGAGCTAAAGCGCCATCAGGATCTCGCCGCCTCGCCGGAAGCCGTGTGGCGCCTGCCCGACGAGCGCACCCTGCGGGTGGTGAGCCAGCCCCACCCCTTGGGCGGCCTGGTCATGGTGTTTTCCGACATCACGCCGGAGCTACGCCTCAAGACCCAGTTCAACCAGCTGATCCAGGTGCAGCAGGCCACCCTGGACAAGCTATCCGACGCGGTGGCCGTGTTCGGATCCGACGCCCGGCTCAAACTGCACAATGAGGCCTTCGAGACCTTCTGGGCGGTCACGGCCGCCCAGCTGGCCGCGGCGCCGGACTTCGACGGCGTGGTCGAGTTGTGCGTCCGGCGCCTGCACGACCGGCAATTCTGGCGCGACCTCAAGGCCCGCATCGCCGACCCCGATCCGGTCGCCCGCACCCCGGTGTCACGCGAGGTGACCACCGCCGACCGCAGGATCGTCGCCTTCCAGTCCCGGCCCCTGCCCGATGGCGCGACCCTGGTCAGCTTCACCGACGTCACCGACACCCGCGCGCTGGAGGCGGCTCTGGCCGACCGGCAAAGCGCGCTCGACGAGGCCGAACGCCTGAAGCGCGAATTCGTCGGCAGCGTTTCATATGAATTGCGTACGCCGCTGACCACTATCATCGGCTATTCGGAACTCCTGGAACGGGACGCCGAGGGCCTGACCAAGCGCGGGCTGGACTCTATAGGCGCCATCAAGTCCGCCGCCGTTCATCTGGCCCGTTCGATCAACAATGTCCTGGACATGGCGGAGATCGACGCCGGCGAGATGGTCCTGGAGATCGACGACGTGGATGTCGCGGGCCTGATCGGCGAGGCGGCTGGGCGCTGGGACCAGGAAGCGCGGCAGGGCGCGGTCGCCATCACCGTCGCCGGCGCGCGGGCTGGCCTGATCCGCGGCGACGCCCGCCGTTTGGGCCAGGTTCTGGGGCACCTGACCGAAAACGCCCTGCGCCGCACCCCGCCGGGCGGAACGATCACCCTGTCGGCCACCCGCGCCTTGGGCGAAGTCGCGCTCCAGGTGAGCAACACCGGCCGCGGCATACCCTTCGACATCCAGGCCCACATCTTCGATCGATTCGGGGCCCAGGATCGCGCCGGACCCGGCCTCGCCCTAGCCCTGGTCAAGGCCCTGGTGGAGCTGCACGGCGGCTGGGTGGCCCTCGAAAGCGACCCCACCGCCGGCGCCGCCTTCACCTGCCACCTCCCCGAGGCGGCGGCGGCCGACGAGGCGAGGCCGGAGCTGTTCTGAGCAGGATGGGGGCCGCCGCCTTCGTGTCCTTCGTGATCTTCGTGGTAGATCTTTTTTCTTTGCCGACCGTCCCGTCGGCGATGCTTAGTGTTGGCTCTCGGGCATGCGGACCACTAGGCCGTCGATCTCGTCGCTGACCTTGATCTGGCAGGAGAGGCGGGAGTTGGTCTCCACGTTCTCGGCGAAGTCGAGCATGGATTCCTCCATGGCCGAGGGCGTGCCGGTCTTGTCCCGCCAGGCCTCGTCCACATAGACATGGCAGGTGGCGCAGGCGCAGGCGCCGCCACAGTCCGCGTCAATGCCGGGGACGTTGTTCTTGACCGCCCCTTCCATCACCGAAAGGCCGCTCTTCACGTCGATGACGTGCTCCGCGCCGTTGTGTTCGATGTAGGTGATCTTCGCCATGGGCTCCCGCGCCTTGACCCTTTTCAGGCGGCGACCTCTTTCATGGAAACGGCGGTATCCGCAAGCCTCGCGCGCGATATCGGCCGCCTCTGGCCGATGAGCTGGCGGCCGCCCATGAATTCGGCCGGCGCGTTGACCGCCTCCACCGCCTGGATCACGTCGCCCTTCAAGTGGAAGACGGCGAATTTGGCGCTCGCCGGATCGCCGCGCACCACCACGTCGTCGATGTCGAAGGCGAGGCCGGCGAACTGGAGCTTGAGGTCATACTGGTCCGACCAGTTCCAGGTGACTTCGAGCGGCGGCGCGGGGCGCCCGGCGATCGCCGACGCGGCCTGCCTGGCCTGTTCGAGGGCGTTGGCCACGCTTTCCAGCCAGAACATCCGCGCATAGTGCGGGATCGGTCGATGGGTGACGTCGCCGATGGCGAAGACCCCAGGATCGGCGGTCCGCGCCTCCCCGTCGACCACCACACCGGCCACGCACTCCAGCCCGGCGTCGCGCGCCAGGTCGTCGTTGCGCGCCAGGCCGACGCCGATCAGAACCGCGTCGCAGGCGACTGCCCGGCCGCCCGCCAGGCGCACGCCGGTGACCTGGCCGCCGTCGCCCTCCAAAGCCTCCACCACCGCCCCGACCTCGAACGCGACGCCCCGGGCCTGGTGATACCGCGTCAGGAACGAGCACAGAGGCTCCTTGGCCACCCGGGCCAGGATGGCGGCCTCGCGCTCGATGACCACCACGTCGGCTCCCAGGAACCGCGCCGAGGCGGCGACCTCCAGCCCGATGTAGCCCCCCCCGACCACCGCCAGCCGCCGGCCGGGGCCGAGCGCGCCCTTGAGGGCCTCCGCGTCGGCCGCCGAGCGGAGGGACATCACCCCCTCGAGATCCGCGCCCGGGACCGGCAGCGCCCGCGCCCGCGCGCCCATGGCCAGGATCAGGGTGTCGTAGGCGAAATGACGCCCGTCGGCGAGGCTCACGGTCCGCTCCGACCGTTGGAGGGCCGTCACCCGCGCCCCCAGGACAAGATCGATCCCCGCGCCGGCGTAGAAGCTCTCGGGCTTGAGCATCAGGCTCTCGGCGTCCGCCTCGCCCTTCAGCCACGCCTTGGAGAGGGGCGGCCGCTGATAGGGCGCGATGGGCTCCTCGCCGATCAGGGTGATGGGCTCGGCATAGCCGTAACTCCGCAGCAGCGCCGCCGCCGTCCCCCCGGCATGCCCCGCCCCCACGATCACCACGCCCGCGCCGCTCATGGCGGTTGGATGCAGAGAAACGAAGCAGGGGTCAATCGGCATCCCGTCCGCGCCCACTTGACAAGCGAATAGAGAAATTGCATTATGAAATTCTCTCGGGTCGCCAACGCGATCTGAAATCCCGTTACGCGAGGACGCTTATTTGCCGCTTTTGCAAAACCCGCGCCATGAGGCCTTCGCCGTCTCCCGGGTAGCGGGGGCGTGGCTCGAGGACGCCTATGAGGACGCCGGTTTCGCGCCGGACAAGGCCCACGCCTGCCGCCTAGCCAAGCGACCCGAGGTGGCCGAGCGTATCGCCGAGCTGCTCCGCGAACGGGAGGAGGCGAACGCCGCCAGCCCCCAGGCGATCATCGCCGCCCTGGTGCGCATGGCCAAATCCATCGAGGATTCGAACACCCCGGCGAGCGTCAAGGAGGCGCGCCTCAATCTGCTCGAGGCTTACCGGCTGAACGCGGACTTGGCGTTGAGGCGCTCGTTCGACCGGACCGACATTCAGCGCGCCAATGGGTGAGTGGCCAACGCCGGCCGCCGGCGGGCCGCCCGCGGGCCGAACGGAGGCGCCGCGCCGGCCCGCCGGTGGCCATCCGGTTGCCACCCGGTGGCCATTGCGCGATCCCCGGTTGCATGAACCGCGTTGCGTGAAGCGCTTGGTTGCGCCCCTACGCCACCCGCTCCACCAGCATCGCCTTGACCTCGGCGATCGCCTTGGCCGGGTTGAGGCCCTTGGGGCAGACCTGGGCGCAGTTCATGATGGTGTGGCAGCGGTAGAGCTTGAACGGGTCCTCCAGGGCGTCCAGCCGCTCGCCGGCGGCCTCGTCGCGGCTGTCGGCCAGCCAGCGGCGGGCCTGGAGCAGGGTGGCGGGGCCGAGATACTTCTCGCCGTTCCACCAGTAGCTGGGGCAGGCGGTGCTGCAGCAGGCGCAAAGGATGCACTCATAGAGGCCGTCGAGCTTAGCCCGCTCTTCCTCGGACTGGCGCCATTCGGCCTGGGGCCTGGGGGTGGTGGTGTGCAGCCACGGCTCGATCGAGGCGTACTGGGCGTAGAAGAGGGAGAGGTCGACCACCAGGTCCTTGATCACCGGCTGGCTCGGCAGGGGGGAGACCTGGACGTCCTTTCCTGGGACCTCCGCCCAGCCGTGGGTGCAGGCCAGGGTGTTGCGCCCGCCGATGTTCATGGCGCAGGAGCCGCACACCCCCTCGCGGCAGGAACGGCGGAAGGCGAGGGTGGAATCCATGGTGTTCTTGATGTGGATCAGGGCGTCCAGGACCATCGGCCCACAGGCGTCGACATCGACGTCGTAGCGGTCCCACGCCGGATTGCCGGAGCCTTCCGGGTCCCAGCGATACACCCGGAACGTCTTGACCGACGTCGCGCCCGCCGGCGCCGGGTGATGCCGGCCCCGTCCGATCCGAGAGTTCTTGGGGAGTGTGAGCTGAACCATGGGGAACCTATGGAATGCTAGCGGGTGTTGACGTCCAAGATCCCACGGACCGGGACCATGGGAGTCGAGGCGAACAAGACCACTATCATGGCGCCGGAGGGGTCGTAGCGGACGCGGGCGTCGCCGCGCTCGGGTCCGATCTTCCCGCGTACCACTCGATATTCCGGGTCAGATACATGGCCACCGACAAGCCCACGAAGCTGGCGATTGAACCAGCCAAAAGAGCGAAGTCCTCCAGCCGCATGAGACCATAGATCAACAAGTACAATAGGCCGAAGATGATGAGGGCGCGGACACGGTAGCGTGCGCTCTTGAATGCCCACCCCGTATAGAGCCCGATCAATCCTACGGTGGCGGTGGCGGCACAGGCGAATCCAATATCGAAGCCCACGTACTCGGAAAAGCTCAGCAACAACAAATAGAACACCATTTGAGCCAGGCCGATCAATACATATTGGGCCGGGTGCAATCGTTGGCCCGACAAGGCCTCAAAGACGAAGAACGTCAAAAAGACCAGTCCCACGAACATCACCCCATACTTCAGGGAGCGCGTGACGTTCTCATAGGGGTTGTTGGCTCGCGCGAAGGTGACACCCACGTCCTTCTTGCCGAGCGAAGTCAGGGAAAGCGCGTCTGTTCCGCCCTGGTCCGATAGCCCCCGGGCCAGGAAAGGAACATTCCAGTCGGCGGTGAACGTCCCGTCCTTGATCTGGCGCGCCTCGGGCAGAAAGGCGCCATCAAAGGACGGCGACGGCCAATCACCCGCGATCACCACATGGGTCGCCTTCGCGAAAGGCATCACGCTGAGCCGCTGGGCGCCGGTGAATCGAACCCTTGCCGCGAACGCGCCGCCTGTTGGGCTCGAGACCAGGGCCGGCGATGCGGCCGAGATGATACCGAAGCTGCCGCCAACCTCGGATCGATCCTTGGTCGGAGTGGCCGCGTTACCGAGATCCATGTTGGAGGCTGGGACGAAGGCCAGTGCGCTCCTCCCCGAGGAATCGGAGAAGCTCCCCGTGACATCAGACCTCGCGCCGCGCAGATCGGAGAATCCGATCACCACACTGCCACGACTCCAATCGACCCGAGCCGCGGCCGGCAGTATCGGCGTCTTCGGCAGAGGACCGAACACCGCCCGCACATCGGCTGTCCCGTCATAGACCGGAACGTCGAATATCCCCCGATGCAGGGTGGCGCTCTTCAGGGTGATGGTGGCCGTACCGTCCGTGGGCGACACCACGTACCAGCCCCCGCTCTTCACTGCGCCGGTTTCGCTGACGACGACATAGGGCGCGACGAACAAGGGCCCGAGAAGTTGCTGCGGCCCCCCTCGCAGCGCCGATACCTCCTCGATCACGCTGTCCGCGCGATGAGACCTCTCTGCTACGAGAGAAAAGACGAACACGCCCGGAATGGCCATCAGCAACGCCAGGGCGCAAACCAGCAGGGCCTTGCCGCCCCAATCCGCCGTGCGTCGGATCTGGGTCAGAGGCGCGAAAGGCGCACTCGCGGTCACGGCGGGCGTATCTTTCCAAGGCCGAGGTGGCGAAAGGAGAGCCGTTCGTTCACGGACGGTCCGCCATGGTGCGTTCGGGCAGGCCGTCCAGGGCGTCCATCCAGGCGAGGCGGCTGCGGGTCCAGATGTGTTCCACCGGCGGGGCGGCCTCCGGATCGTCCAGGCTGGCGGTGGTCACATCGATGCGCTTGCCGTCGTAGTCCGCGTGGATGAAGGTGAGCTGGCACCCGCATGTCCCGCAGAAGGCCCGCTCGGCTTGCGGCGTGGAAGCAAACACCGCCGGGGCGCCGGCGGTATAGCGGAAATCCCCACGGTCGATGGTGAACCAGGCGACCGCCGGCGCGCCGGTGGTCGCGCGGCAGATCGAGCAGTGGCAGAGCGCCCGCTCGGTCGGCTCGCCGCCGGCCTCGTAGCGCACCGCGCCGCAGCAACAGCCCCCCGTCAGCATGGCGTCATCAGCATCGGCTCAATACACTCGCGCCTTGGGGGGGATGTAGGCCACGTCGTTGGTCATGGTGTAGGCGTGCACCGGCCGGTAGTCGATCCGCACCTCGCCCGTGGCGTCGTCGAACCAAGTCAGGGTGTGCTTCATCCAGTTTCCGTCGTCGCGCTGAGGGAAATCCTCGCGGGCGTGGGCGCCGCGGCTCTCGGTGCGGTTGACGGCGCCGGCCACGGTGACGACGGCCTGGCCGATCAGGTTCTCGAACTCCAGGGTCTCGACCAGGTCGGTGTTCCAGATCAGCCCCCGGTCGGTGACGCGCAGGTCGGCGCGCTTGCGGTGGATCGTCCCCAGGCGGCGTACGCCCGACTCCAAGGTCTCGCGGGTGCGGAAGACGGCGGCGTCTTCCTGGGTGGCCATCTGCATTTCCAGGCGCAGGACGGCGGTGGGGATCGATCCGGCGGCGTGGCGCAGGCGATCGAACCTGGCCAGGTGCGCGTCGGTCCAGGCGGGCTGGAGTTCGCGCTGGCTCGCCCCCGCCTTCAGGGTCTCGCCGCAGTGCAGCCCGACCGCGCGGCCGAACACCACCAGGTCGATGAGCGAATTGGAGCCCAGGCGGTTGGCGCCGTGCACCGAGACACACGCCGCCTCGCCCACCGCCAGCAGCCCCGGAACCACCGCGTCCGGATCGTCGCCGGCCAGGGTCACGACCTCGCCGTGGAAGTTGGTGGGGACCCCGCCCATGTTGTAATGGACCGTCGGCAGGACGGGGATCGGGTCCTTGGTGACATCGACGCCCGAGAAGATCCGGGCGGTGTCCGAAATCCCCGGCAGGCGCTCGTGCAGCACCTTGGGGTCGAGGTGGTCCAGGTGCAGGAAGAGGTGGTCCTGCTTGGGCCCCACGCCCCGGCCCTCGCGGATCTCGATGGTCATGGCCCGGCTGACCATGTCGCGGGGGGCCAGGTCCTTCACCGATGGAGCGTAGCGCTCCATGAATCGCTCGCCGGCCGAATTGGTGAGATAGCCGCCTTCCCCGCGCGCTCCCTCGGTGATCAGGCAGCCGGCGCCGTAGATGCCGGTGGGGTGGAACTGGACGAACTCCATGTCCTGCAGCGGCAGGCCGGCGCGCAGGGCCATGCCGCCGCCGTCGCCGGTGCAGGTGTGGGCCGAAGTGCAGGAGAAATAGGCCCGGCCATAGCCGCCGGTGGCCAGGACCACGGCCTGGGCCGAGAAGCGGTGCAGGGTCCCGTCGTCCAGCTTCCACGCGGTGACGCCCCGGCAGACGCCCTCGTCCATGATCAGGTCCAGGGCGAAATATTCGATGAAGAATTCCACTTCCCGGCTCAATGCCTGGCCGTACATGGCGTGGAGCATGGCGTGGCCGGTCCGGTCGGCCGCCGCACAGGTGCGCTGGATCGGCGCCTCGCCGTAGTTGCGGGTCATGCCGCCGAAAGCGCGTTGATAGATCTTGCCCTCGGCCGTGCGCGAGAACGGCACCCCCCAGTGCTCCAGCTCATAGACCGCCGCCGGGGCCTCGCGGACCATGTATTCGATGGCGTCCTGATCGCCCAGCCAGTCCGACCCCTTGACCGTGTCGTACATGTGCCAGCGCCAGTCGTCGGGGCCCATGTTGCCGAGGCT
>JBBQGZ010000079.1:0-11329 GCA_038323535.1 Caulobacterales bacterium
ACGGTCGTCGCCCTGCGGGACGGCCCGCCCAGACTGCTGCGGCCGGGCTCGGTGACGCGAGCGCGGATCGAGGCCTGGATCGGCCCCCTGGCCGAGGCGGAGCTGGACGCGCGCCGGTCTCCCGGGCGCCTGACCCGTCACTACGCTCCCGTCGCGCCCCTGCGCCTGGACGCCTGCGGACCGGCGCCCGGCGAGGCGTTCCTGGCCTTCGGGCCGGCGGCGGAAGGATCGCTGGTGTTCAATCTGAGCCCGGCGGGCGACCTCGCGCAGGCCGCCGCCAACCTCTTCGCCCATCTGCGCGCGGCCGACGCACGCCGCCCCACCGCCATCGCCGTCGCCCCGATTCCCGAGGCGGGCCTGGGCGAGGCGATCAACGATCGCCTGCGCCGCGCCGCCGGCCATGTGGGCTGAGCGCCGATGCCCTATGATCGAGCGATGATCCGGCCGGTTCCCGACGACGTGCTCGCCCGCCTCAAGACGGCCCTGGGGGACGGCGGCTGGAGCCAGGATAGGGAGCGGCTGGCGCCCAAGCTGGTGGAATGGCGCGAACGCTGGAGCGGGCGGACACCGCTGCTGGTCCTTCCCGGAAACACCGCCCAGGTCGCGGCGGTGGTGGCGATCTGCGCCGCGGCAGGGGTCGCGATCACCCCTCAGGGAGGCAATACCGGCCTGGTCGGCGGCCAGATCCCCGATGGCGAGATCCTGCTGTCGACCGAGCGGCTGGCGGCGGTGCGCGGCGTCGATGTCCTGGACGACGCCCTGACCGTGGAAGCGGGCGTGACCCTGGCGGCGGTCCACGAGGCGGCCCTGGCGGCCGGGCGGCGTTTTCCCCTGAGCCTGGCCTCGGAGGGCTCGGCCACGGTGGGCGGCCTGATTTCCACCAACGCCGGGGGGACGGCGGTGCTGCGCTATGGGACGATGCGCAATCTCGTTTTGGGAATCGAGGCGGTGATGCCAGGCGGGGCAATCTGGAATGGACTGAAATGCCTGCGCAAGGACAATACCGGCTATGATCTCAAGCAGCTCCTGATCGGCGCGGAGGGGACCTTGGGGGTGGTGACCGCCGCGACCCTGAAGCTGTTTCCCGTGACGACGTCCCGCGCCGTGGCCTTCGTGGCCGTGGGATCGCCAACGGACGCCATCGCGCTCCTGGCCCGCGCCACGGGCGAGACCGGCGGGGCGGTGGAGGCCTTCGAGATCATCGGCCGCCTGGGCGTGGAACTGGCCGTGCGCCATCTGCCGGGCGCGCGCGAGCCCCTGGAGAGCCGGCCACCCTGGTGCGTCCTCATCGAGACCGCCGAGCCGGTGGCGGGCGCCGCCGAAGCGGCCCTGGAGCGCCTGTTGGCCGGCGCCCTCGCCGATGGGCTGATCACCGACGCCTCCGTGGCCCAGAACGAGGCCCAGGCCAAGGCGTTCTGGGCCCTTCGAGAAGGCCAGTCCGCCGCCCAGAAGCCCGAGGGACCGGCCTGGAAGCACGACGTCTCGGTTCCGATCTCGCGCATCGGCGATTTCATCGAAGCGGCCGGGCGGCGGCTGACCGAGCGGTTCGCCGGGGTGCGGATCGACGCCTTCGGCCACGTCGGAGACGGCAACATTCACTACGATGTTCTGGCTCCCCCCGGCGGCGATCCGGCGGCGCATCAAGCGGGGCGTGACGCCGGCGCGCGGATCGTCCACGACCTGGTCGTTTCGCTAGGGGGCTCGATCAGCGCCGAGCACGGCCTGGGAACCATGAAGACCGCCGCGGCCCTGACCTATAAGAGCCCGGTGGAGGTCCAGGCCCTGCGCGCCGTGCGCGCGGCCCTGGACCCGGGGCGGATCATGAACCCCCGGGTCCTGTTCTGATGTCGTGGCTCTGACCTTCGATCTCCCACACGTTTGCAAGACGATTTACCGCCCGGCCCCATTCACCGATTTTCCCAACCACCGCCGTCATCCCGGCCGTCGCGGAGCGAAGCAAAGAGCCGGGACCCAGGTGACTGGGCCAAGCGCCCGCCACGGCGAATGGCTCGCCCGGTCCCCTGGGCCCCGGATCGTCGCTCCGCTTCGCGTCGCTGCCGTCCGGGGTGACGGTGAAGGGGAGATCGAACAAAAGCGATTCAATCGCCGCGGCCAATGCCTTGAAGACTTCGGCGGCGGTCATGGGATGCTTTGTCAGGGTGGGTACACTAGGGTTTTCCCGCCGACGGAGGAAAGCGCCATGGCCTATGCGCCGTTCGATCTGAAGGGAAAGGTCGCCCTGGTCACCGGCGGCAATCGCGGCATCGGCCTGGGCATGGCTCGCGCCCTGGCCCAGGCCGGGGCGGACATCGTGATCTGGGGCACCGACGCCGCGCGCAACCAGGCCGCCGAGGGCGAGCTGGACAGGCTGGGCGTGCGGGTGCTGGCCCAGCGGGTGGACGTCGCCAACGAGGCGGCGGTGGTCGCCGCCATGGCCGAGGCGGTCGCCGCCCTGGGCCGGATCGACTCGGTCTTCGCCAACGCCGGGATCGGGGGCGGCGCGAAATCCTTTTCCGAGATGGGCGCCGACCTGTGGCGCAGGGTGATGTCGGTCAATCTCGAGGGAGCCTTCTTCACCTGCCGCGAGGCCTGCCGGCATATGGTCGAGCGCGCCCGGGTCGGGGATCCCGGCGGCTCGATCGTCGTCACCGCCTCCCTCGCCGGCATCGAGGGGGCGGCGCGCAACGAAGCCTATGCCGCGACCAAGGGCGGGGTCATCTCGATGATGAAGTCGATCGCCGTGGAGCACGCCCGCTTCGGCGTGCGCGCCAACGCCATCCTGCCCGGCTGGATCGCCACCGACATGACCGCCGGCGCCCAGTCCTCCGAGGCCTTCGCCCAGAAGGTCCTCCCCCGCGTCCCGATGCGCCGCTGGGGCGAGCCGGAGGATTTCGGCGGCGTCGCCGTCTACCTCGCCTCGGACGCCTCCCGCTACCACTCCGGCGACAGCTTCGTCATCGACGGGGGATATGCGATTTTCTGAAGAAGCAGCTTTCTTCCTCCCTCCCCTTCTGGGGAGGGACAGACGGCGAAGCCGTCAGGGTGGGGAAGTGGAGTGAAACCCGCGAACTCGGGGATGACCCAGACTTCCCCACCCCGCCGACGCTTCGCATCGTCATCCCTCCCCATGAAGGAGAGGGAGGCAGAACTCACCCGTCCAGCAGCCGGGCGACCAGGGCGTCGATGCGGCCCGAGACGCCGTGCTCGCGCAGGCCGTCGCGGACCAGGCGGCGGGCGCGGGCGAAGGGGGTGGCTTCGGGGATCGCGAATTCGGCGGCCAGGCTTTCGGCCTCGCGGCCGGCGGCGGCCAAATCCGCGTGGAGCGCCGAAGCGGCGGAAAAGCGCGGGATGGCTAAGGTGAACATCACCTTGTCGAAGTCGCGGGGGCCGAACAGGCCGCGGGACTGCAAGGCCTCCACCCGGCGGCGCGCCTCCTCGGCGTTGAGAATGGCGATCAGATAGTAGGCCTCGTCCTCGGTGTCCGGCCGCGCCCAATAGAGCTTGTGTTCCACGACACCCGCGTCATCTCTCAGAATACAAGCAGCGGGGTGACTGCCGGACGCGCCGTACACCACCCTCAGCGCCGGGATCGGGAACTGGGCGCCGAGTTCGTTGTGGTAATTCCAGCGCTCGACCAAGGTCATCTTGTCCGCGCTGGAGCGCTTCCACACGGGTTCGGCGCTCCTCATCCAGGCGCCCAGCCCGGCAAGCCCCAGATCGCTGGCCGCCTTGGCGTCGATCATGGTCCCTTTCGCATCGGCCGGAATGACGCCCTCGAAGGCGCGCCAGACGCGGAACGGCAGGATGCTTTCGCCCAGATAGACCGGGCGCAGGAACTCCGCCTCGACCGCGTGTTCGATGCCCGGGAGATCCTTCCAGGGCCGCTTCTCGAGGGAGTTGCGGCGGCTCGCCACAAGCGGGGCGGCGGCGGACGATCCCAGGCGGCCCCGCGCCTTACGCTCCACCAGGCACAACATCCGGGGAACCAGGGTCGCACCCTGGCGGAACATGCCCTGGAACTCGGAGCGCCGCTCGCCGGCGTCGAGCCGGGCGGGCGGCGGCGCGTCGCTCGAGGTCACCGTCAGCCTCGCGTCCGCTGTCGCCTCCGAGGCGTCGCGCATCGGCAGATGGCCGGCGTAGCGGATCATGCGGTCGGGGGTGGCCTTGCCCACCGCCCGGCGCCGCCCGAAGAGGACGCAGGCGGGAACCGGGAACAGCGGCTCGACCGCGTCCAGGTCCCAGGCTTCGTCCCAGGTGATGCGGGCGGAGTCGTAGCTGCCGGTCCTGAAAGGCGCATATTGCCCGCCGCGCATCACCGAGCGGGGCAGGACGAAGGCCAGGGTTCCGGCGGCGCGCAGATAGAGGCCGGCGGCGCGCACGGTGAACAGGGCGCAGAGATCGGCCTGGGTCGCCATCTTGCCGCCCACCCAGATGCGCTCGCCCTTGGCCAATTCGCGAAAGCGCCGCTGCAGCTCTGGGGTCATGTCGCGGAAGGCGAGCCACGGGGGATTGCCGATCAGGATATGCGCCCAACGCACGTCCGCGGAGAAGGTGAGTGGACGAATGAGGTTGCGCGCCACATAGCCCCAGATCGAGTTTCGCCCCGTGCGCCGCAACTCGTCGTAGGTGAGATAGGTCTTGGCCAGGTCGTCGAGGGCGGCGTCCTCGTATTTGTTCAGGTCCCGCTTGTAGTGTTGCTCGATGGTGCGCACGCCGCGCCGGCGGAACTGGGCCGGGGCGTCGCCGGCCAGGGAGGCGGCGCGCACGTCCTCGATCAGCTTGTCGAACAGCGGCCCGTCCTTGGCCAGCTGTTCGGGGAAGACCAGGATCGCCGCGCCGGTGGCGACCCCCCCGCCGGTGGCGCCGCCGCCGTTGGTGACCACGTGGCCGGCCTCCCCGGGCGGCGCGGGCACGGTGATGACCAGCTCCTGACGGCGCATATAGGTCTGCACCGACAGCTGCATGGCGTCGCTCAGATAGACCGGGATGGAAAGAGTCCCCTCCCGATCCGCCAGGGCCGGGGCCAGGGCCAGGAGATAGGTGACCCGGGCAATGATCACCGCCACCGGGTGGATGTCCGTCCCGGCCACCAGGCGGGTGGCTTCGATCGCCCGCTGATCGGGCTCGAGGCCGGCGTCCTTCGCCTCCTCGACCACCCGGCGTACGGCGTGGAAGAGGAAGGTCCCCGAGCCGCAGGCGGGATCGAGAACCCTCTGGTCCAGAGGCCGGGTCACCACCTTGGCGACCATCTTCGCGGCCAGCCAGTCGGGGGTGTAGTATTCGCCCAGGCCATGGCGCTGGTCGCGGTCGATCAGGGATTCGTAGAGGATCTTCAGGACGTCGATCTTGACCTCGCGCAGGTGGAAACGCGCCACGTGCCGGGCCAGGCGGCGCACCAGGTCGGGGCCGCGCGGGGCCAGCAGCACCCAGTCGAAGAAGTCGCTCTCCACCGCCCCCAGTATGCCGGCGTCGCTGAACACCTTGCCCGACAGGATCGCTTCGGGATCGTCCGCCTCGACCTCCATCACCCGCGCGGCGATCGACTTGGCGACGATGACCAGGAAGGTGTGCTGCAGCCAAAGCTCGTCGTCCTCGATCTCCTTGCCGTGGACCAGGGTGAGGAGCTGCGACCACAGCTGGCGCTGCAGGGAGGCGGTGGGGTGGTTCTCGACGGCGGCCCAGGCTTCGCGCAACTCCGCCTTGGCGCGCAGAAAGGCGATGCTCTCATGGCCGAGCTCGGCGATGATGTTGAGGGCGTCCGGCGGAATCTCGGCCTTGGCGGCCACCGCGCCGTCCAGCCAGGCCAGCAGCTCGTCCGGCTTGCGCGGATCGGTCTTGGTTCGGCGCAGGAGGAAGGGCTCGCCGCCCCGCATCTCATAGGCTTCCCAGTCGAGCCCGTCGGTGACCACGCCGACGAACCGCTCGCCGGTAGCGGCTTCCCGCTCGGGCAGATAGCGCGAAAGCTCCTCGAGGGCGTCGCGCCGCTCCCTGGCGAGATTGGACTTGAACTCCAGCACCGTGCGCCCAAGCAGGGCGTCGATCCGGCCTCGGGCCTCGACCACCCGCACCTCATGGGCGATGGCGTGAAGCTCGGCGCCGAGGCCTTCGGTGAGCAACACGCTGACCTGGGTTCGCACCGCCTCGTGGCCGGGCCGCCGCGCCAGTTCGGCGACGATCTCGAACAGGCGTTGCGAGGAGAGGCTCATGGGCGGCGCGTCCAGCTTGGCCGCTAGTGTAGGGCGATTCCCGACGGAAACGCGTTACTCCCTCCCGTTTGCATGGGGAGGCGGAGAACACCTCTCCCAAAGGGAGAGGGAGGGACCCGCGCCCGATCTTGGGCGTGGGAGGGTGAGGGGTTTCGGCTTGGCCGATCGAGGCGTGGATCCCCGTAGCGAGCTGAAACGTATGAAGAAATCAACCAGCGTAGTAACCCCTCACCCTCCCATGGCTGCGCCATGGGCCCCTCCCTCTCCCTTTGGGAGAGGTGTTGAAGAGTGGCGCCTGAACGCCCGGCGCGATAGGCTGACCCCGCAATCGGTCAGCGAGGAGGGGTCGCGGTGGTGTTTTCTCTGTTTTCGGTCGCCGTCGTGGTGTTGGCGATCATCCTGGCCTTCGCGACCATCAAGATCGTGCCCCAGGGCTATGAGTACACGGTCGAGCGTTTCGGCCGCTACACCCGCACCCTCAAGCCCGGCATCACCGTCCTGGTGCCGTTCATGGAGGCGGTGCGGCGCAAGGTCAGCGTCATGGAGCAGGTGCTGGACGTGCCGCGCCAGGAGGTGATCACCAAGGACAACGTCACCGTGCAGGTCGACGCGATCGTCTTCATCCAGGTGATGGACGCCGCGTCGGCGGCCTATCGGGTGGCCAACCTCAACTACGCCATCGGTCAGTTGACCATGACCAATCTGCGCACCGTGGTCGGCTCCATGGAGCTGGACGAGGTGCTCTCCCAGCGCGACCAGATCAACACCCGGCTGCTCACCGTCATCGACGAGGCGACCGGGCCCTGGGGGGTCAAGGTGGCGCGGATCGAGATCAAGGACCTGCAGCCGCCCCCGGACATCACCAACGCCATGGCCCGCCAGATGAAAGCCGAGCGGGAAAAGCGGGCCGTGATCACCGAGGCGGAGGGCGAGCGTCAGGCGGCCGTGACCCGCGCCGAGGGGGCCAAGCAGTCCGCCATCCTGCAGGCCGAAGGGCGCCGCGAGGCTGCCTATCGCGACGCCGAGGCCCGCGAGCGGTCCGCCCAGGCCGAGGCCGCCGCGACCAAGAGCGTTTCCGACGCGATCGAGGCGGGAAGCGTCAACGCGCTGAATTATTTCGTGGCCCAGAAGTACGTCGAGGCCTTCGCCAAGCTGGCCGACTCGCCCCAGCAGCGCACCGTCATCGTGCCCACCGACATGGCCGCCATCGCCGGCTCCATCGCCGGGATCACCGAACTGGTGAATGCCGCGCGCCAGACCGGGCCGGGGCCGGCCGCGCCGCCGGCGCCCCGCCGCCCGGCGGTTCCGACCGCGGGCGCCTAGAGGCCATGGACGCCGTGAGCGCCTTTTTTTCCGCCCATCCGCTGTGGGTCTGGCTGGCGATCGGCGCGATCTTCCTGGCCATCGAGCTGATGACCGGGTCAGGCTGGCTGTTGTGGCCCGCCGGCGCCGCGTGCCTGGCGGGCGTCGCCACCCTCGTCGCACCGCGCCTGGGAGGGGCCGGCCAGATCGCCCTGTTCGCCGCCGCGACCATAGCGTCCACCTATGTCGGCCGCCGGCTGATGCGCGCGCGGGCGCCCGGCGGGGCCGACATCAACGATCCCCACCTGCGCCTGGTCGGCCGCCATGGCGAGGCGTCCGCCGCCTTCGCGGCCGGCCTGGGGCGCGTCTTCGTCGACGGCAAGGAATGGTCCGCCGAGCTGGAGGGCGAAGGCCCCGTCCCCGCGGGCGCCCGGGTGGAGATCACCGCGGTGCTGGGCGGGGCGAGGCTCAGGGTGCGCGCGGGGGGGTAGGCCCCTCAGCCCTTCTTCGCCAAGGCCGCGAGCTGTTCCTGCATGGCGGCCATCTGGCGCTTGATCTCGACCAGGGCGTCATCGTCCTTGGCGGGTGGAGCGGCCTTGGCGGCGGGCGCGGGCGCGTGCGGGGCGATCTCGTCGCCGCGGAAGGCGAAGGGCGTGAACATCTTCACCGCCCGATCGAAGAGCGCCATGTTCTGACGGATCTGCTCGTCGAACGCCCCCATGCTCGGCGGCGCCACGGTCGAGAGCTGGCCGCGCAGGCGCTCCTGCTGGCGGATGAAACTGTCCAAGGAGAGTTCCAGGAAACTCGGCAGGAAAGCCTGCATGCGGTCGCCATAGAAACCGATCAGCTGGCGAAGGAACTGGATCGGCAGGAGGTTCTGCCCGCGGCCCTCTTCCTCGAAGATGATCTGGGTGAGCACCTTGCGGGTGATGTCCTCGCCGCTCTTGGCGTCATGGACGACGAAGTCGACGCCCTCCTTCACCATGGCCGAGAGGTCGTCGAGGGTGATGTAGCTGCTGGTTGCCTTGTTGTAGAGTCGGCGGTTGGCGTACTTCTGGATGACGACGCGCCCCTTCTCGGAGGCGTTCGCGGGATGGTGGGTCGGGTTCGGCATGTCGGTCCTTGAGGAGCGCGCCGCCGCGCCTTTTCGCGCCCGCAGTATCGTCTATATGGTCGCGCGGCGCCAGATCGCGGTTCGGGCCGTCGGACGGGCCCGATGCCTAAAGAGGAGATTCCCTGGGCGGCCAACGGATGGCGCCGGGGCGGTCGCCCCCTCCACCGCAAGAGCTACGGCATGCACACAACTTCGTTCAGGCGCGCCTCTAAAACACCTCTCCCTTTGGGAGAGGTGTTCCTGCTCAGGGTGGGTTGTATTTCTCGAGGAACGCCACGACCGCCTGGAGCATTTGCAGCCGCGTCGCCCCACGCGACAGCCAGTGGTCCTCGGCCTTGAGGGTGACGAACTCGAAAGGCTTGCCGGCTTTGGTCAGGGCGTCGGCCATGATCTGGCTCTGCTGATAGGGCACGACCGTGTCGTCTTTCCCGTGCACCAGAAGGATGGGAATCGTCACCTTGTCGGCGTGACTGGCCGGCGAGATCTCGTCCAGGGTCGACATCGCCCCCATGAATCGGGTCCAGTAGCGTTGGCCGGCGACGCCTTGCCGGCCCTCCCGGGACTTTCCCCAGTCGATGAACCGCCCGAGCGCGGCCGGCCCGGCGACGGACGCCGCGCAGCGATAGACTCCGAGATCGAGCGTGGGGCCGGCCAGGGCGGCATAGCCGCCGTAACTGCCCCCGACGATGCAGACGCGCGCCGGATCGATGACGCCATCGCCAGCGAGCCAGCGTACGCCATCCGAAAGATCGGTCTGCATCTTTCGCCCCCACTGGCCAAAGCCGGCGGAGAGGAAGTCCCAGCCCAAACCGTCGGAGCCGCGATAGTTCACCTGCAGGACGGCGTAGCCGCGCGACGCCATGGCCTGCGCCCACCAGTCGAACCCCGGCTCGTCGCGGGCCGCCGGCCCGCCATGGGGGAAGACCACCAGAGGCAGCTTCCTCGGGTCCTTGCCGCGGGGCAGGGTCAGATAGCCGGTCAGCTGAAGGCCGTCCTTGGCCTTGAACGCAATCGGGCGGACCGGCGCGATATCCTTAGGTTTCACCTGTTCATATTCATTGCCGATCCAACTGCCCTTCTTGGTGTCGAGATCAACCAGGGCGAAGGCCGGCCCGTCGGTGGGAGAATCCACCCGAACCACGAGCCGCTTGCGATCATCGGCGACGGAAACCAGGCTGACACGCTCGCCGGGGTAGGCCGCCGCCACCGCGTTCCAGATCCTCTGATACCCCGGGTCGAGAAACCGATAGGTCTCCTTGTCGCCCAGGAGCCGATGCTCGCCGATGAGCCGGGAAGTGGCCGGATCCCAGATCAGGTCGCCCGAATCGGACAGGGGCAGGGGTTCGCTCCACGCCGCCCGATCCGGCGAGAGTTCCCGCAAGGTCTTGCGGTTGTCGTCGAAGAATCCGACGAGGACCGAAGCGCCGTCGCGGCCGAGCCCGAGCAGCGAGGGAGTCTCGATTTGCGCATGGGTCGACTGGACTTGCCGCCAGGACCCCCGCCACAGTTTCAACACCCATTTGCCGCGCGGCGCGTCGTACTCCGACTCGGCCAGCGGCTTGCCGTCGGCGCCGACGACGTAGCCGCGCGTGTTGGGGAAGCCCGGTGAGGCGATCGAGGTCGTGTCGCTTTCGAGATCCACCTTGAAGAGAGCCACCTGACCGGCGCCCTCTTGGAAATGAACGCCCTGCACGAACGCCACGGGCTTTGTCTTGATGAACCGGATGTCGGCGTCCCCGTAGACGACGTTCAGGCTGTGATCGACGCCGGAAATCAGGGGGCGCTGGGTTTTCTTGGCGATGTTGAAGTCGGTCGCGGTGGCGTATTCGCTCTTGGGCCCCAGCACATCGGCAATGGTGGTGGCCACCGACATGGTGATGATGAGGTGGTTCGGGCCGGCCCATTGCAGCCGACGAATCTTCTGGGCCCCGGCATTCAACCCACCGGTGAGCCGCCACGGCTGGACCTGTTGCAAAACGATCTTGCGCTGTTCGCCATTGGTGACGGCGAGGGCGAGCATCTTGCCGTCCGGGGAGATGGCGACCGATTCGATGAACGGCAGCCGGCCGTAGGCCTCCAGCGGCGCGGCGGCGCACGGCGATACGAACGCCGCGGTCACGGCCACCCCCGCCAGAACCCAAGATCTCTTCATGACGTCACCCCCCACAAGGTGCGATCGGCCCGCTCCGACCCGGGCGGACGACCCGTCTGGCCTCAGCGCGGGGCCAGGATCATGATCATCTGGCGGCCTTCCATGCGCGGTTCGTATTCCACCTTGGCCACCGGGTCGAAGTCGGTGCGGACCTGCTGCAAAAGCTTCATGCCGAGCTCCGGGTGGCGCATCTCGCCGCCGCGGAAACGCAGGGTGACCTTGACCTTGTCCCCCTCGTCGAAAAAGCGGTGCATGGCCCGGGCCTTCACCTCATAGTCGTGGACGTCGATGTTGGGCCGAAGCTTGATCTCCTTGACCTCGACCAGCTTCTGGCGCTTGCGCGCTTCGTTCTTCTTCTTCTGTTCCTGGAATTTGAACTTGCCGAAGTCGAGGATCTTGCATACCGGCGGATCAGCGGTGGGAGACACCTCGACCAGATCCAGTCCCGCTTCCACCGCCGCCTCGAGGGCGGCCGAGGTGGGCATGATCCCCTGTTTTTCTCCGTTCTGATCGATCAGCAGAACGCGTGGGACGCGGATCTCGTCATTGATGCGC
>JBBQGZ010000080.1:0-11029 GCA_038323535.1 Caulobacterales bacterium
CCGGCCCGAACGCCAAAAAGGCCTCGCCCGGCGCCGGTCCGGAAGCGTCCAGGCGCAGGGGCGCGGCGGGGGCGTAGTGGCGGGTCAGGCGCCCGGGAGACCGGCGCGCGTCCAGCTCCGCCTCGGCCAGGGGGCCGATCAGCGCCTCGATCGCCTCCCGGGTCACCGCGCCTGGCCGTAGCAACCGGGGCGGCCCGTCCAGCAGGGCGACGACCGTGGATTCCAGCCCCAGGGCGCAGGGGCCGCCGTCCAGGGCCGCGGCGGCGGCGGCCCCGGTCTCGGCCATGGCGTGGGCGAAGGTGGTCGGGCTTGGCCGGCCCGAGCGATTGGCCGACGGGGCGACGACGGGCCCGCCGAAGCCCTTCAGCACCGCGCGCGCCAGCGGATGGGCCGGAACCCGGACCGCCACCGTGTCCAGCCCCGGCCGCGCCAGATCGCAGACGCCAGACTGTCTTTGCACCGGCGCCACCAGCGTCAGCGGGCCCGGCCAGAAGGCGTCGGCGAGGCGCCGCGCCCGTTCGTCCAGCCGCGCGACGGTGGCGGCGGCCTCCGTGTCGAAGACATGCGCGATCAGCGGGTTGAACCTCGGCCGCCCCTTGGCCTCGTAGAGCGCGGCGACCGCCCCCGCGTTCCCCGCGTCGGCCGCCAGGCCATAGACCGTCTCGGTCGGTAGGATGACGAGGCGGCCATCTTTCAGGGCCTGAATGGCTTGGTCGAGGGCGTTCACGGCCACCCCGCTGGCCCCCTTCCCCGGCTTCGCCGGTACTTCCCCCAGAGGGGGAAGAGAACGTATTTTTCTCTCCTCCCCTCTTGGGGGAGGGGGACCCCGAAGGGGTGGAAGGGGCCGGCGCCGCGCGTAAATCCCACGAAGTGATCGCTACTTCCGCCGCGCCGTCAGGGCGATGGTCACGGTCACCGTGGCCGGCAGATTGGCGGTCGCTTTCCATTCGTTCTGCCCCACGCCGAAGGCGAGGCGGTTGAGGGCGATGGCGGCGTTCATCTTGGCCTGGGCGCCCATGATCGCCAGGGTGAAGGGCAGGGTCAAGGGCTTGGTCACGCCGCGCAGGGTCAGGGTCCCGATGGCCTGGTATCGTCCGCCGCCCAGGGCCTTGAAGGCGTGGGCGGTGAAGGTCGCGCGGGGGACCTGGGCGGCGGCGAGGAAGGCGGCCGTGGGCAGGGCCTGGTCGCGATCGGCGTCGCCGGTCGCCGCCGAGGCGGTCTCGAAGCTCGCGGTCACGCTCGAGCCGGCGAGGTTGGCCGGATCGAACCGGATGTCGGCGTCCCAGCGCCGGAAGGCGCCGGAAAAGGCCGCGCCGTTCAGGCTCGAGGAGAACCGGACGCTCGAGGCGGCCTTGTCCACGGCCCAGGCCGGCGCCGGCGCGGCCCTGGCGGCGGCCGCCGCCAGCAGGGCGACGCACATGGGCGCGAAGAATCGTTTCATATCACCGGCCTCTGGATGAACGGGACCATGCGCGAGAGCACCGCGTCGCGCTTGAGGAATTGGTGGCGAAGCGCCGCCCCCACGTGGAGGACGATCAGGCCATAGGCGAGCTTGGCCAGAAGCTCATGGGTGGTCACGAAGGCCGCGTGGGCCGCCTTCATCTCAGCCGGCGGCAGTTGGGTGAGGGGCGCGATCGCCGGCCATTTCACCACGCCATAGAGGGTGATGGGATAGATCTGGATCACCCGGCTGGCGGAACTGAGCGCCCAGCCGCTCAGCGGCATGCCGATCATCACGACATAGAAGAGCACATAGACGCTCCCCGCCGCGAGGCGCTCCCAGCGGGCGACCGACGCGGCCAAGGGGGGCGGCGGGACGGCCAGGCGCCAGCCGAGTCGAGCCAGGCTGAGGATCAGCACGGTGATGCCGATCGACTTATGAAGCTGGATGGGCGGGATCTTGGGCAGGCCGGTCAGAGTGTTGAAATACCAGGCCAGGCCGATGTTGGTCAGGATCAGGGCCGCGATCAGCCAATGCAGGCTCATGGCCACCGCATTGTAGCGGCGCTGGTCGACGACGGGCGCGGCGGTCATGTCTTGTCGAACTCCGCTTCGATCTCGATCCTGACGTCGTCGCCGACCCAGGCGCGCATGTTGCTGGAGCCGAAGTCGGAACGCTTGATCGTGGCGGCGGCCGAAAATCCGGTGACGGTGCCGAAGATCAGGCTCTTGCCGACACCGCCGAAGGTGACCTCGAAGGTCACCGGCCGAGTCACCCCGCGCAAGGTCAGATCGCCGGTCATGGTTCCGGGCTTGCCCTCGGCGCCCGGCTGGATCGCGGTGGAAACGAAGGTCATGGTCGGAAACTTCTTCGCTTCGAGGAAGTCGTCGGCGAACCGGCGGCCGTAGGCGGCGCCGACGTCCAGGGAGGTGGTGTCCACGCTGGCCCGCACCTGGGCCGCCTCGGGGTGGGCCGGGTCATAGGTGAAGGTGGCGTCGAAGGCGTCGAAGCGAAGGGTGTAGAGGGACACCCCCAGATGCATCACCTTGGCCGTGACGCTGGCGTGTTTCTTGTCGAGCCGGTAGGCGCCCGCCGGCAGGTCGGCGATGTTGCGCGAGGCTGCCGGCGCGGCCGATGGCGAGGTCAGGGCCAGAATGGCAAGGGCGGCGAGCGAGCGGCGCATGGGGCGTGTGTAGTGGCTCGCGGGAACGACGCCAAGCGGCGCGGCGGCATTCGACGCCAAGCGAATTTGCTCTAGAGAAGGGCCGCCGCCGCTCTCGAGGATCCCGCCATGACCTACAAGCCCCCGGTTCGCGATCTGATCTTCGCCTTGGGCGCGGCGGCGGATTTCGGCCGGCTCTCGAGCCTGTTCCCCGGCGCCGACGCCGCGACGGTCGAGGCGGTGCTGGAGGCCGCCGGCGCCTTGTCGGCCGAGGTCCTGGCGCCTCTCAACCGGCCCGGCGACGTAGCCGGCGCCCGGCTGGAGAACGGCCAGGTGCGCGCCGCGCCCGGCTTCGCCGATGCCTATCGCCAGTTCGCGGCCGGCGGCTGGAACGGGCTTTCCGCCGACCCGCGCCATGGCGGCCAGGGCCTGCCCAAGGCCCTGGAGATCGCCGTCTTCGAAATGGTCCAGGCCGCCAACATGGCGTTCGGCCTCTGCCCCATGCTCACCCTGGCGGCGATCGAGGCTTTGACCAGCCACGGCACGGCCCGGCAGCAGGCGCTCTTCCTGCCCCGGCTGGTCAGCGGCGAATGGACCGGGACGATGAATCTCACCGAGCCCCAGGCCGGCTCGGACCTGGGCGCCATCGCCACGCGCGCCGAGCCGGATGGCGACGGCGGCTACACACTTTGGGGACAGAAGATATTCATCACCTGGGGCGACCACGACGTGGCCGACAACATTCTCCACCTGGTGCTGGCCCGCCTTCCCGACGCCCCGCCGGGGTCGCGGGGGCTCTCCCTGTTCCTCAGCCCCAAGCGCCGGGTGGCCGAGGACGGGACCCTCGGCGAGGCCAACGGGATCCGCGCGGCCAGCCTGGAGCACAAGCTGGGGGCCCACGCCTCGCCGACCTGCGTCATGCTCTACGAAGGCGCCAAGGCCGAACTGGTCGGCGCGCCCACCCAGGGCCTGGCGACGATGTTCGTGATGATGAACGCCGCCCGCCTGCAGGTGGGCGTCCAGGGGGTCGGCGTCGCCGAACGCGCCTATCAGCGGGCCCTGGCGTTTTCCCTTGAGCGCAAGCAGGGCCGTTCGGCCTGGACCGGGACCCTGCCCTCGCGCCTCTTCGACCATCCCGACGTCAAGCGCACCCTGATGCTGATGAAGGCCAGGATCGAGGCGGCGCGGGGCCTGTGCCTGTCCACCGCCGTGGCCGCCGATCTGGCCCGGCTGTCGGCCAATCCGGTGGACCGCGACGCCGCGCGCTTTCGCGAGGACCTGCTCACGCCGATCGCCAAGGCCTGGTCGACCGACATGGCGGTGGAGGTGGCGTCCATGGGCCTCCAGATTCACGGGGGCATGGGATTCATCGAGGAGACCGGGGCGGCCCAGCACTATCGCGACGCCCGCATCCTGCCGATCTACGAGGGGACCAACGGCATCCAGGCGATCGATTTGATGGGCCGCAAGCTCGCCCTGGGCAAGGGCCAGGCCGTGCGCGAACTGGTGAGCGACATCTTCCCCACCGCCGCGGCCCTGAAGAGCGCCGACGACGCCTGGCTTCACACCATCGGCGCGCGACTGGAGGCGGGCCTCGCGGCGGTGCAGGCGGCCACCGGCTGGCTGATCGAGCGCCGCGGCCACGCCCAGCCGGACGCCCTGGCCGGAGCTACCCCCTATCTTCGGCTCCTGGGCGACGTCGCCGGCGGCTGGATGCTGGGCAAGCAGGCCCTGGCCGCGGCGGAGCGCCTGGCCGCCGGGGAAGGCCCGGCGGACTACTGGCGCACCCGCATCGGCCTGGCCCGTGTATTTGCCGAACAGGTCCTGGCCCAGGCCCCCGGCCTCACCCAGGCGGTGACCCAAGGCGCCGTCGACCTCTTCCGCGCGTCGCCGGAGTCGCTGGGGGCGTAGGGGCTAAAGCCGCGCCAGCATGTATTCGGCGGAGGAGACCTTGAACTCGCCGCCCTGCTCGATGTTCGCCGCCGTCACCACCCCGTCGTCGACGAGGAGGGAATAGCGCTGGGAGCGCCGGCCCATGCCAAACCGGCTGCCGTCGAACTCCAGGCCCACGGCGCGGGTGAAGTCGCCGTTGCCGTCGGCCAGCATGAGCACGTCGTCACCCACCCCCTGGCTGTCGCCCCAGGCCTTCATCACGAACACATCGTTCACCGACACGCAGGCGATGGTGTCGACGCCCTTGGCCTTGAGTTCCGCGGCGCGAGCCTTGAAGCCGGGCAGGTGCTGGGCCGAACAGGTGGGGGTGAAGGCGCCCGGAAGGGCGAACAGGGCGACCTTCTTGCCCTTGAACAGCTCGTCGGTGGTGATGGGCGCGGGGCCGTCCGGGCCGAAGCGGGTTAAGGTGGCGGCGGGCGCCGTGTCGCCGACTTTGATCGCCATGATGCTTTTCTCCAGGGGATGGGTGGCGCCGGAGATAGAGGCCGGGACGCCCAACGCCAAGGCCCCGGGGCGACTCCGCGACAATGCGCGGGCTTGAATCCGCCCCGTCGACCGCCGATCATGGCGTCATGTCGATGGACCCCAGCCCCTATCTCGCCGGCCGGCTCCTGGTCGCCATGCCGGGGATCGAGGATCCGCGGTTCGAGCGCGCCGTAGTCTTCCTGTGCGTCCACGACGCGCGCCACGCCATGGGCCTGACCGTCAACCGCCCGGTCGAGGGCCTGACGATCTCCCGGCTCCTCGCCAAGCTGGGGGTGAAGGCGCCCGGCAAGGCCTTGGACGATCTGGTCCTGATGGGTGGCCCGGTGGAGCCCGAGCGCGGCTTCGTCCTCCACACCGACGACTACGCCTGCGAGCCCTCCAGCGTCGCCATTGCCGGCGGTGTGACGCTCACCGCCACCCGCGAGGTGCTGGACGCGATGGCGGCCCGCGAGCCCCATCCCCGCCGGGCGGTGATGGCGCTCGGCTACGCCGGCTGGGAGCCGGGTCAGCTCGAGCGCGAGATCCGGGAGAACGTCTGGCTCACCTGCGAGCCTGACGAAGCCCTGCTGTTCGACGACGACCATGAGCACAAATGGTCCAGGTCCCTGGCCAAGATCGGCGTGGCGGCGGAGCATCTGTCGGCCCAGGCCGGCCGGGCCTGAACGGCTAACTCGGCGCTTCGCCGGAGGCCAGCAGGCCGAACAGCAGGTGGTCGCGCCAGATCCCGTTGATCCTCAGATAGGCGCGGGCTAGGCCCTCCTGCTTGAATCCGGCCCTAAGGAGAAGCCTTCGGGACCCTTCGTTGGTGGGGATGCACGCCGCCTCCACCCGATGAAGGCCCAGGCGCCCGAAGCAGAAGCCGGTCACCGCGCGGACCGCCGCCAGCGTGTGGCCCCGGCGCGCGTATGGCTCTCCGATCCAATAGCCGAGCGCGCCCATCTGAGCGACGCCTCGGCGGATGTTGGAGAGCGTCACGCCCCCGATCATCGCGTCATCGGACTGGCGAAAGACCAGGAAGGGATAGGCGGCGCCGCGCTCGATGTCGTGGCCGTGGGCCGAGAGCCGGCGGCGAAAGGCGCCCCGGGTCAGATCGTCGGCCGGCCAGGTCGGCTCCCACGGCTGAAGGAATTCGCGCGATCCCGATCGCAATGCCGCCCATTGGACATAGTCTGAGGCGCGATGCGGTCGCAGCCGCACGCCCTCCCCTTCCAGCCGCAGCTCATGGTCGGGCGCGATCCAGTCGAGGAGAGCCATGGGCCGATCTTGCCGCGATTTCGCCCCACGGCCAAGCGTGAGCCCTCTATCCGAATAGCGCGGCTTCAAACCGCTTCGGCGCGTTCATGGCCGGCGCTGGCCCAAGCACGCTCACGGTCGAGAGCCCCGGAGACAAAAGGCGGGCGCCGAGCCTGGCCAGGTCCGGCGCCTGCACCGCCTCGATGGCGCCGGCCAGTTCGGCCGGAGCGAGCAGGCGGCCGAAGGTCAGCCACTGGGCGGCGGCCTGCTCGGCGCGGGCGATCAGGGATTCGCGGCCCATGAACAGCGACGCCTTGAGCTGGGCTTTGGCGCGGGCCAATTCGGCCGCTTCCACGCATCGCGCGAGGCTCCGGATCTCGCCGGCGACGACTTCGGCCAGCTTGCCGGCGTCCTTGGCCGCGCAGCCCGCATAGACGCCCAGCACGCCGACGTCGGCGTAGGCGTCGGCATAGGCGTCGATGGCATAGGCCAGGCCCAGGCGCTCGCGCGCCTCCTGGAAGAGCCGCGAAGACATGCCGCCGCCGAGGATTTCCGCGAACAGGCGAAGCGCCCAATGGTCCGGGTCCAGGACGCCGGGCGCCGGGAGGAGAGCGACCACATGGGCCTGCTCCAGGCGCCGGCGCTCCCTCGCCGGGCCACCGGTGAAGGCGCCGGGCGACGGGGCGGCCGGGACCGAGTCGCCGGCGCCGCCGAATTCCCGCTCGGCCAGGGCCAGGAGCTCATCCTCGTCGACCGCGCCGGCGGCGCTGACCACCAGCCGGTCGGGGGCGTAGATCTCGGCGCGCCAGGCGGTCAGGGCGGCTGGCGTCACGCCCTCCAGGGTGGCGGCGGAGCCGAGGATGGGGCGGCCGAGGGGTTGGTCCTTGAACGCCGCCGCCTGGGCGAGTTCGAAGACCTGGTCGTCGGGCGTGTCGGCAGCCTCGGCGATCTCCTGGCCGACCACCCGCTTTTCGCGCGCCAGATCATCCGCGTCGAGGGTCGGGCGCTGGACGAGGTCGGCGGTCACCGCCAGGGCCGACGCCAGGCCACCGGCCAGGGCGCGGACCTGGAAGCTGGTGCGTTCGTGCCCGGTGGCGGCGTTGAGCTGGCCGCCCCGGGACTCGATGGCGTCGACGATGTCGCGGGCGGAGCGCTCGCCGGCGCCCTTGAACACCATGTGCTCCAAGAGGTGCGACCATCCGGATCGGGCCGCGTCCTCCCAGCGCGCGCCCCGGCCGGCGACGACGCTCAAGGCCAGGGTCTCGAACCCGGGCGCGGGGTCGCAGATGACGGTCACGCCGTTGGCGAGGGTATGCAGGCGAGGATTTGTCACAAAAGGGGTCATCTAGGCCGCGAACGCGCGCACATAGACCTTCACCGTCTCGACGTCGGCGGGCAGGCGGTCGAAGCGTTCCGGCCGGCCGGCGCGGGCCCTGATGGCGGGTGGGACGATCGGCGACACGCCGGTGGCGGCGCGGACGGCGTCCGGGAACTTGGCGGGATGGGCGGTGGAGAGGGCCGCCAGGGGCGCGCGGGCGCCGATCTCCCCGGCCAGATCCGCGCCGGCCACGGCGACGGCGGTGTGGGGGTCGATGAGTTCGCCGGCCGCCTCCAGCGTATCGGCCATGGCGCGGCGGGTCGCCGCTTCGCTCACCGACACGCCGGTGAAGACCTCGCGCATGGCCTCGAGCACCGGGGGCGGAAGGTCGATCCCGCCGGTCGCGGCGAACCGGCGGAACGCGGCGGCGGTCGCCGGGCCGTCCCGCCCGGCGCATTCGAAATAGAGTCGCTCGAAATTGGAGGCGACCTGGATGTCCATGGCCGGGCTCTGGGTGGCCAGGGCGTCGCGGCGCTCATAGCGCCCCGTTTGAAGGGCGCGGGCGAGGATGTCGTTGCCGTTGGTGGCGACGACGATCCGCTGGGTGGGCAGGCCCATTTGGCGCGCCGCCCAGCCGGCGTAGGCGTCGCCGAAATTGCCGGTGGGGGCGGCGAAGGCCACGGGCCGGTGCGGCGCGCCCAAGGCCGCGGCGGCGGCGAAGTAATAGACGCTCTGGGCGGCGATGCGGGCGACATTGATCGAATTGACCGCCGAAAGGCCGACCTCGCGCGCGAAGGCGCCGTCCGCGAACAGGGCCTTGAGGATCGCCTGGCAGGCGTCGAAATCCCCGGCGACCGCCACCGCGCGCACATTGGCCTCGGGGGTCGTGGTCATGAACCGACGCTGCGCCTCGGAGATGCGGCCCTCGGGAAACAGGGCGACGAGCCGGAGGTTGGCTCGTCCGGCGAAGGCCTCCACCGCCGCGCCGCCGGTGTCGCCGGAGGTGGCGCACACTAGGGTCAGGGCCCGCCCGCGCTCGGCCAGGGCATGCTCATAGAGCCGCGCGAGAATCTGCATGGCCAGGTCCTTGAAGGCCAGGGTCGGGCCATGGAACAGTTCCAGCAGGAACCGGCCCGGGCCCAGCTGCCTCAGCGGCGTCACGGCGGGATGGCCAAAGCCGGCGTAGGCCGCGGCGCAGAGTTCGCCCATGACCGGCGGCGCGATCTCGCCCTGCGCGAACCGGCCCAGGATATCGGCGGCGACCTCGGCGTAGGGCCGGCCGGCGAAGGCGGCGATCTCCTCGGGCGCCGCGCGCGGCCACGCCTCCGGAACATAGAGCCCGCCGTCGGGGGCCAAGCCGGCCAGGAGGGCGTCGAGGAATCCCACGCTCGGCGCCTCGCCCCGGGTCGAGACATACCTCATGGACGCCGCCATCCCCGCCAGACCATGGCGCCGTAGATCCAGGCGAGGACGGCGGCCAGGCCGAACCAGGTCAAGGCGTAGACGAAATGGTTGTTGGGAATGTCCCCCGGCAAGGCGGCGGAAATCACCCCGGCCGGCGCGGGGCGCTCCGCCTCCACGGCCAGGAGATAGGGCGCCGGCCGGGAAAGGCCGCTGGCCCGGGCGACGACGCCCAGCGCGCGCTGGTCGACGACCCTCAAGGCCAGCACCCCGCCGTCGCGGGTCGGCAAGCCTGGATCGAGCAGGCTGGTCGCGGGCGCGGACCGCAGGACCCCGATGACGGCGCCCGGTTCGGGAAACCACAGGGCCTTGGGCGCCATGGCGCCGCTCAACGCCGTCACCAGGCCCCGGTCCAGGAGGACGCCGTCGTAGGAGCCTTCGGCGAGCCGGCACACGGTCATCAGCCGCCAGGCGACCTGGCCGTCTCGCAGAGCGTAGCGAAAGACCATCGGCGACGGCCGGGGCGGCGGGGCGCAGTCGGTCTCGACCCGGGTGAACTCCAGAGCCCCCGGCCGGCCGGGGCGCGCCAGCGCCGACGCCAGGGGGACGGCGGGCGCGTCGCGCAGGGCGGCGATCCTGGCCAGGACGCCCTCCTTCCAGGCCAAGCGGCGCACCTGCCAGGCGCCCAGGGCGATCAGCAGGGCCATGCCGGCGACCACCGCCACGGTCAGGCCGACGGGAAAGCGGCGCCTCCCCCAGCCGCCCCAACGCTCAGAACTCATTCCGCCGATGCTCCGAGGCCCGGTTCTTCACCTGGGCGGCGATCATCAGGCCCTTCACCGGGCGAAGCAGGACAAGGCAGAGGCCGGCGGCCAATGGAAGCCAAAGCGCCAGGTGCACCCACACCGGCGGGTGGACGGCGATTTCGGTGAACAGCGCCGCGAATACGGTGAGAAAGCCGACGATGATGATCACGAACACCGCCGGCCCGTCGCCGCTGTCGGCTCCGGCCAGATCGCGGCCGCAGACCGCACAGGCGTCGGTGACCGTGAGGAACCCCGTGAACAGCCGGCCCCGGCCGCAGGCCGGGCATCGACCCATCAAGCCCGCCAGCAGGGGGCGAACCCCGCGGCTCTTCGTCAATGGCCCCAACCCGCGCCGAAGATCAGATAGAGGAAGGCGAACAGGAACAGCCACACCACGTCGACGAACTGCCAGTACCAGGACGCGGCTTCGAAGCCGAAGTGCTGCCTGGGGGTGAACCCCCCATTCATCAGGCGGATCAGGCAGACGACGAGGAAGATCGTCCCGATGATGACATGGAAGCCGTGAAATCCCGTCGCCATGAAGAAGCCCGAACCATAGAGCCCGGCGTTGGCCGACTCGGTGGAATAGAACAGGTGGTCGGTCAGGATGTGGTGATATTCGTAGGCCTGGATCGAGGTGAAAAGGACGCCCAGCAGGATGGTCAGGATCAGGCCGATCTTCGCCCCCCGCCGATCTCCGGTCTGCAGCGCGTGGTGCGCCCAGGTCACCGTGGTGCCCGACAGCAGCAGGGTCAGGGTATTGACCAGGGGCAGCTGGAACGCCGGCACCGTTTCGATGCCCTTGGGCGGCCAGGTCGCCCATGCGGTGCGCACGTCGTCGATCGGCGAGAGGGTCCGCACGTGGTGGAAGAGCGCCATCTCGAAGAAGATCCAGAACCAGGCGACGAAGAACATCACCTCCGAGACGATGAACAGGATCATGCCGTAGCGCAGGCCCAAGGACACCACCGGGGTGTGGTCTCCGCGATTGGATTCCTTGACGACTTCGGTCCACCAGCCGGCCATGGTCCACAGGACCCCGGCGGCGCCCACGCCCATCAGCCACCAGTTCCCCTTGGGGATTCCCAATATGCCCTTGAGGCCCGCCACCAGGCCCAGCGCCAAGGCGACCGCGGCGAGGGAGCCGATCAGGGGCCAGGGGCTCGGGTTGACCAGGTGGTAGTCGTGTTTGACGCCTTCATGAGCCATGGGGGCGGTTCGCGGCCTTC
>JBBQGZ010000081.1:0-10719 GCA_038323535.1 Caulobacterales bacterium
CAGAATGCCCGATTCCCAACACACAAGGGGTCGCGAGGCGATTGCCGAGATTTCTCAGCAGCTTAGCCCGACCGGCACGTCGACCCCTCATCCGACCCGCTTCGCGGGCCACCTTCTCCCCCAAGGGGAGAAGGATCGCGCGAACAGGCCGCTCAAGTTACTGAATTCCAAACACGTTTTCTGTTATGTGAATCCGGTAGCCCCATGAAGGGGAGGGAGGAGAGGGAGTCCGCCGCCCGCGTCCTCGCCGAATTCCGGCCCGGCCTCTCCGTCTACGTCCAAGGCGCGGTGGGCGAGCCCCTGGCCCTGCGGGGCATCCTCGCAAGCGCGCCGGAGCGCCTCGCCGGCGTCGCCCTGACCAGCTGCCTGTTGCCGGGAATCAACGACTTCGACTATGCGGCCCTCCACCCCGAAGCGCCCCTGACCACATTCATGCTGCCCCCCGCCCTGCGCGCCTCCTTCGAGGCGGGGCGGGCGAGCGTGCGGCCGCTCCCCTATTCCCAGATCGCCGCCGCCTTCCTCGCGCCGCCGGCCTTCGACCTGGCCGTGTTCCAGGTGACGCCTCCCGACCGCGAAGGCCTATGTTCCTTTGGCCCGTGCGCCGATTTCGCGCCCCTGGTCTGGCCCCGCGCGCGGCGGCGCCTGGTGTTCGTCAATCCCCGGCTTCCCCGGGCGAGGCGCGGGCCCGCCATTCCGCTCAGCGCCATCGAGGTGGCCGTCGAGGCGGAGGGGCCGTTCATCACCGGCGAGGACGCGGCGCCGTCGGACGTTCAGCGGCTCATCGCCGAGCGGATCGCGCGGCTGATCCCCGACGGGGCGGCGATCCAGACCGGCATCGGCGGCGCGCCGGCGGCGGTCGTGCCGGCCCTCGCCGGGCGCCGGAACCTGACCATCCGCTCAGGGATGGTGACCCCGGGCTACCGCGCGCTGTGGGAGGCCGGCGCTTTGGCGCCGGGGGCGGATCACGCCGCTGGCTTCGCCCTCGGCCCGGAGGATTTCATGCGCTGGGCGGCAGAGGAACTGATCTTCGCCGACGCCACCGTCACCCACGACGCGGCCGCCCTGGCCGAAACCCCGCGCCTCCACGCCATCAACTCCGCCCTGGAGGTCGACCTTTTCGGCCAGGCCAATATCGAGTGGCGCGGCGGGCGCCTGGTCAGCGGCCTCGGCGGCGCCCTCGATTTCGCCCGCGCCGCGCGGCGTTCCCCCGGCGGCCGCGCCATCCTCGCCGTTCCGGCCACGGCGGCGGGCGGGAGCGTCTCGCGAATCGTCGCGAGGCTGAACAGTCCCACCGTCTCGATCCCCCGCGACGACGCCGATCTGGTGGTGACCGAACACGGCGTCGCGGATTTGCGTGGCGCGTCGGTGGAGGCGCGGGCGGAGGCGCTGATCGCGGTGGCGGCGCCGGAGTTCCGGGAAGGTTTGGCGCGAGCGTGGGCGGAGGCGCGGGCGAGGTTCTGAGGACGTCCAGCTTGCGGTCCAGCCCGCGCCTACCGATGGATCTTGCCCATCTGGACGACTTCGAAGTTCGCGCCGGTGACTTGGCGCAGTTCGTCGACCAGGCGGCTGTTGTTTCAGCGGTCGTCGGGGGCGCCGGAGAGGAACCAGCTGGAACCGTTGTCGGCGACGAACATGCCGTAGGTCTTCAGCGCCTGGAGGATGGCCTTGGTCTGGGGGCTGAAGCCGGCCGGGATGGCGTAGGCGGCCTTGAGGCGTACGCGCATGCCCATCGGCGGCAGGTTGGGGCTGGGGTCGGACGAGGCCCAGTGGGTGGCGGGCGCGACATAGGCCCGGCGGCTCTGGGCCACGGTGAAGCGCAGGGCGTGGGGGATCAGGCCGGCGGACGCTTCCTCGTAGCGCGCGAGGCCGGGAAAGATCGGCAGGCCGGCGGCGTCGGCGCTGGTCCAGCCCGGCATGGCCGTCGGACGCACATTGTCGGAGTCGAGGTGAAACACGGCCCCCGAGGCCGCGTTCCAGCCGCCGTCGGCGCGCGGGAAGGCGGCGAACATCTCGTAGAGGCGGTTCGCGTCCTTGTCGATCACCAGCACATGGCGGTCGCCGCCGAACTGGCCGCCGCCCGGCTTGGAGCCCTCGATCGGCGCGTCGGGCGGGACGGGGTAGGGGCCGGGGTCGCTCTGGTCGCGATAGGCCTTGAAGTGGATCGCCACCGGCGGCTGGGCGCCGGCCACGATCACATAGGGCATGCCGATGATCGCGCCGGCGTAGGTTCCGGCGCCGAAATCCGGGTGCAGGCCGACATCGAGGCCGATCGAAGCGATGATGCGGTCGGACCGGGGGTCGACCGGCGCGCCGCTGATGTCGGTGTTCCAGGCATTGTCGGCCGGGAACGGCACGGCGCCGTTGAGGTTCGCGCCCACCCCGAGGTCGGCGTTGGCCATGGAGCCGTAGTCGAAGGCAAGCGCCGGCGCGGCGGCCAGCACGGACACGGCCAAGGCCGCGAACACGAAGGGTTTCATGGCGCCCATTCGCGAGCCCGGCGCGGAATCGCACGGCGCCGGACGCTCGGGTCGCCCCCCTTGATCGAGGAGTGAGCGCCGCCGCCCGGCGTGTCAACCGGCCAAGCCGGCGCCCGCCAAGCCGCGCTCTTTCAGCCAAGGGCCAAGGATGGCGTTCACCTTCTCCGGCGCTTCCTGCTGCACCCAGTGGGAGACTCCGGGGAGGGTCTCGAGGGTGAGGTCGGCGACGTAGGGTTCGTAACCTTCCGTGCACTCGATGCCGATCGCCGCGTCGTCCTCTCCCCAGACCATCAGGGTGGGGACCTCGATGAGGGGCGCGCCGGTCTTGAATTCGCCCAGGGCGCCGGCGTTGGCGCGGTAGTAGTTGATCATCGCGGTCATCGCGCCGGGTATCAGGGCGTTCTCTCGATAGACGTCGGTGACCTCTGGAGGGAAGCGGGACTTGTCGACCGCCATTCGGGTGAAGGCGTCGACCACGGCCTTGCCGCCCCGCGCGGTCATCATCGCCTCGGGCAGGCCCGGAAGCTGGAAGAAGGCGATATACCAGGAGCGCAGCCGCTGGCGCCACGATGCGCGCATGACCCGGGCGAAGACGGCGGGGTGGGGCACGTTCATGATCACCAGGCCGTCCAAGGGCAGGCGCCGGCGCAGGGCGAAGGTCCAGGCGATCATCGCCCCCCAGTCGTGGCCGACGAGCAGCCGGCGCCGAGCGCCGAGCGCCTCGAACAGGCCGGCGACGTCCTCCACCAGATGGTCGAGCCCATACGCGGCCTTGCCGATGGGCCGGCTCGATCCGCCATAGCCGCGCAGGTCCGGCGCGACGACGCGCCAGCCGAGATCGGCAAGCAGGGGGATCTGGAACCGCCAGGCAAACCGGCTTTCGGGAAAGCCGTGCAGCAGAAGGGCGACGTCCTCGCCCTCTCCCGCCTCGTCGATCAGGAAGGAAAGGCCATTGGCGTCCAACCGCCGCGTGCTCGCCGTCGCCATCGCATCCTCCTGGGCGCTTGCCTTTTCTGGGGAAGGCGCCGTCCAATGGACCCTAGCAAACCGGGCGGGGTCGGGCGATGGCGGAGCGGGTAGCGGTCTTGGGGGCGGGGATGGCCGGGCTCTGCGTCGCCTTGGCCCTGGCCCCCACGGGGCGCCGGATCACCCTCTTCGAGCGCGACCCGCCGCCACCGGAGGGTGGGGCGGAGGCGGCGTTCGAGGACTGGGCGCGGCGTGGGGTCGGCCATCTGCGCCACAGCCACGCCTTTCTCGCCCGCCTGCGCAATCTGATCCGCGCCGAGCATCCGGGGCTGCTCGAGGATCTGCGCGCGGCGGGCGCGCGCGAACTCACCTTCGCCGAGGGCCTCCCCGCGCCTCTGCGCGACCGCTACGTCGCCGACCCCCGGGACGAAGAGTTGGCGGTGATCGTCAGCCGGCGCACGACGATGGAGCTGGTCATCCGCCGCTATGTGGAACGGGCGCCCAACGTCACCCTGCGGTCGGGAACCTTCGTCACCGGCCTGGTCGCAGATCGGGACGGGGCGGGGAGCGTGGCGGTGCGGGGACTAAGCCTGGCGGCCGAGGCCGACGCCCTGGCCGACATCGTGATCGACGCGGGCGGCCGCGCCTCGCCGGCCGTGGAGTGGCTGCGCGACGCCGGGGCGACGATCGCGGAGGAAGAGGAGGACTGCGCCATCCTCTACTACACCCGCTTCTATCGCTTGGCGGCGGGCCAGGGCGAGCCGCCGCGCGGGCGCTTCGGCGTCACCGGAGACTTGGGGTATCTGAAGTTCGCCGTCTTTCCCGCCGACAATCTGACCTTTTCGATCACCGTCGCCGTGCCCGGGGTGGAAGAGGCCTTGCGCGCGGCGGTGGTCCGGCCGGAGGTGTTCGACCGGATCTGCGCGCGGCTGCCGGGGATCGCGCCGTGGACCGACCCGGCGCGGGCGAGCCCGATCAGCCGGGTCTTCGGCATGGGCGATTTGAAAAGCCGCTGGCGCGAAACGGCGCCGCCGGGGGCGCCCCCCGCCCTGAACTGGTTCGCCGTCGGCGACAGCCTGGTTCGCACCAATCCCCTGTTCGGGCGAGGATGTTCCTTCGCCGCGGTGGAGGCCCACCTGCTGCGCGACGTGCTGGCGCAAACCGACGATCCGGCCGAGCGCGCTGCGCTCTACAGCCGCCGGGTGCGCGCCGCGCTGCGCCCCTATTACGACGACATGCGCGCCCAGGACCGGTCCGCCGCCCGCCGCGCCCTGCATGGCCTGGACCCCGGCTACCGAAGCCCCTGGCGCTCCCGGCTGACGCGGCGGTTCCTGGAGGACGGGGTCGCCATCGCCCTTCGCCGGGACCCCGATCTGCTGCGCGCCGCGATGCGGGCCTTCCATATGCTGGAGCCTCCGCGGGCCTGGCTCACCCGCCGCGCTACCTTGGCCAAGGTTCTCGCGACCTGGGCGCGCGGTCGCCGCGCCAACGCCGCCTATTACGCGCAAAAATCCGGCCCGGGCAGGGCGGAGATGTTCACCCATCTGGGCCTCCCCGCCGGCGCCGACCTCGCGCGACTTCGCGCCGCCGGATGAGCGGATCAGGGGGCGTTGGCAATAGGAGGCGAGCGCGCTAAGTCCACCGCCACGTCGAGGCGCGCGAGGGAGGGACGGCATGACCGAGACGTCCGTTTTCGCGGGGGCGACCCCGATCGCGCCCGACCGGCCGGCGCCCATCTCCACCCGTCAGGTGACCGCCGCGGTGATCGGCAACGCCTTGGAATTCTACGACTTCACCACCTACAGCTATTTCGCCGTCCAGATCGGGCATAATTTCTTTCCCGGGCATTCGCCCTTCGTCAGCCTGATGCTGTCGCTGGGGACCTTCGGGGCGGGCTTCATCCTGCGCCCGATCGGGGCGGCCGTGATCGGCCGGTACGGCGACAGGCGCGGGCGGCGCCCGGCGATGCTGTTCAGTTTCGCGCTGATGGGCGCGGCCATTCTGGGGCTCGCCCTCACCCCGTCCTACGCCCAGATCGGGCCCCTCGCCCCGTTCCTGGTCCTCACCTGGCGGCTATGCCAGGGCTTCGCCCTGGGCGGGGAGGTCGGCCCGACCACGGCGTTCCTGGTCGAGGCGGCGCCGCCGGCGCGGCGCGGCCTCTACGGCGCCTGGCAGGGAGCGAGCCAGAACCTGGCCTCGATCGCCGGCGGCCTGGTGGGGGTGACCCTGGCGGCTGTCGCCGGGGCGGCGAGCCTGGAGATCTGGGGCTGGCGCGCGGCTTTCCTGCTGGGCGCCCTGGTCCTGCCCGTGGGCTTGATCATCCGGCGCAGCCTTCCGGAGACCCTGCATCGGCCCGAAGCGCCCGGCGCGATCCATCCGCCGGCGGCGACCCTGCGAAGCCACGCCCGCGTGCTCGCCCTGGGCCTGGCGCTGATCGCCGCCGCGACCATCTCGACCTATGTGTTCAGCTTCATGACCACCTACGCCATAACCACGCTACGTATGCCGGCGGGGATTTCCCTGGGGGCCGCGGTGGCCAATGGCGCGTTCGGCGTCCTGGGCGGCCTGGCCGGTGGCCTGCTGTCGGACCGCTACGGCCGAAAAGCCCTGATGATCTGGCCGCGCGTCGCCTTCTTATTCGTCACATGGCCGGCGTTCTATCTCATGGTGCGCAACCACGACGCCGCCACCCTGCTCACCGCCACCGCCGTGCTCGCGGGCTTAAGCGCGCTCACCACCGCCGCGGTGCTGGTCGCCATCACCGAGTCCCTGCGCAAGGAAATCCGCGGCGCCGGCATGGGGATGGTCTACGCGACCGCCGTGGCGGTCTTCGGCGGCACCACCCAGCCGGCCGTCGCCTGGCTGATCCACGCCACCGGCGACCCGCTGTCGCCCGCCTGGTACATGATGGCCGCGACGGTGGTCGGTCTAGTCGCCTCGGTGTTGATGAAGGAGACCGCGCACGCACGCCTGCCGGCCGGCGAACCGGTCAGCCCCGCGCTGGCGTAACCCGCCATTTTGACACGTGTCGAGAAAGGTCGCGCCTCGATGAATTCCGCCAAGAGTTTCAGCGCTTCCTACGGCGAGGCGCGGGACAAGTTCCTGCGCCACGCGAGCGACGCGGGCGGCGCCCTGGAGCGGATGGGCCACCCCGAGGCGGGCCCGGACGGCGGCGCGCTTTCCACCGACGTCGCCTGGTTCGGGCCGCGCGAGGCCGAGCGGGTGCTGGTGATGATCGCCGGCACCCATGGGGTCGAGGGCTTCTGCGGCTCCGGCGCCCAGGTCGACTTTCTGGCCCGCGGCGAGGCGGGCCGCCTGCCGGTCGGCGTCGCGGCGCTGATGATCCATGCGGTCAACCCCTACGGTTTCGCCTGGTTGCGCCGGGTGACCCAGGAAAACGTCGACCTCAACCGCAACTGGGTGGATTTCGCGAAGCCGCTTCCCGCCAACCCGGGCTATGACGCGCTCAGCGCCGCGATCTGCCCGGGCGAGTGGACGGACGAGGCGCAAGCGCGCGGCGCGAAGACGATGGGGGCCTATCTCGCCGAGCACGGCCCGGCGGCCCTGCAGCACGCCCTGAGCGGCGGCCAATATCGCCATCCCGCGGGCGTCTTCTACGGGGGCTCGGCCCCGACCTGGTCGCGGCGCACCCAGACGGCGATCTTCGAGGCCTATCTCGGGACCGCCAGGAAGGTGGCGATCATCGACTATCACACCGGCCTGGGGCCCTGGGGGTTCGGCGAGCGGATCGTCACCGAACCGCCCGGAGCGCCCGGCTACCGGCGGGCCAAGGCCTGGTGGGGCGGCGCGATCACCTCCCCCGCCGACGGCACTTCGACCTCGGCCCCGATCACCGGAGACGGGCTCGGCGCGGCGCCGGGCCTCCTGCCCCGGGCCGAGGTCACCGCCATGGCCCTGGAGATCGGCACCCAGTCCTTGGCCGAGGTGTTCCTGGCCGTACGCGCCGACGCCTGGCTCCACGCCCACGGCGACCCGGTCTCGCCCCAGGGCCGCGCGATCAAGGCCCAGATCCGCGCGGCCTTCTATGGCGACGCCGGCGACTGGAAAGGCATGGTCGCGGGGCAGTCCCTGCTCGCCTGCCGCCAAGCGATCGCGGGGCTTCAGGGTTGAGGACGGCTCATACCGGCGAGGGGCCCAGGGGCTGCCAGAGTTCCACCTTGACCCCGGCGGGATCGACCAGCCAGGCGAACCGGCCGTAGTCCTCGTCCTGGCGGCCGACCGGCGCCTCGCCCGCCTCCGCCGCGAGGGCGAGCACCCCGTCCATGTCGTCGACGATCAGATTGATCATGAACGGCAGGGCCGACGGCTCGAAATAGGCGGTGTCGGCCGCGAACGGGGAAAGATTGGTGGAGCCCACGGCCGGGTGCCTGAAGATCGCGCCGCCGAAATCCTCGAACGAGACCCCCAGGACCCGGCGGTACCAGGCCCTCCAGGCCTCCACGTCGGGCGCCTTGACGAAGACACCGCCCAGACCGATCACCTTGGCCATGGCCTATCCCTTCTCCATCTCGGCCGCCGCGATGGCGGCCACGGCGAGCGCCAACCCCGGATCGCCGCCATCGTCGATCTCCCAGGACGCCGAGAGCCCGGCGTAGGCCAGAACCCAGAGCAGCAGGCGCGGCGGCTCCAGCCCCGCCGCCTCGGCGATGACCCGGACGCGGCGCGCGAGCCGCCCGGGCGTACAGGCCGTCTCCCGGTCGGGGTTGCAGAACAGATTGCCGTAGTCGAAGCCGCGCTCGCCGAACAGGCCCTTGGGATCGATGGCCAGCCAGCCGCGCGGCCCGAAATCCAGGACATTGGCGTGATGGATATCGCCGTGCAGAACCCTCTCCTCGCGGGGGGACGCCAGGAGCGCGCGGGCGGCTGCGGACGACTTGACCAGCACCCCGCCGTGACGGGACGCGGCCGGCGACAGCTGACGGAACCATACCGGCAAGGGCGCCAGGGCGGGCTTCGGGGCCGCCGACCGGTCCCTGGGCGCGTGCAGCTCCGCCACCGCTTGGCAGAGGATTTGGCTCGCGGCGTCATCCTGGCCCGACCGCGCCATCACGGTCAGCGACCGCGCGCCCATCGCCCGCTCCAGCAGCAGGGCCTCGGCCTCGTGCGCGATCACCCGCGCCGCGCCCCGGCCGGCGTACCAGGCCATCAGATGCGCTCCCTCCCGCTCTTCCTGGGCGAGGGCCACCTTCAGCATGGCCGGCTCTCCACCCTGGCGCACGGGCAGAAGGGCGCTGCCGTAGGGGGTGGCGAACCCCTCGCCGTCCCGCGTCAGGCCCCATCGGCGCAGCCACGGCTCGAAGACGTCGCTCGGCCCGGGCAGGGCGCCCGCCCTATCGGCCCAGTCCCAGGGTCGGCAGCACCGCGGCCTCCTGCGCCTCGTACTGGGCCTTGCGGAAGCCCGTCTTCAGGGTGGTGGCGGCGTCGAAGTCGATCAGGGTGTCGCGCGCCGGGGTGAAGGCCGGCCAGGCCGGCGCGTCGGTACAGGCCGGAACGCCGGCCTTGGCGAACGACACCCAGCAGGAATGCACCAGGCGGGTCACCGCCAGGTCGTTTGGCGTCGGCTTGATCCCCCGGCCCACGACGCCCAGGGTGTCCCAGCTTTCGAACACGAACGGGATTTCCGTCGCGTGGCCGGCCCCCCGGGACGTGGGCCGCTCTACGTCCACGACATAGGCGAAATGATAGAGCCAGGAGGGGGCGCCCGACGCCTTGCCCGCCACCCAGTGGGCCGGGGCGCCCATGAAGGCGTCGGTGAACAGGGCCTCGGCCTTGGCCTGGTCGCCGGACAGGTCGCCATAGGCCGCCTTCAGCGCGGGAGGCGCCATCGCCAGCACGCCGGCGGGCGGGACCTTGAACGTCTTCATCAGCGACGCCTCGAAGCTGTTGGAGCCGATCATCAGGGGCACGCGGGCGACTCGGCCGGCGGCGAACGCCTGGGTCGGCGATTCCTTGAACAAACGGCCATCGACCGCTATCCCGCCGAGGGTCGGGGGCAGGGCGACCAGGGCTTCCACCGGCAGGGCGCGGAGCTGCTCGACGCTCGCGCCGGCCGGAGCGCCGGCCTTGATCGCCGCGGCCTCGCCCTGGGCCTCGCCCGCCGCCAGGGTGACGGGCGGGGTCCAGCCGCCGCCGGATTCGACGATCGCCCGGGCGAAGAGGCCGGTCGCCGACGGCGCGGACATCAGCGCCAGGGTGTCGCCGCCCCCCGCCGATTCGCCGAACAGAGTGACATTGCCCGGGTCGCCGCCAAAGGCGGCGATGTTGCGCTTGACCCATTGCAGGGCGGCGATCTGGTCCATGATCCCGTAGGCGACCAGGGGCTCGTCGGGCTGCGCGGCCTTGGTCAGGGACGGATGGGCGAAGAAACCCAGGGGGCCGAGGCGATAGTTGAGGGTGACCAGGATCACCCCGTCGCGCACGAAGGCCGAACCGTCATAGGCCCCAAGGGAACCCGCCCCGGCGCTGTTGCCGCCGCCGTGAAGCCAGACCATCACCGGCGCCTTGGCCGCCCTCTTGGGCGCCCAGACGTTGAGGAACAGGCAATCCTCGCTGCTGGTCCCGCTGGCCCCGCCCTCGTTGGGCGTTCCGTCGGGGTTGAGCTTTTGTGGGCAGATGGGCCCATAGGCGTCGGCGGCGCGCGGGGCGGTCCAGGCGGTGGGCTTCTTCGGGGGCGCCCAGCGCAGGGCGCCCACCGGCGCGGCGGCGTAGGGCACGCCCTTGAACGAGACGACCTCGCCCTTGGCCACGCCCACGAGTTCGCCGGAGTCGATCCGGACCCTGGGCTCTCCTCGCGCGACCGCGACGCCGGCCAAGGACATCGCCCCCAGGACCAACGCGGCAAACGCGGCCGCCCGCCGATGAATGCGCATCGCGCCCCCGATTTCCTGTGGATTCGCACATTCGGCCGGCGGCCCGGGCCGGTCAAGCGCCGGCACGCTTATCGCGCGGCCCGCAGCATCGGCCAGAGTGTCGGAAAGTCGCCGACCTGTATCTCACCCAGGACTTCGAAACCGTGACGTTCGTAGAGCGGCACATTCCTGGGGTTGGAGCTTTCCAGAAAGGCGGGAAGTCGCGCCTCGTCCACACCCTTGAGCGCCTCTTTCAGCAGGGCCGAGCCGACACCACGCCCCTGGCGGGCCGGGTCGACGCCAATCATCGGCAGATACCAGTGGGTAAGGGTCGGGTGATAGACCGCCATCTGTTCCAAGGTTCCATATACGCCGTCGCGGGCGCCCGGGGCGACGGTGGACTCGAC
>JBBQGZ010000082.1:0-10669 GCA_038323535.1 Caulobacterales bacterium
GCGCAACGCTTCGGGCGTGATCACCCACAACCCCGACCGGGCGATCCTGGAGAACATGGACGCCCTGCCCTTCGTCACCCCGGTCTATCAGCGGGACCTGACCATCGAGAACTACTTCATCGGCTATCTGAAGCACCCCTACATCTCGATCTATACCGGGCGGGGCTGCAAGTCGCGCTGCACCTTCTGCTTGTGGCCCCAGACGGTCGGCGGCCACCGATACCGCACCCGCAGCGTCGGCCATGTGATCGAGGAGATCGCCTGGGCCCAGAAGGCCTTCCCGCAGGTCAAGGAGTTCTTCTTCGATGACGACACCTTCACCGACGACCTGCCCCGCGCCGAGGCGATCGCCAAGGAGCTGGGCAAGCTAGGGGTCACCTGGTCGTGCAACGCCAAGGCCAATGTGCCGCGCGAGAGCCTCAAGGTGCTGAAGGATGGCGGCCTGCGCCTGCTGCTGGTCGGCTATGAGAGCGGCAACCAGCAGATCCTCTACAACATCAAGAAGGGCATGCGCATCGAGGTGGCCGAGAAATTCACCAAGGACTGCCATGACCTGGGGATCACCATCCACGGCACCTTCATCGTCGGCCTGCCGGGCGAGACCCGCGAGACGCTCAAGGAAACCGCCGAGTGGGCGCGCAGGATCAATCCCCACACCATCCAGGTGTCGCTGGCCGCGCCCTACCCCGGCACCTTCCTCTACGACCAGGCGGTGAAGAACGGCTGGCTCGACGCCGACAACGCCGAGCTGGTCGACGAGCATGGCATCCAGATCGCTCCCCTGACTTACCCGCACCTCAGCCACGCCGAGATCTTCGACAGCGTCGAGACCTTTTACAAACGTTTCTACTTCCGCCCCGGCAAGATCGGCGCGATCGTGAGCGAAATGGTCCGCAGCCCCGAGATGATGAAGCGCCGCCTGCGCGAGGGGGCGGAGTTCTTCGAATTTCTCAAGGAGCGGCGCGGCGCGGCGGCGTGAGGGAAGCGCTCCTTCCTCCCCTTCATAAGACTGTCGTGTTCAGACAGACCCCTCCTGGGGGCGCGAGGCCATGGCCCTTTACACCTCTCCCAAAGGGAGAGGGAGGGGCCCGCGCCCGATCTTGGGCGTGGGAGGGTGAGGGGTTACCCGCTCGCCAGTTCGAGCTGCGCGAGAATGGCCTCGACGACCCCTTCGAGGTTGTCGATCACGTCGTTGTTCCAAAAGCGCATGACGAACCATCCGCCCGCTTCCAGTGTGCGCGTCCGCTCGATGTCGTAGGCGGCCTGGACCTCCATGTGCTGGCTCCCGTCCAATTCCACGATCAGCCTCGCCTCCACGCAGGCGAAATCGGCGAAATAGCGGTCGACCGGCAATTGCCGGCGGAACTTCGCGCCGGCCAGCTGCCGGTTCCTCAGCACCGACCAGAGCTTATGCTCGACATCCGTGGAGGCGGCGCGCAACTCGCGGGCGCGGCGTGTTCGAGGTGGGATAGGCTTGGGCATGAGCCAGAATAGAGGCGGCCGGCGTGTCGCGAAAAGCCTCGGCCGGGTAACCCCTCACCCTCCCGCCTTCGGCGGGCCCCTCCCTCTCCCTTCGGGAGAGGTGTCTAGACTCACGCCACCCTCCCCATGAAGGGGAGGGAGGATTCGGCTCCGCGAAAGCTGATCATCACCGCCGACGACTTCGGGGCGGATGGGGCGGTCAACGAGGCGGTTCAGATCGGCCATCGCGAGGGGGTGCTCACCGCCGCCAGCCTGATGGTCGGCGCCCCGGCGGCGGCCGACGCGGTGGCGCGGGCCAGGGCCATGCCGGCCTTGCGGGTGGGACTGCATCTGGTTTTGGTGGAGGGCCGCCCCACCCTGCCGGCGGAACGGCTTCCCCATCTGGCGGACGCCTCCGGTTGCTTTCGAAACGACATGGCCAGGGCTGGCGCGACGATGTTCTTCTCGCCCGCCGCGCGGCGCGAACTGGCGGCGGAGATCGAGGCGCAGTTCGAGGCCTTCGCCGACACCGGGCTCGCGCTCGACCACGTCAACGCCCACAAGCACTTCCACCTCCACCCGACCATCGCCGGCCTGATCCTCAAGGTCGGAGCGCGGTTCGGCCTCGCCGCGGCGCGCATCCCCATCGAGCCGCGCGCCGTATTGGCGCTGGCGGAACCCGGCGGGGCGGGGCCGGCCAACCCGCTGGTCGATGTCTATGCCGCCCTGGCGCGCAGGCGGTTCCGGCGCGCGGGAATCCTCGCGCCCGACCAGGTGTTCGGCCTGCGCTGGAGCGGGGCGATGACGGCGGCGCGGCTCACCGGCCTGATCGAACACCTCCCCGAGGGTCTCTCCGAGATCTATCTGCATCCGGCCATGCGGGCGGATTTCGCCGGCGCGGCGAGCGGTTATGGCTATGAGGGTGAACTGGCGGCGCTCCTGGCCCCGGAGGTCCGGGCCGCCGCCGCAAGACTCCCGACGGGCGGGTTCACGGATTTCCTCGCGTGACGAGGCGGCGGGTGAGGGTCGGCGTCGCCGCCGCGGCCATCATCGGCTTGGCCGCGGCCACCGCCATCGTCGGTTATGTCGGCTTTCGCGCGGTTTTTTCGGCCCTGGCCCTGATCGGGTGGCGCGGCCTCGTCGTGCTGTGCCTCTGGTCCGCCGTACCTTTCGCCCTGCTGGGCCTGGCCTGGTTCCTCCTGGCGCCGGGCTTGCCGCTCCGCCGCTGGAGGACCTTCGTCTGGGCCCGGGTGCTGCGCGATTCCGCCTCCGAGCTGCTGCCCCTCTCGCAACTCGGCGGCTTCGTGATCGGCGCCCGCGCCGCGGTGCTTCAAGGCCTGACGCCGACCCTGGCCTCCTCCACCACGGTGGTGGACGTCACCACCGAGCTGATCGCCCAGTTCGGGTTCACCGGCCTGGGCGTCGCCCTGCTCGCCGCGCGGCTGGGCGCGGGGGGGGCGCACGACGCCCTGATCGGCGCGGGCCTGATCGGCCTGGCCCTCACGGCCGCCGGCGCGACCGCCCTCATCGTTCTGCAGAGGCGCGGATGGGGGCCGATCGAGCGGCTGGCCGCGCGTTGGGGGCCGGGCGCGGCGGCGAAGGTGGCCGCCTTCGGGGCGGCGGTGAACGCGCTCTATGACCGCCCCCTGGCCCTGGCCGCGGCGGTCGCGTGTCACCTGGCGGCGTGGGTCGCCAGCGCCGCCGGCGTCTGGCTGGCGCTCGCGGTCGCCAGGATCGATATCAGCCTGCCGGCGATCTTGGCGATCGAGGCCCTGGTCTGCGCGGTGCGCAGCGCCGCCTTCGTCGCGCCCATGGGCGTGGGCGTCCAGGAAGCGTCCTACGCCCTGATCGGCCCGCTGTTCGGCCTGGGGCCGGAGATGTCCCTGGCGGTGTCGCTGCTGAAACGCGCGCGCGATCTGGTGATCGGGGCGCCGGCCCTATTGATCTGGCAGGGCCTCGAAGGGCGACGGCTGGTCGGGGGGAGGCGCGAGGGAAGCGAGGTCGAAGGGGGGCGGGATTAGGGCGCCAGCGGATAGGACGGCCCCGGTGGGACGGAGTTCGCATTCCCCCAACACCGTCATCCCGGCCGCAGGGCCGCTCTCTTGCGGGCCGGAGAGCCGGGACCCAGGGGCCACGTGGATCACGGCACCCGGCTGAGACGCCGCCGCGCTGCAACCCCTGGGTCCCGGCTCGTCGCGCTGGCGCGCTCCGTCCGGGATGACGGTATTAAAATTGGTCGCGGCGACCGCCGCGGGGGCGGCCGGGTCGTCGAAATCGGGGAGGGCCGGGAGGCCGCGCCCCTCGTCGATCTCGCCCTGACGGCTCTGCAGATAGGCCGAGCGCAGGGTGGCGTAGGGATCGGCCGCGTCGGCGAGCAGGGCCTTTAGCTCATCATCGGAGCGGGAGCGCAGATCGAGGCCACTGGCAATGGTCAGAGCGGTGCTGAGCTCGGTGCGGTACTGGTAGTTGATCCAGTGGACCGGATCGACCACCGCATCCACCCCCGAGCCGAGGAAGTCGCGGACCGTCGAGGGCCCGAGCACCGGAATGAACAGATAGGGGCCCGGCTTCACCCCGTAGCGGCCCAGGGTGTCGCCGAAGGTGCTGTCGTGATGGGCGACGCCGTCCTTGCCGGCGATGTCGACCAGCCCGCCGACGCCGAGGGTGGAGTTGACCGCGAAACGGGCGGTGGCCTCGGCCGCCCGGTGGATGCGCAGCTGGAAGAGGTCGTTGATGAACACCAGGGGCTCGCTCAGGTTGACGATCACATGGTGCAGGCCCGCGCCGATCGGCCCGGGCGTGAGAAAGCGATAGGCCATGGCGGCGGGCCGGATGAGGACCTTGTCGAGGAACTGGTGGATGGCGTAGCCGCGCCGGTTGAAGCCTTCCCACGGATCGGCGCGGCCCGCCGCGAAGGCCGGGCCGGCGGCGACCGCCCAGGCCGTCATGGCGGCGAAGAGGGGTCGTCGCACCGATGTCTCCTTGTTGAGCCCTGCATAGTCTGGCGCTAGGTCGAGATACAATCCAAACCGCGCCCACTTTGCATGGGGAACCGTACGATCGATCCGAAACCGACCTCGAGGGCCGCCCCGTCGCTCATCGCGCGGCTGGTGGGATTCAGCTCCCGGCGCGCCTGGGCGGTCGCGGCCTTGGGCCTGGCGCTGGGCGCGGGCGCCCTGGCCTATGCCGCCTCGCACTTCGCGATGACCACGGACACCGACCCGTTGATCTCCAAGGCCCTGCCGTGGCGCCAGCGGGAAACGGCGTTCAACCAGCTCTTCCAGCCGGACGGGGGCCGGATCGTCGTGGTCGTCGACGCCGCGACGCACGAACTGGCCGAAGAGGCCGCGGCGGCCCTGGCCGCGAAGCTGGCGGGCCGGCCGGACCTGTTCCACAACGTCCGCCGCCCCGACGCCGGGCCGTTCTTCGAGCGCGAAGGACTGCTCTTCCAGCCGGCGGCCGAGGTCAAGGCGACCATGGACCAACTGGTCGCCGCCCAGCCGTTCCTGGGGCCGCTGGCCGCCGATCCGAGCGTGCGCGGCCTGATGGGCGCCCTCTCGACCGCCCTGCAAGGCGTAACCACGAGCCAGGCGACCCTGGGCGATCTTTCACGGCCCATCGACAGCCTGGATAAAACGTTGATCGACATCCGGGCCGGGCGGGCGGCCTATTTTTCTTGGCGGGCGCTGATTTCCGGAAAGTCTCCCGGCCCGCGGGAGCTGCGGCGGATCGTCCTGGCCAACCCGGTGCTGGATTTTGGGCAGCTGAGGCCGGGCGCCGATCCCACCGGCTTCATCCGCGCCGCAGCGTCGCGGCTGGGCTTCGACGCCGCCCATGGGGTCCGGGTGCGCCTGACCGGCGACGCCCCGCTGCAGGACGAGGAATTCGGCACCCTGGCCGAGCGCGCCGGCCTGATCGCGAGCCTGGCCCTGGCGGCGATCGTGTTCATGCTGTGGATGGCGGTGAGATCGGCGCGCCTGATCGGCGCCATCCTCGCCACCACCCTGATCGGACTGGTGGTCGCGGCGGCCCTGGGCCTTTTGATCTTCCACCGCTTCAACGTGATCTCGGTCGCGTTCATCCCCCTCTTCGTCGGGTTGGGGATCGACTTCGGCATCCAGTTCACCGTGCGTTTTCGAAGCGAACACCAGGCGGGGATGGACACGCCGGGCGCCCTGATCGCTTCGGGCGCCGGCATGGGGCGTTCCCTGGCCTTGGCGGCGAGCGCCATCGCCTGCGGTTTCCTCGCCTTCGCCCCGACCGCCTATGTAGGCGTCTCCCAGCTGGGCGTGATCGCCGGAGCGGGCATGTTCATCGCCCTGGCGCTCAATCTGACCGTGCTGCCGGCGTTCATCCGCCTGCTGGCGCCCCCGGCCGGGAAGGGCGGCGCCTTCGAGCCTCGCCTGGAGCGCCTGGACGGTTTCATCCTGGGCCACCGCCGGGCGGTGGTGGGGGTCGGGGTCGGCGCCGCCCTGGCCTGCGCGGCCCTGCTGCCGCTGCTGCGCTTCGATTTCAATCCCCTGCATTTGAAGAGCGCCAAGGTGGAATCCGTCGCCACCCTGCTCGACCTCATGAAGGATCCCGACCAGTCGCCCAACACCCTGGAGGTGGTCGCCCCGTCCCTGGCCGCGGCGGACGCCTTGGTGGACCCGCTGGTTTCGCTTTCCAGCGTGAACAACGTGGCCACGCTCCGCAGCTTCGTCCCCGACGACCAGCCTCCCAAGCTGGCGGCGATCGCCGATGCGTCGACTCTTCTGGATCTGACCCTGAACCCGATCATCACCTTGCCGGCGCCCACGGATTCCGAGGTCGTCGCCAGCCTGCGCCAGACCGCCGGCGACCTTCGCCAAGCGGCGGGCGACGCGACCGGCGCCACGGCCCAGGCCGCCCGACGGCTGGCGGGGTCCCTGGAGTGGCTCGCGACCGCCTCGCCCGCCGCGCGGGCTCGCGCCGCCCGGGTGCTCATGCCCGGCCTTGAGACGGTGCTGAACCAGACGCGGGGCGCGCTCTCGGCCGAGCCCGTGACCCTGGCCAGCCTGCCAAGCGACCTGCGGCGCGACTGGCTCGCCCCCGACGGCCGCGCCCGGGTGTCGATCACGCCCAAGGGCGACACCAACGACAATGCGGTGTTGGAGCGGTTCATCGCCCAGGTGACCGAGGTGGCCCCGAACGCCACCGGCGCGCCGATCGACACCCGAGAGGGCGGGCGAACGGTTGCGGGCGCCTTCGCCGAAGCCGGGCTGCTCTCCTTCGTCGCCATCACCCTCATCCTCCTGGCGGCCCTGCGACGGGTGCGGGACGTGGCGATCACCATGGCCCCGATCGTGCTCACGGGCCTTCTTACCCTGGGAAGTTGCGTGCTCATCGGCCAGCCGCTCAATTTCGCCAACATCATCGCCCTTCCCCTGCTGTTCGGCATCGGGGTGGCCTTCCACATCTATTTCGTCATGGCCTGGCGGGCCGGCGGGGCGCACCTGTTGCAATCGAGCCTGACCCGGGCGGTGTTCTTCAGCGCCCTGGCCACCGCGACCGGCTTCGGCAGCCTGTGGGCCTCCAGCCACCCGGGAACCGCCAGCATGGGCAAGCTCCTGATGATCTCCCTGGTCTGGACCCTGGTGTCCGCCCTGCTCTTCCAGCCAGCCTTGATGGGCCCGCCGCGCGGGGAGAGCGCTGGGCGATAGGCAGAGAGGCGCGACGCGCGCCTTACTTCAACAGCTTGTCGCTCAGGGCGTCGAGGTGGGCGAGGAGGCCCTTGGCGCCGCCGCTGGCCAGGGGGGCGGCGAAGTCGGAGCGGCGGGTGGTCAGCTGGCTGACCGCGCCGTAGTAGACGTCGATGATCTTCCACCCGCCGCCGGCCTGGCGCAGGCGATAGGTTAGGCTGACCGGCGCGCCGTGGGCGGGGGTGAGGCGGGACTGGACGACCCGGTCGGGGCCGCGAACCTGGACCTTGGGGTCGACCTCGAAGCGCTCGCCGCCGAAACGGTCGAAATTGTGCGCATAGCTGGCGATCGAAAGGCGCGTGAACGCCTTGACCAGCGCCTGGCGGTCGGCCGCGGGCATCGTGGCCCAGGCCGGCCCGACCGCGAAGCGGGTCATGGTCGGCAGGTCGAACGCCCCCTCCACCACCGGGGCCAGCTTGCGGTAGCGCCCTTGGGCCCCAAGGGCCTCGCCCTGCTTCATGGTCTCCAGCAGGGACTGATCGAAGGCTTCGACGCGGGCGGCGGCCGGATCGGCCGGGGCGGCGCGCGCGGCGGGGCCGGCGAGGGCCAGGGCCGCCAGGGCCGAGGCCAGCGGGGAAAAGGCGGGAAAACGGCTCACGTAAATCCTCCGTCGGCAAGGGTCGGTCCCCCTTGCCACCAAAGCATGGCCAACTTAAGCCCCGGACGGGGCCGGGGTTCCCGGCGAGGAGCGATCGGCATGCGGGTGAGCGACTCCAGCCTGGCGCAGGTCAGGGATCGCGGCTTCACCGTGGTGGAGGGCTTCCTCGATCCGGAGACCCTGAAAGCCGCCCAGGACGCCCTGTGGGACATCTATCCCAAGCCGGAGGCCTACTTCGCCGATCCCAATAAGCACGCGCGCTGGACCCTCACCCAGTTCAGCGGCGTTCGGCTCTATCCCTACCCGTCCTGGGCGCTCAACCGCGTGGCGATCTATCCGGACCTGGTCGATGCCGCCGAACGCCTGCTGGGGGCGACCGACCTGGAGATCTACAAGATCGAGCTGTGGGCGAAATACGCCGGGGCGATCAACTACGACCAGGCCCTTCACCGGGACTTCGGCAATCATTCCCTGGTGGTGCCCAGAAGCGATGGCCGTCACACCCAGATGACGACCATCATCCTGCTGTCCGACGTCACCGAGCTGGATGGGCCGACCAAGTTCCTGCCCTTGAGCGAGAGCCGCGATATTCCCCTTCATCGGCATCATCTGCGTATGGGAGAATTGGTCGACAAGGAGGTCAGCGGCGCCGCGCCGGCCGGCAGCCTGCTGATCTACAAGACCGACGTCATCCATCGGGGGTCGGACTTCAAGGCCCCGGGGCGGTCGCGGTTCGTCATGCTGGCGGATTTCCAGGAACGCGGCTGGCGCTGGAACGGCAAGATTCACTGGGGCGACCACGCCAACAAACCCGGCCTCCGGGAAGCGATGGTCGCCATGACCCCCCGCGAGCGCGACCTGTTCGGCTTTCCGCCCGTCGGTTCGGACTATTGGAACGCCCAGACCCTCGCCGACGTCGCCGAACGCTATCCGGGCATCGACCTGACGCCCTACGGGAAGCCAGATAAACCACGCGCCCGGCGCGGTTCCAGGTCGCGGGCGCAACCCGCGGCTCGGAGCAAAGGCAAAAGCCCCCCCGATGCTTGAGCCCGAATTCATCCTGCACCACTACGACGCCTCGCCGTTTTCCGAAAAGGCGCGGCTGATGTTCGGCCTCAAGGGCCTGGCGTGGCGATCGGTCGTCACCCCCAACATCATGCCCAAACCCGACCTCGTCCCGCTCACCGGCGGCTATCGGCGCGCGCCGGTGATGCAGATCGGGGCCGACATCTTCTGCGACAGCCAGGCGATCCTGGCGGAAATCGAACGGCGCGCCCCGACGCCCGCCGCCGCGACCGGGATGGCCTGGGCGATCAATCTGTGGGCCGACCGGCTGTTCTTCCAGGCGACCGTGCCGGTGATCTTCGGCGAGCTGGGGGAACATGTGCCCCGCGCCTTCGTCGAGGATCGCGAGAAGATGGCCGGGCGGGCCTTCGACATGGCGGCCATGAAACAGGTCGCCCAGCCCATGCGCGGGCAGTGGCGCGCCCACGCCGCCTGGATCGAGGGCGCCTTGGCCGGCGGCGGCGATTTCCTTGCCGGCGACAAGCCCGGCCTCGCGGACATTGCGGCCTATATGAACGTCTGGTTCCTCGCCGGCGCCACCCCCCACTTGGCCGAAGCCCTGCTGGCGGACCTGGGCCGCGTCCAGGCCTGGCGAGGCCGGGTGGCCGCGATCGGCCATGGAACGCGCACGGAAATGTCGGGGCCGGAGGCGCTGGAGGTCGCGCGCGCCCATGAGCCGGCGCCGTTCGAGGGCCATGATCCAGCCGATCCCCTGGGCCTCGCGCCCGGCGCCGCGGTCGTGGTCATGGCCGACGACTATGGCCGCGACCCGATCGCCGGGACCCTGGTCGGCGCCGGCCGCGAACGCATCGTCATCGCCCGCGAGGCGCCGGATCTGGGGCGGCTCAACCTCCATTTCCCCCGCGCCGGCTACATCGTCGGCCTAGCGCCGTGAGCCTCTTCGACCTCACCGGCAAGGTCGCCCTGGTCACCGGCGGCAACGGCGGCATCGGCCTTGGCATCGCGCGCGGCCTGGCCATGGCCGGCGCGAGCGTGGTGGTGGCGGCGCGGGACGGGGCCAAGAGCGAGGCGGCGATTGGCGAGTTGACCGCCCTGGGGGCGACGGCCTTGGCGGTGGAAATCGACGTCACCCGGGACGGATTTGGCGAGGCCATGGTCGGGGCCGCGGTGACACGCTTCGGCGGCCTGGACATATTGGTCAACAACGCCGGGATCAGCATCGCCAAGCGGCCGGAGGACCTTTCCTTGGGCGATTGGCGCGCGGTTCTGGACACCAATCTCACCAGCGTCTTCGCCGGCTGCCAGGCCGCCTGGCCGGCCCTGACCGCGCGAGGCGGCGGCAAGATCATCAATATCGGCTCGATGTATTCGCTGTTCGGGGCCTGGTACTCGGCCGCCTATTCGGCCAGCAAGGGCGGCGTCGTGCAGCTGACCCGGAGCCTGGCCACGGCCTGGGCGGCGCAAAACATCCAGGTCAACGCCCTGCTGCCCGGCTGGATCGACACCGACATGACCCGCAAGGCGCGCGCCCGCGCGGCCGGCTTCGAGGAGGCGATCCTCGCGCGCACCCCCGCCCGCCGCTGGGGAGAGCCGGACGACTTCGCCGGGCCGGCGGTGTTCCTGGCCTCCTCCGCCTCCGATTTCGTCACCGGCGCCTCGATCGTCGTCGACGGGGGGTATTCCGTGGAAGGATCGGTATAGGAGGGGCGGCGCTTGGCAGGAAGGAATTCCATGACGCTCATGACCGCTCGCCTCTGGGCCGTCGCCGCGGCGCTCGCCGGCGGCGGCGCGAACGCCGGCGCGGCGCCCATGCTCGGATTCACCGCGGAGCACGCCGCCGCCGAGCGCGCCCTGGAGGCGCGCT
>JBBQGZ010000083.1:0-10495 GCA_038323535.1 Caulobacterales bacterium
CCTGGTTCTTCTCGGCCGCCTCCGCATCCAAACGCCTAACCGGCGCCAGGGCCGCTTTCATGGCCGGCGACTTCATGACGCCTGACCGGCCGACGATGCAGCCCCAGACGTTGGGCGCCTCGGTCCAGTTAGTCTCCTTCTGAGGCCGAATCGCAACCTTCCGGCCGATCACCGAACCGGCCGCAACCATTGCCGTCACCGCGATGAAATCAGCTGGCGCCTGCATCCTCTCGGCGATGTCCATCACCCAGGCCCGCAACACCGGGGGGAGCAACGCTGCATCGAACGGCGCGACCGCCGGCAAGGTTGAAGGCAAAGGCTTGGGTTCTGGCCAAAGTTCGGTGGTCTCTTCCATGTGGGCGCGGATGGCGGCCAGGTCGGCGGTCATGGCCGCACCTCCCGAGGCTCGGCGATGCCCCGGTTCAACCCTGACTTGATGCTGGCCAGGACGGCATGGCGGCCATCTTCCTGGAGCAGACCGCAGTCGTGCGCAGCGGCTTCAAGGGCGTCCTCGACCATCGCCGCCGGGACCAGCCTTGCGCCGACCAGCTGGCCCAAGTTTGCGGCCGACTTGAACAGCTGGAGGTTGCGCCCGGTGTGCGGAGCCATGCCGGCCAGGCGATGACATTCGTCGTTGATCGCGCTGGCGGCATAGCGGGCGAGGCGATCGAGAGAGCCGACCTGGATCGGCCGGGCCGGCGGACGGGGGACCGGCGGCGGGTCGATGAGCCCCAGGAGCCATTCCGGCGCGGTCGCGATTGGCAGAGCGGACGGCCTGACTTCCCAGGTATAGGCGCCATCCGGCCGGCGCGACGGCGGGACAGCGACCGATCCGCCGTCTGTCCTGATATCGAGACCGGGAGCGAAATTGACCCGGTTACGGAGCGTGCGATTCGGCTGCTTGAACCAGAGATGCTTTCCCCCGCTCGGCGTGGCCGTGACCCAGGTCGGGGGGAGGGGGCTATGGGCGGCTTCGAGTTCCCCCAGGGTGCGCAGGCCATTCGCGCCCTTCACGTCCACATCAAGGACGAAGACGCCGGACAGCTTGCCGGTGGCGACGGCGATATTAGCGTTAGGATGCAGCCGCCACATGCGCTCGATCTCGTCGGGATCGATCGTGGCGTTCTTGTAGCCGTGCGGCGTCAGGGGCTGGCGGCCATCAAGGGCGGTAGGGAAGACATAGAGCGCCAACGGTGAGCCGGCGTAGGCGAGGGCGGCCCGGATCATGACGGGCCTCCGATCAGGCCCATTTCCCTCGCCTTCGCCTCGGCCTGCTGGAAGGCGCGGGATAGCTCCGGCAAGAGGGCAACATCAAGCGCGACGCCCTTCCGGGTCGGCGTCCAGACGCCCGACGACTCGGTCAGCAGAGCCATGATCCTGAGATCGACCAGTTGATGGCCGGCGTAGTCATCGAGGGCGAGGCGGACGCGGGTCTTGGCGCTCTTCTCGAAGGTCGCGATCACGGTCGGGACGCCCATCAGGCGCCCCCCGCCAACTGATCGGCGAAGCGATAGGCGACGGCCGCCGCCGCCGCGAACCCCTGTTCGTGGGCGAGACCTAGAAAGCCACGGGAAGCGATCCACAGGCAGAGATTCGCGCGGTCGGCGTCGTCCGCAGCGTCGTTTCAGGGCGACCGTGAACGCCTGCATCAAGGGCGCGGCGGCGACGGGCGGGGAGGGCCTGTCTGATTGCGTCGAGTCCACGCTCGCGGTATATGTCCGGTGCTGAGTGCTGCTGAATTGAGATGCCCAGGGGGATCGCCTTTTGCCGAGGCCGATCCCCCCGCCGTTTTGGGGCGGCGGCCCGCGTCCTTGAGACATCTAAGCAGCCTCCCCGCTGACGAACCGGCGGAGATCATCGAGCTGGTAAAAACAGCGACCGCCGACCTTAACGATCTTCGGTCCGCGCCTTTCCAGCGCCCACATCGCGAGCGTCTTCGGCTTCCGCCCGAGATAAGCGGCCGCATCGTTGCGGTTCACGCGCCCATCAGGCGAAACCCGCACGACGATTTGATCGACTCCTTCAAGTGCCACTGTCCGTCCTTTCGGATAAGAATATGGTTCTAGCCATATTTCTCCCTAAACCGCTTGTGGTCGAGGCGCAAGGGGTGTTATGGACGCCGCCGTAATCGGGAAGGATGCAGCATGAGATCGCCGTTGCCAGTCAAACGGCCAGGACGCCCGCGAGGGAAGAATCCGAAGAAAGGGACCGGCGGCAAAGGCCGCGTGCTGACGATCAATGTCTCCGACGATCTGCGCAAGTTCATCGAGACTGAGGCTGCGGTCAGCGGACGCTCGATGAGCCAAGTAGCCGAACGAATGATGGACGAGTCCCGCAAGGGTCGCGCCGAGTATCTTCAACTGATCGGGGGGCGCGCCGAATTGGGCGCTGCTGTCGAAAAACTGGTGCAGATCGCCAGGGCCGTCGAGGGCCTGGTCCCGGAGCCGGACTTGGCGGATATGGCGCTTCGAGCCGCATGGCGCGAAGCGGTGGGCGTCGTCATCCCTCGGCGTAGTTTGTCGAGTGACCGATTGAAGCAGGTCGAAGCCGCTTATGCGAAGACCCTGGAGGCATGGAACGCCTGTCAGGGCGTTTTGGACGCCTTAAATCGCGCGGGTGAAGGCGATCCGGTCTACCAGCGGGCCCTGGGTCCCCTAGGCGCATCGGGGGACCTGCTTGGCGGTCCCCCAGTCGTCGACCGCCTCGCGACGGCCCTGGTCTACAATTCGCGGAATGCGTTCACCGCCGGCGTGCCGCCAGGGCAACAGGTTTGCGCTGCCCTTGAAGAGTTGAAAGCGGCCGGCGACACCGCTGGCCCGGAGATCGACCTCGCCCTCTCCCTTGCCCGCGCCTGTGTGAAGCGATCAGAGGAACAGGATGGGGCGATTGCAAAGGCGATGGCCTTCGGCCGCTACATTGCCTGGGATTTGACAAAGGACCCAGAATGACTCGCCGCACCGGCGGCCTCGGCCGCGACGCCATCAAGTCCCTGACACCCGGCGCGTCGATCAGCGACGGCGGCATCACCGCAGCACGCCTCCCCGATGGCGACATCCGCTGGACCGTCAACGTCATGGTCTCCGGCCGCCGCGTCCACCGCGTGATCGGCCGCGCCAGTGAGGGCGTCGACCGCGCCGACTGCCTCGCCTTCATCGAGCGCGTCCGCACCGAGGAGCGCGAGGAACGGCTCAGCCTACCAACAGGCCGCAAAACCTACCTCACGTTCGAACAGCTCGCCCTGCGCTATCTCGATCGCATGGAGAAGGGCGGCGGGAAGAACCTCCAGAGCAAGCGAACCCAAGTTCATGGCCGGCTCGTCCCATACTTTGGACGCCAGCGGGCCGACACCATGACTGAGTTCACGGTGAACACCTTCCGCAAGAAGAGGCTTGAAGGCGGCGCGGCTGCGGGCACCATCAACCGCGACCTGGCCACGCTCAAGCACATGCTGAGGGACGCCGTGAAGGCCAAGGACATCAAGGCGGTCCCGTGCTCGTTCAAGCTCCTCGATGAACCGCCAGGGCGGATGACCGTGCTATCCGACGCCGAGGGAGAGGCGTTGATGAAGGGCGCCATCGCCGACCAGGATCCGGACTTGTGGGTCTTCGTCGCCTTCGGCTTGAACACCGCTATGCGTCACCGCGAAATTCTGCAGGCTCGGTTCGATCAGATCGATTGGGATCGTCACCGGCTCCACATCCCCAAAGCCAAGGCCGGGGCTCGCGAACAGCCGTTGACGGCCGCCCTGGTGGATATCCTGCGCTGCGAGCGAGAGCAGAGGAGCGACCGCGAGGGGTTCATCTTCCCGCCGAGGAAAACCACCGTGAAAGCCGAGCACCGAACGGCGCTGTCCAAGCCGTTCGCCCGCGCCGTCAAACGGGCAAACCTCGATCCTTCAAGGGTTACCCCGCACACGATGCGCCATACGGCGATCACCCGCCTTGTCCAAGCTGGGATCGACCTCCCCACGATCCAACTCATCAGCGGCCACAAGACGCTCGCCATGGTCCTGCGCTACGCCCATGTTTCTGGCGGGCACATCGACGCGGCGATGAAGGCGTTGGACCGAACTATCCCGGAACCGGCCGGCGAAAATCGGAACAGCTCCGGAACCCAAGTTACACAGGAATTACACCGAGCTTGACTGGCGGCCTCCGGCCGACTTTGCGCGGGGTGGTTATTTCCGTTTCAATTCAATGGTGGGGACGGAGGGACTCGAACCCTCACGGCCTTGCGGCCAACGGATTTTAAGTCCGCTGCGTCTACCGGTTCCGCCACGTCCCCAGATGCGCGAATCCTAGAGGCCCCAGGCCCCCCGGTCACGCTCAAGCTTCCACCCGCCGCACGGCGCTCGCGCCGATCCCGTCCAGCGCCGCTACCAGCGCTTCCGCCGTATCATCCACCTCGCCCGCGTCGCGACCGCGGATGACCAGGTTCGAGCCATAGCCCTCGGGGCCGAAGAAGGGGTAGCTGCCGAGCGAGAGGGCCGGGTGGGCCTTGGCCAGGGCTTCGAGGGGCGCGGCGATGGCACCTTCGCCGGCCCCCTCGACGCGCACGGTGCGCGAGACCACCACCGCGGCGGTGCGCAGGCGCGGGCCCACGTCCTCCAGCATGCCGCGCATGATTTGGGGCACGCCGGCCAGGACGAAGACGTTGCCGATCTGGAAGCCCGGCGGCCCCTGGACCGGGTTCTTCACCAGGCTGGCGCCGCTGGCGACCCTGGCCATGCGCCGGCGGGCGGCGTTGAGTTCCGCTCCCCAGCGCGCGGTCATCATCGCCAGGATCTCCGGATGCTCGATGAGGGGGACGCCGAAGGCCTGCGCCACGCACTCGGCGGTGATGTCGTCGTGGGTCGGCCCGATGCCGCCGGTGGTGATCACATAGTCGTAGGCCTCGCGCAGGGCGTTCAGGGCGGCGATGATCTCGGCCTTCACGTCGCCGACCACGCGGGCCTCGGCCAGGTCGACCCCGAAGGGGGCCAGATAGCGCGCGATGGCGGCGAGGTTGGTGTCCTGGGTGCGGCCGGACAGGATCTCGTCGCCAATGATCAGGGCCGCGGCGGTGACGCGTTCCTCGCTCGCCATGACCGCCTCCCATGGACGCCGCACCCGCCAGGACGGCATAAGCCGCCGATGCTCCCGCCGCAACCGCTGGCCCATGGCGTGCTGGCCGCCCGCTACAAGCGCTTCCTCGCCGACGTGGTCCTGGACGATGGCCGCGCCGTGACCGCCCACTGCCCCAACCCGGGCACCATGCTGGGGCTGAGCGCGCCGGGCCTGGGGGTGTGGGTTTCGCCGGCCGAGGGGGCCAAGCGCAAGCTCGCCTGGACCCTGGAGCTGGTCGAGGCCGACGGCGGGCTGGTCGGGGTCAACACCCTCGCGCCCAACCGGCTGGTCGCCGAGGCCCTGGCCGCCAATGCGATTCCCGAACTGGCCGGCTACGGCGTCCATCGTCGCGAGGTGCGCTATGGCGCGGCGAGCCGGGTCGATTTCCGGCTGGAGCACCCGGGCCGCGCGCCCTGCTGGCTCGAGGTCAAGAACTGCCATCTGCGCCGGAACGGCGCCCTGGCGGAATTCCCCGATTGCGTGGCGGCCCGGTCGCTGCGGCATCTGCGCGAACTGGCGGCGCGGGTGGCGATGGGCGATCGCGCCGTCCAGCTGTTCGTGATCCAGCGCACCGACTGCGACCGCTTCGCCGCCTGCCCCGACCTCGACCCGGCCTACGCCGCCGGCCTGACCGCCGCCGCCAAGGCGGGTGTTGAAGTCTTGTGCTATGGTTGCGACATAAGCGCCGAGGCGATCCGCATCGCGCGTCGCCTGCCGTGGGTCGACGCGCCGGACGGCGCCTAATTTAGAGAGAAGCGTTTTTGAACATGGCCCTGGCCGACGACATCCTGGATGCCGAGACGCGCACCGGGCACATCAAGATCCACGGCCCCGAAGCCTTCGAGGGCATGCGCGCCGCCGGCCGCCTGGCCGCCGAATGCCTGGACATGCTGACCCCCCATGTGAAGCCCGGCGTCGCCACGGGCGAGCTCGACCGCCTGGCGCGGGAGTTCACCCTCGACCACGGCGCCCTGCCCGCCTGCCTCTATTATCGCGGCTATTCCCACACCCTGTGCATCTCGCCCAACCACGTGGTCTGCCACGGCATTCCGGGCGAGCGGGCCCTGCGCGAAGGCGACATCGCCAACATCGACGTCACCGTGGTGGTGGACGGCTGGCATGGCGACCACTCGCGCATGTATGCGCTGGGCGAAATCGCGCCCAAGGCGCGGCGGCTGATCGACATCACCTATGAGGCGCTGGAGCGCGGCCTCGCCGAGGTGAAGCCCGGCGCGCGGCTGGGCGACGTCGGTTTCGCCATCCAGTCCTATGTCGAGGCCATGCGCTGCTCCGTGGTGCGCGACTTCTGCGGCCACGGCCTGGGCCGGGTCTTCCACGACGCCCCCAACATCCTCCACTTCGGCCGGCGGGGCGCGGGCGAGGTGCTGGAGAGCGGCATGTTCTTCACCATCGAGCCGATGGTCAATCTCGGCCGCCACCCGGTGAAACTGCTCGCCGACGGCTGGACGGCGGTGACCCGCGACAAGTCCCTGTCGGCCCAGTGCGAGCACTCGGTGGGCGTGACCAAGACCGGCTGCGAGGTCTTCACCCTCTCGCCCAAGGGTCTCTTCAAGCCGGCGTTCTAAGGGCGCGCCGGACGGGCGACAAAAAAAAGCTGGCGCCTCCCGCCGATTGTTCCTAGTTTGTTCCTTCCGATCCAAGTCCGTCGATCGCGAGGGCCAGGTGCTGGAAGAACAGGGCGGCTTTGCCTTTCCCGTCGATTCGCCAAGGGAGCGCGCCTTCACGGCGACGCCGAGCCTCAAGCCGCACCATCAAGGCCATCGCCGGCGCCTGCGCGATCGCGCGGCGATCAGCTTCGCGGCCGTGCCCGACTACGAGCTTCTCGAACTGATCCTGACGCGCGGCCTGCGGCGCGGAGACGTCAAGCCAACCGCCAAGGCGCTGCTGGCGCGATTCGGCGGCCTCGCCGGGGTCTTCGGCGCCGGGCTGGAGGAGCTGACCGCGATCAAGGGCATCGGCCCGTCCTTGGCGCTGGATCTCAAGCTCCTGCACGAGGCCACGGTGCGCATTGGGCGCGGCGAGGTGAAGAAGCGCACGGTCATCTCCTCGTGGAGCGCCCTGCTGGCCTATACCCGCGTGGCCATGGCGCACGAGGCGCGCGAGCAGTTCAGGGTGCTGTTCCTCGACAAGAAGAACCAGCTCATCGCCGATCAGGTGATGAACCAGGGCACGGTGGACCACGCCCCGGTCTATCCGCGCGAGGTGATGCGCCGGGCCCTGGAGCTTTCGGCCAGCGCGGTGATCCTGGTCCACAACCATCCCTCGGGCGACCCCACGCCCTCGGCCGCCGACGTCGACATGACCCGCCAGGTGGTCGAGGCGGGCCGGCCCCTGAAGATCGCGGTCCATGACCATCTGGTGGTCGGGCGCGAAGGGGTGGCCAGCTTCAAGGCCCTCGGGCTGTTCTGAGCCGAAGCCACGCGAGCGGCGCCTCGAACCGGTCTGGGAACCTCGATCCGCCGATCGTGTTTTCTGGACTCCGCCAAATGGAGAGAGCCGATGAACTATGTCGATGGCTTCCTGGCCGCGGTTCCCGCCGCCAACAAGGACGCCTATCTCGTGTTCGCCAAACAGTCGCTGCCGCTGTTCAAGGAGTTTGGCGCGACCCGCATGGTCGAATGCTGGGGCGACGACGTCCCGGACGGCAAGGTCACCGACTTCAAGAGCGCGGTGAAGGCCAAGGAGGACGAGGTCGTCATCTTCTCCTGGATCGAATGGCCGTCGAAGGCGGTGCGCGACGCCGGGATGAAGAAGATGATGGACGATCCGCGCATGCGGGACATGACGATGCCCTTCGACGGCCAGCGGCTGATCTTCGGCGGCTTCCGGCCGATCCTCGACGCTTAAGGAAGCGTTGTACGCGCGCGCGGGCTAGGCCCCGCCCTCGCGCGCATCAGCCAGGGCGCCCTTCTCTCATTCCAGGAATTCCGGCGCCTCCAAAAGCCGGGAGGCGTAGGCGCCCGCCGGCCCCTGGTCGCCGTAGTCGGAGAGGCGCAGGCCGTAGCTCCGCAGGCGGGTGGCGACAGGAGTGTAGAAGGCGTCGGCGATCGACCAGCCGCCGAGCAGGAACGGGCCGCCAAAGCGCTTCAGAAGGTCGCTCCACAGGGCGGCCACCCTCCGCACGTCGATCGCCGTGGCCTCCACGATCGTCGCGCTGACCCGCAGGCCAAGGTCCATCGGGCACTCGCCGCGCAGGGAGTGGAACCCCGTGTGCATCTCCGCCGCGGCCGAACGGCCGAGCGCGCGAGCGACCGGATCGGAGGGCCACAGCTTGACCTGGGGAAATTTTTCGGCGGCATATTCGCAAATCGCCAAACTATCCCAGACCACGACTTCGCCGTCGTTGAGCACCGGCACGAAGCCGGACGGCGAGCCGGCGGCGATGATGTCGTCGTGGGTTGTCAGGCCACGAAGGCGCACCAGGGTCTCGGTGAAGGGCGCGCCGGCGTGTTTCAGCGCCAGCCACGGGCGCATCGACCAGCTGGAGATGGCCTTGTCGCCGATCAGGAGTTCCATGCTTTTGCTCCGACAATAGGAAATGCCGCGCCGATGGATGGCCGGTAGCCTTTCGCCGCAAGGGGCGGCTACAGTCGATGAAGGCGCAAGGTTTGGGGGAGGATCGATGACCGATTTGGCCGGAACGCCGGCGGCGGCGGAGAAGCCCGTCTATTCGGGCCGCTACACCGGCGTCGTCCTGAGCCTGCTGGTCCTCGCCTACACCTTCAACTTCATCGACCGGACGATCATCGCCACCATCGGCCAGGCGATCAAGGTCGATCTGAAACTCACCGACACGGAGCTGGGCCTGCTGGGCGGCCTTTCGTTCGCCGTCCTCTACACCCTGCTGGGCATTCCCATCGCCCGGCTGGCGGAGCGGTGGAACCGGGTCTCGATCATCTCCCTGGCTCTGGTCGTCTGGTCGGGGTTCACCGTGGCCTGCGGCTTCGCCGGCGGTTTCGTTCAATTGCTGGCGATGAGGGTCGGAGTGGGGGTCGGCGAGGCCGGTTGCTCGCCGCCGGCCCATTCCCTGATTTCGGACTATTACGAGCCGCGGCGCCGGGCCTCGGCGCTGTCGGTCTATGCTTTCGGCATTCCTCTGGGCAGCCTGATCGGCGCGGTCGCCGGCGGGTGGCTGGCCAAGACCTATGGCTGGCGCGTAGCCTTCATGGTCGTGGGCGCGCCCGGCGTGATCATGGCGGCGGCGATGAAACTGATCGTCAAGGAACCCCCGCGCGGCCATTCCGATCCGCCCGAAAGGCCCGGCCTGCCCGATGATGTCGCCGCCCACGCGGTGAGCGCGGCGGGCGGCTGGCTGCGGCGGGAGTTAAGCGAACTGGGCGCGGTCGCCGCCAGCCTCTTCGGTCACTGGCCGGTGCTCAACATGGTCCTGGGCGTGACCCTGGCCTCCTTCGGCGGCTATGGCGTCGGCCAATTCGCCCCGCCCTATTTCAACCGGGCCTTCGGCCTGGACTACGCCACGGTCGGCCTGATCTTCGGCCTGATCGGCGGGGTTTCAGCGGGGGCCGGGACTCTGGCCGGCGGTTTCATCAGCGACTGGGCGAGCCGGCGCGACGCCCGCTGGTATTCCCTTGTTCCGGCGATCGGCCTGGCGATCGCGACCCCGATCTACGTCGTGGCCTACCGCCAGGCGGACTGGCGGACCGCCGCGGCGATCTTGCTGATCCCGGGTATCTTCCACTACACCTATCTGGGCCCGACCTTCGGGGTGGTGCAGAACGTGGTCGAGACCCGCCGCCGGGCCACGGCCACGGCGCTCCTCTTCCTGGTCCTCAACATCATCGCCCTGGGGGGCGGGCCGCTTTTCACCGGCTGGATCACCGACGCCTTCGCCCAGTTCGCCTTCACCCATCCGGGCGAACATCACATCCTGGCCGCCCTGTCGAGCACGATCGGCGAGCGCGGCGGTGCGGTGGGCGCCTCGGCCCGGTTCGCCGCGCAATGCCCGGGCGGAGCGGCGCCGCCCGGCGCGGGGGCGGCCCTGGCGGCCGGCTGCCACGCGGCGCTGGTCACCGCCAGCCGGCAGGGCATCCTGGTCACGGTGTGCTTCTACGCCTGGGCGGCGTTCCACTATCTTCTGGGCTCCTTCGGCCTGGCCAGACAGCTCGCCGGCGTCGCCGCCCAGCGCCGGGCGCGGGAGGCCTGACGGCCTTCGCACCACGTCCGTCATCGCTACGGCATGCACATGACTTCGTTCGGGCGCGCCTCTTAAACACCTCTCCCGTAGGAGGCCTCTGCGAAAAGCTGATGCGGGCGGGGTCGGGTCGTGATTCTCTGGGGAGGTTGATTCTCCTGGGAGGATGGGATGGCGGCGGGACAGTTGAGCTTGGCCGAGGCGTTCATGGACCCGC
>JBBQGZ010000084.1:0-10476 GCA_038323535.1 Caulobacterales bacterium
GGAAGGCGGAAAAGGAGATCGCGCTGGCCCGGCCGTCGAAGGTCTCCGCGCACTGGGCCTCGAAGGGCGCGGGATCGATCAGCACCGCCTTCAGCCCGCCGCTCGCCAAGGCCAGGGCCAGGGTGGCCCCGGCCATGCCGGCCCCGGCGATGATCACATCGGCTTCGCCAGAAGGCGTCATGGCGGATTCGAGGAGTCCGCCTCATCGCTCGGCAGGCCCATCATGTGGAAGCCAGCGTCCACGTGAACCACCTCGCCGGTGGTCGAGCGGCCGAGGTCCGAAGCCAGCCACAGGGCGCAGCCGGCCACACCCTCCATAGTGGTGTCCTCCTTGAGCGCGCTCATCGCGCGGCCCTGGGCGAGCATGCCGCGCCCGCCGGAGATCCCGGCCAGGGAGAGGGTGCGCATGGCCCCCGCCGATATGGCGTTGACCCGGATTCCCTTGGGCCCCAGGTCGCGGGCGACATAGCGCACCGCCGCTTCCAGGGCCGCCTTGGCCACGCCCATGGTGTTGTAGTTGGGGATGGCCCGCTCGGAGCCCAGGTAGGTCAAGGTGATCAGGGCCCCGCCGGCGGGCATCAGGGCGGCGGCGCGGCGGGCGGCGTCGACGAAGCTGTAGACCGAGATATCCAGGGCCTGGGCGAAGCCGGAGCGGGTGGCGTTGTCGACGAACGAGCCCTTAATCTGTTCGCGGTCGGCGTAGGCGATGGCGTGGACCAGGAAGTCGATCGACCCGAAGGCGCCCGCGACCACTTGGAAGGCCGCCTCCATGGACTCGTCGCTGGCGGCGTCGAAGGGGGTGAAGACCTCCGCCCCGATGCTCTCGCCCAGCGGCCGGACCCGCTTTTCGTTGGCGGCCATATAGGCCAGGCCCACCCGGGCGCCCTGGGCGGCGAACTGCGAGGCGATGCCCCAGGCGATGGAATTGCGATTGGCCACCCCCATGACCAGGCCCTTCTTGCCGGCCATCAGGGCGCCCTTGGGCAGGTCGTAGTCGTCGGCCATGGGGGGCGTCCGTGGGGTGGGGTTGGAGGGCGGCGTTATTTGAACTCCGCGCGCCGAGGGGGCAAGGCGCTCAGAGGTCGGCGCGGCTGATCACCAGGCAGCCATTGGTGCCGCCGAAGCCGAAGCTGTTGGACATCACCGTCTCTAGGGGCCGCTCTATCCTCTGGCGGGCGATGGGCAGATCCTCGAACGCGGGATCGAGGGTGTCGATATTGGCGCTTCGCGCGACGAAGCCCTCGCGCATCATCAGCAGGCAGTAGATCGCCTCCTGGGCGCCGGCCGCGCCCAGGCTGTGGCCGGTCAGGGACTTGGTGGAGGAGATGAGCGGCGCGGCCTCGCCGAACACCGCGCGCACCGCCTCCATCTCTTTCAAATCCCCCACCGGGGTGCCGGTGCCGTGGGGATTGAGGTAGTCGATCCGCCGCCCGCCTGCCGCGCCCATGGCCAGGCGCATGCACCGCGCCGCCCCCTCGCCGGAGGGCGCCACCATGTCGTGGCCGTCGGAATTGGCCCCATAGCCGACGATCTCGCCGTGGATCGTCGCCCCCCGGGCCCTGGCCCGCTCCAGATCCTCCAGGACCAGCATGCCGGCCCCGCCGGCGATCACGAAGCCGTCCCGGGCCAGGTCATACGGGCGGCTCGCCCGCGCGGGCGTGGCGTTGAAGTCCGAAGACATGGCCCCCATGGCGTCGAACAGCGCCGACAAGGTCCAGTGCAATTCCTCGCAGCCGCCGGCGAAGACCAGGTCCTGATTGCCCAGCCGGATCTGCTCGCAAGCGGCGCCGATGCAGTGGGTAGAGGTCGCGCAGGCCGAGGAGATGGAATAGTTGACGCCGAGGATTTTGAACCAGGTCGACAAGGTGGCCGAAGGGCCCGAACTCATCGCCTTGGGGACGGCGAAGGGGCCGATGCGCTTGACCCCCTTGGCGCGCGCCGTGTCCGCCGCCTCGACGATGGCGCGGGTGGACGGGCCCCCCGAACCGACGATCAGGCCGGTGCGCTCGTGGGAAATCTCGGCCGAGGTCAGGCCGGCATCGGCGATCGCCTGCTCCATGGCGATATGGGCATGGGCCGTGCCGGCGGCGAGGAACCGCGCGGCCCGCCGGTCGACCCGCGCTTCCCAGTCGATCAAGGGCGCGGCGCGGACCTGGCAGCGGAAGCCCATCTCGGCATAGTCCGGCGCCGCGACCACGCCGGAGCGCCCCTGCCTCAGCGAGGCGGTGACCTCCTCCGCGCTATTGCCGATCGAAGAGACCACGCCCATGCCGGTGACCACCACTCGGCGCATGAAGGCTCCTTCCCGCCCTTTTTCGTCCGTCAGACGAGGTCGGCGGCGCTGAACAGGCCGACCTTGAGGTCGCGCGCCTCATAGATAGGCTTGCCGTCGGCTTCGAGAACCCCGTCGGCGACGCCCATCACCAGCTTGCGCAGGATCAGGCGCTTGAGCTCGATACGATAGACCACCTTCCCGACGTTGGGCGTCACCTGGCCGGTGAACTTCACCTCTCCCACCCCCAAGGCCCGGCCCCGCCCCGGCGCCCCCGACCAGCCCAGGAAGAATCCGACCAGCTGCCACATGGCGTCCAGGCCGAGGCACCCGGGCATCACGGGATCGCCGATGAAGTGGCAGTCGAAAAACCACAGGTCGCGGCGGATATCCAGTTCCGCGGTCAGCGCTCCCTTGCCATGGGCGCCGCCGTCGCCGTCGATGGCGGTGATGCGGTCGAACATCAGCATCGGCGGATAAGGAAGCTGGGCGTTGCCGGGGCCGAAGGTCTCGCCTCGGGCGCAGGCCAGCAGGTCGTCCCGGCCGTAGCGCGTCTGGGTGGAGCGGATCATGTGCGGCGCCCTAGCACGGCGCGGGCGCCGGCCTCAACGGCATTGCCGCGCCGCCGCTAGCCCCCAGAAGGCGCCGCGGGGCGCCCAGCCGGCGACGCCGCCGGCCTTGACCTCGCACCAGCCGCCCGCGCACCGCTCCAGCGCCGCCAGGGCGCGGGCGTTCAAGAGGCCCGCCGCCGGAGAGCCCGATCGCGGCGCGTGGCGCAGCGGGATCGGGGCGGCGCCCAGGGCCATCACCGTGCGGCGCCCATCGACCATCGAGCGGTGGACCCACACCGCCCCGCCGTCCGGGTCGCAGATGCGCCGCCAGTCCGTGGTCTCGGCCACCACCTGCACCGGCAGGCCCTGGACGTGATAGACCCAGCGGGCCGGATAGTCCTTGCCCGGCCCCCCTCGGCCCATGACTTCGCCGCGTTTCAGGCTCAGGTATCGGGGCACGCAGAAACCCGACACCGTCCGCGCCCTCGCCGCCGCCGGGCAATCCTTGCCCTCCAAGGCGTGGTCGCCGCAGGCCGCCAGGGCTAGGCCCGCCGCCGCCATCGCCGCGCCGAGCGGGGCCGCCCGCCGCATCCCCCTTGCTTGGCCGGCCAAAGCCGGTCTGTTAGAGACCGCGACACGCCCGTCGCCGCGCCCGCGTCCCAGGTCAAACCCGCCCATGGCCCCTCGCAAGCCGAAAGTCGTCGTCACGCGCAAACTGCCCGACGCGGTGGAAACGCGCATGCGCGAGCTGTTCGACACCGAGCTTAATCTCGACGATACGCCGATGGGCGTCGAGGCCCTTGTTGCGGCGATGTCGCGGGCGGACGTCCTGGCGTCCACCATCACCGACCGCCTGGACGGGGCGCTGATCGCGCAGGCCGGCGACCAGCTCAAACTTATCGCCAACTTCGGGGTGGGGATCGACCACATCGACGTCGCCGCCGCCCACGCCCGGGGGATCCTGGTCACCAACACCCCCGGCGTCCTCACCGAGGACACCGCCGACCTGACCATGGGCCTGATCCTCGCCGCCGCCCGGCGGGTGGTGGAGGGGGCCAACATCGTCCAGGCCGGGGAGTTTTCGGGCTGGAGCCCCACCTGGATGCTGGGACGGCGTCTGTGGGGCAAGCGGCTGGGGATCGTCGGCATGGGACGGATCGGCCAGGCCCTGGCCAAGCGGGCCCGGGCGTTCGGCCTCTCGATCCACTATCACAACCGCAAGCCGGTGAGCGCCCGGGTCGCCGAGGAACTGGAGGCCACCTATTGGGAGAGTCTCGACCAGATGCTGGCACGTACCGACGTGGTGTCGGTCAACTGCCCCCACACCCCGGCCACCTATCATCTGCTTTCGGCCCGGCGGCTCAAGCTGATGCGGCCCCACGCCATCCTGGTCAACACCGCCCGCGGAGAGATCATCGACGAAGCCGCCCTGGCCGGCATGCTCCAGCGCGGGGAACTGGCCGGGGCGGGCCTGGATGTCTATGAGCACGAGCCGGCGGTCAATCCCAAGCTCTTGAAGCTGCCCAACGTCGTCCTCCTGCCCCACATGAGCTCGGCCACGATCGAAGGTCGCATCGACATGGGCGAAAAGGTGATCATCAACATCCGCACCTGGATGGACGGCCACAAGCCGCCAGACCGGATCATTCCCTCGATGCTGTGAAGGGGGGAGCGCTATTTCGCCGGATTGTTCTTTTCCACGAACGCCACCACCGCGGCGAGCATCTGGACCCGGGTGGCCTGGGTCGAGAGGTAGTGGTCCTCGCCGGCCAGTTCGATCATCTCCACCGGCTTGCCGGCGCCCGCCAGGGCGGCGCGCATGTTGCGGCTCTGGCTGATCGCCACGGTGGTGTCGTCACGGCCATGGATGAGCAAGACCGGGGCGTCGGCCTTGGCCGCCAGCCTCACCGGCGAGAAGGCCTTCAGCGAACCGTCCCCGTCGGAGCTTACCCCCATGAACCGGCGCCAATAGCGCATCGTGCTGGTGTTCTCGCCGCCGCGATCGGCTTCCCAGGCGAGCATGGCGTTGAGGTCCGCGACCCCGCTCACCGCCACCGCACAGCGGTAGAGCCCCTGCTGCACCGTGACCCCCGCCAGGGCCGCATAGCCGCCGTAGCTGGCGCCGACGATGCAGACGCGCTTGGGGTCGATGATGCCCTGCCGCGCCAGTTCGGCCACGCCGTCGGAGACGTCGGTCTGCATCTTGCGGCCCCATTGGCCGAACCCCGCGTCCCGAAACGCCATGCCCGCCCCGTCGGAGCCGCGGAAATTGGGCTGGAAAACGGCATAGCCGCGCGAGGCGAGGGCCTGCGCCCACCAGTCGAAATGCAGGCTGTCGTGGCCTTGCGGCCCGCCGTGGGGCAGGACGACCGCCGCCAGCCCCTTGGCTTCCCGCCCGGGCGGGAGGGTGAGGATCCCCCGGACGGCCAGGCCGTCGGCCGCCTTGTAGGTCACCATTGTGGCCGGCGCGACCTGCGGCGGCAGCACGGTGGGATAGTCCCAGCCGATGGCCGAGATCTTCTTGGTCGGCACGTCGACCAGGAAAAAGGTTCCAGAATCCTGCGGCCCGTCGGTGTGCAGCACCATCCGCTTGAGGCCGGCCGACGGCGACACCAGTGTCACCCGCTCGCTGGGAAAGGCGCGCCTGATCTTGTCGAAGGTCGCCTGCAGCTCGGGGTCGAACAGGATGGTGCGCGGATCGTCCTCGTTGGTCACCCCGCCGATCAGCAGATGGGTCGTGGAATCATAGAGTTCCTCGCGCATCGGCGCGTCGCCGAACGGCTGGGCCTTGGCGCCGGCCGGGCCATATTCGATTCTCGCCCAGTCCCCGCCTTCGCCGGGGCGCTGGATCAGCACCGTCCCGGGCGCCCGGCCCTGTCCCAACAGGTCGATCTCTCCGGTGGGGTCGCGTTCGCGCGCGATCACTTCGCCGAGCTTGGGGCCGGCGTAGGCGCGCCAGTCGCCCGCCTTGGTGTCGTATTCGCCGCGCGCCACCACCGTCCCGTCGGCGGCCACCAACCAACCCGACTGGACCCGCTCCCGCCCGCCGCCGGCCTTTTGCGAGACGCCGGTCGCGAGGTTGACCCGGTAGAGATCGGTGTAGCCGTGATCGAAGGCGCCGGTCGTCTCTTCGAAGTCGGTGACCCCGGTGCCGCCGCCGCCCAGGGTGACGCCGCCGAAATAGCCGTACTCCTGGCCGTCCGCCCGGCCATAGCCGTAGTAGCCGAAAGTGGCGTGGTAGATCAGGCGGTCGTTGAAGAACACCGTCTTCATCGCGCCGGTGGCGGCGTCGATGATGGTCGACTGGGTGGCCTCCACGCGCTGAGTGCTGTGAAAGGCGTTGGGATCCAGATCGAGGGTCTTGCTGGCCTCGATCAGCACATGGCCGTCGCCTAGCCACTCGACCCGCCGGGGCCGAAGCGCGCCCACACGGACGGTGAACAGGATATCCCCGCCCGCCTTGCGGATCACCAGCTGGCGCCCGTCGCCGGTCACGGCGAGGTAGGCCAGTTTCTCGCCCGATGGAGACAGGCTCATCTGCTCCACCGCCGGCAGCTTGCCGTAGTCCTCGATCGGCGGCGCCGACGCCCGCGCCGCGCCGGCGCCCAGCCACATGCCAGCGATCAGCGCGCCCGCGATGAAACGAACCATCCACCCCTCCCCCGATCAACGGCCCAGGAGTAGGGGCGATGGCGCCCGCCGGTCAAGACGGTCTCCTCGAACTCAAAAAAGGGGGCGCCGCGGCCCGCACACCGGGCACGCCGGATCGGCGCCCACGCGCACGGTGCGGGCTTCCCCGGCCAGGGCGTCGAGGATCAGCAGCCGTCCCGTCAGCGGCTCGCCGGCCCTGGCGATCAGCTTCACCGCTTCAAGGGCCATCAGCGATCCGATCACGCCCGCCAGGGCGCCCACCACCCCCACCGCCGCGCAGGTCTCTGCGTCGGGCGGCGCGTCGGGAACCAGGCAGCGGTAGCACGGCCGCCCCGTGAACACCCCGACCTGGCCGGTCCACCGCCCGATCGCGCCGCTGACCAGGGGTCTTCCGGTCGCCACGCAGGCGGCGTTGACCGCAAAGCGGGTGGAGAAATTGTCCGTGCCGTCCAGAACCAGGTCCCAGCCTGCCGCCAGGGCGCCGGCGTTCTCCTCCGTCAGCGCCATCGCCATGGCCTCGATCGCCACGTGGGGATTGAGGGCGCTCAGGCGCCGCGCCGCGACCTCGACCTTGACCGCCTCCACGTCCGCCTCGGCGTAGAGCACCTGGCGCTGGAGGTTCGACAGGCTGACCACGTCGGCGTCGACCAGGCCGATCCTACCCACGCCCGCGGCGGCGAGATAGAGGGCGGCCGGCGCGCCCAGGCCTCCGGCCCCGACGATCAGCACCCGGGCGGCTTTCAGCGCCTGCTGTCCCGGCCCGCCGATCTCGCGCAGCACCAGATGCCGGGCGTAGCGCTCCACTTCCGCCGGCGAGAACTCCGTCACGCTTGACCCGCGCGCCCCGCGCCGCCACATGCGCGGCCATGACGAGCCCCGGCCCCGTCCCCGATTGGCATGGCACCACCATCCTCGCCGTGCGCAAGGCCGGATCGACGGTGATCGCCGGCGACGGCCAAGTCTCCATGGGCCAGACCATCGTCAAGGGCAACGCCCGCAAGGTGCGCAAGCTGGCCGGCGGCCTGGTGGTCGCCGGCTTCGCCGGGGCCACGGCCGACGCCTTCACCTTGATCGAGCGCCTGGAAGCCAAGCTAGAGCAATATCCCGGCCAGCTGGCCAGGGCCTGCGTCGATCTGGCCAAGGACTGGCGCTCCGACCGCTATCTGCGCCGCCTCGAGGCGATGATGATCGCCGCCGACGCCGGCGCCATCTTCGTCCTTTCCGGGGCCGGCGACGTGCTGGAGCCCGAGCACGGGGTGGCCGCCATCGGCTCGGGGGGTCAGTACGCCCTGGCAGCTGCCCGCGCCCTCATCGACCTCGACCTTGCCGCCGAGGCCATCGCCCGCAAGGCGATGGGCATCGCCGCCGACATCTGCGTCTACACCAACCGCGAGTTGACCGTGGAAACGGTGGGGGCGCACAGCGGCCCGTGACCGAATTCACCCCCCGCGAGATCGTCTCCGAACTCGACCGCTATGTGGTCGGCCACGCCGAGGCCAAGCGCGCCGTCGCCGTGGCCCTGCGCAACCGCTGGCGCCGCCGCCGCGTGCCGCCGGACCTGGTGGAGGAGGTGACGCCCAAGAACATCCTGATGATCGGCCCCACCGGCGTCGGCAAGACGGAGATCGCCCGGCGCCTCGCCCGCCTCGCCCAGTCGCCGTTCCTGAAAGTCGAGGCGACCAAGTTCACCGAGGTTGGCTACGTCGGCCGCGACGTCGACCAGATCATCCGCGACCTGGTGGAAAGCGCGCTGGGCATGGTCCGCGACCGCCGCCGCGCCGGGGTGCGGGCCCGCGCCGATACGGCCGCCGAGGACCGCCTGCTCGACGCCCTGGTCGGCCAAGGGGCCGGCGCGGCCACCCGCGAGGCTTTCCGCAAGAAGCTGCGCGACGGCGAACTGGACGAGAAGGAGGTGGAGCTCACCCTCCCCGACCCCGCTTCGCCGCTGCAGGGTTTCGACATCCCCGGCCAGCCCGGCTCCTCGGTGAGCATGCTCAACCTCTCGGAGATCATGGGCAAGGCCTTCGGCGGCCGCACCAAGAGCCACAAGACCACCGTCGCCGCCGCCTGGGCGCCGCTGATCGCCGAGGAGAGCGACAAGCTCCTCGACACCGACGCCCTGGCCCAGGAAGCGGTGGATCTGGCCCAGAACGCCGGCATCGTCTTCATCGACGAGATCGACAAGGTCGCCTCCCGGGCCGAGCGCGCCGGGGCCGACATCTCCCGCGAGGGGGTGCAGCGCGACCTGTTGCCGCTGATCGAGGGGACCACGGTCTCGACCAAATATGGGCCGGTGAAAACCGACCACATCCTCTTCATCGCCTCGGGCGCCTTCCACGTGGCCAAACCCTCCGACCTCCTGCCCGAACTTCAGGGTCGCCTGCCCATCCGGGTGGACCTGAAAGCCCTCACCCGTGACGATCTGCGCCGCATCCTGGTCGAGCCCGAGGCCAATTTGATCCGCCAGCACCAGGCCCTGCTGGCCACCGAAGGCGTCGCCCTGACCTTCACCGAAGACGCCATCGACGCCCTGGCCGACGCCGCCCAGACGGTCAACGGCGCCCTGGAGAACATCGGCGCCCGGCGCTTGCAAACGGTGCTCGAAAAGGTCGTCGAGGAGATCAGCTTCACCGCCGGCGACGGCGGCGAGGCTTCCCTCGCCATCGACGGCGACTACGTCCGCCGCCGGGTCGGCGAACTGGCCAAGGACGCGGACCTCTCGCGGTTCATTTTGTAGGGGGAGGCGCCTCGCCTAAACCTCCGCGCGCGGTCGCTCATAGGCGGCCATCTGGGCCATCATCAGGATCTTGGAGACCGAGGCGGACAGCGGGCAGATCTGCACCGATTTGGAGAGGCCTACCAGGATCGGCCCCACCACCGTCGCCCCGCCGAGCGCCTGGACCAGCTTGGTGGAGATCGAGGCCGAATGGATCGCCGGCATGATCAGCACATTGGCCCGGTCGGTCAGGCGCATGAACGGGTAGTTTTCGCGTAACGCCGGATCGAGGGCCAGTTCCGGCGGCATCTCCCCCTCGTATTCGAAGTCGATGTCGCTTCGCGCATCCAGCATGGCCACCGCGTCGCGCACCTTCTCCGAACGCTCGCCCATCGGGTTGCCAAAGGCCGAATAGGAGAGGAACGCCACCCTGGGGGTGAATCCCAGCTGGCCCACCGTCCGCGCCGCCTGACAGGCGATAGCCACCAGTTCGGCCGCTTCGGGCATCTCGGTCACATTGGTGTCGGCGATGAACAGGGTCTGCCCCCGGGCCAGCACGATCGACATGCCCAGCACGCGGCCCCCCGGCGCCGGGTCGATGACCCGCTGGATCTCCTCGAGAGCCTGGTCGAAGGTGCGGGTGACGCCGGTGACCATGCCGTCGGCATGGCCCAGCGCGACCATCGAGGCGGCGAAGGAGTTGCGATCCTGGTTGATCAGGCGCTGGACGTCACGGGTCAAATACCCGTGGCGCTGGAGACGGCCATAGAGCGCCTCGACGAATTCGGCGTTGTGGCCGGAGACCCGGGCGTTGACCACTTCCAGGTCGGCCAGGGCCGGATCGATCCCGGCCAGGCCATGTTCTCGGCCACCAGGCCCTCGCGCCCGACCAGCACCGCCTTGCCATAGCCCTGGGCCTGGAAGGCGTGGGCGGCGCGGATCACCGACGGCTCCTCGCCCTCGGCGAAGACGATCCGCTTGGCCGGCCCCGACTGCACCGCGGCGGAGATCTTCTGCAGGAATCCGGCGGTGGGGTCGAGTCGGCGGGCCAGGCTTTCGCGATAGGCGTCCATGTCCACGATTGGCCGGCGCGCGACGCCGCTGTCCATGGCCGCCTGGGCGACGAACGGTGGGATGTAGTGGATCAGCCGGGGGTCGAAGGGGGTGGGGATGATGTAGTGAGGGCCGAACTTCAGGCGCAGGCCGTGGTAGGCCGCCGCCACCTCGTCGGGCACGTCCTCCCGGGCCAGGGCGGCCAGGGCGTGGGCGCAGGCGATCTTCATCTC
>JBBQGZ010000085.1:0-10424 GCA_038323535.1 Caulobacterales bacterium
CGGCCTGATGCCGGAATCCACCCACATGATCATGTGGGCGATGTCCGATCGCGCCATTCCGCGCAGCCTGCGGATGATCGAGGGCTTCGGGGTCAACACCTTCCGCCTGGTGAACGCGGCGGACGAGGCGGTGCTGGTCAAGTTCCACTGGCGGCCCAGGCTCGGCACGCAGTCGACCCTGTGGGACGAGGCGGTCAAGATCGCCGGGGCCGACCCCGACTATCACCGCCGCGACCTCTTCGAGGCGATCGACGCGGGCGACTTCCCCGAATGGGATTTCGGGGTGCAGATCCTGACCCAGGCCCAGGCCGACGCCCTGGCTTTCGACATATTGGACGCCACCAAGCTGATCCCCGAAGAGCTGGCGCCGATCCGCTTCGTCGGGCGCCTGGTGCTCAACCGCAATCCCAGCAACTTCTTCGCCGAGACCGAACAGGCCGCCTTTTTGCCCACCAACATGCCGCCGGGGATCGATGTCTCGGAGGATCCGTTGCTGCAGGGGCGCCTGTTCTCCTATCAGGACACCCAGCTGTCGCGCCTGGGCGGCGTGAACTTCCACCAGATTCCGATCAACCAGGCCAAGAGCTGCCCGTTCCAGAACCTCCAGCGCGACGGCCATATGCAGACCCAGGTGTTCGAGGGGCGCGCCAACTATGAGCCCAACAGCCTGGCGCGGGCCGGGGAGGACGGCGGGCCGCGCGAGGACCCCAAGGGGGGTTTCCGCACCTTCCCGCTGGTGATGGGCGAGACCAAGGTTCGGCTGCGGGCCGAGACCTTCGCCGACCACTACAGCCACGCGCGGCTGTTCTGGCGCTCCCAGGCCAAGATCGAGCAGGCCCACCTGGCCAGCGCCCTCGTCTTCGAGCTCTCCAAGGTGACCTTGGAGCCCGTCCGGACTCGCGTGCTGGCCAATCTTCGCAATGTGGATGAGACGCTGGCGACACGCGTCGCGGCGGGCCTCGGCATGGACCTGCCGCCCAAGTCGAAGGCCGCGGGCGCTCCGACGGACATGGACCTCTCGCCCGCGCTGCGCATCGTCGGCAAATACCCCGACACGCTGAAGGGCCGCGCGGTGGGCGTGCTGGTCAGCGACGGGGCCGACGGGGCGGTGGTCGAAGCGCTGCGCAAGGCGGTGGAGGCCGAAGGCGCCACGGTCAAGATCGTCGCGCCGAAGATCGGCGGCGTCACCCTGAAGGACGGCAAAAAACTCGAGGCCGACGGCCAACTCGCCGGCACGCCCTCGGTGATGTTCGACGCGGTGGCGCTGGTGCTTTCCCAAGGCGGGTGCGCCGAACTGGTGGGGCAGGGCGCGGCGGTGGGCTTCGTTCAGGACGCCTTCGGCCACCTGAAAGCGATCGGCTTCACCCCCGAAGCCCGGCCCCTGCTCGACAAGGCCGGGGTCAAAGCCGACCCGGGCGTGATCGACCTCACCGGCGGCGCGGGCGCGTTTCTCAAGCCCGCGAAAACCCGGCAGTGGGATCGCGAGCCGAAGGTGAGAGACCTGGCCTGAGGCCCGTTGGGCGCCAACGGAAGGCCACGGCTCGTGGCCTTGCGCCCCCTCCACCCCTTCGGGGTCCCCCTCCCCCGCGAGCGGAGCGAAGCGGGGGAGGGGGCGCGGCCCCATCAGCGGATCTAGATAGTCTCCAGAGCCTCCTGCGTCGCCATGGGCAAACGGGGGGCGATGGCCTGCCTGATCGTATTGAAATCGTCTTCGTCAAACGGCCGATACGCGATCGGCGCCCGTGGTTCGGCGCTCAACGACACGCCGTATCTTTCCACCAGCCTGTCGGCGTCGTCGGCGGTCGCCGCTCGCAAGATGCGCCGCGCCTCGGGGGTGGCCGTATCGAGCCCCGGCCTAAGGCCGAGATCCGGATTGCGCGCGGCGTGACCGCCTAAGGCCCTGCGCACTTCCAGAAAGGCGGCGTCGGGCAGACCCGCCTGATTGCACTTCAAGAGGAACAGCGTCGCCCCGTGCAAGCGGGAGGTGTTCCTCAATTCCTGCTTGCCGGTAGACGTAAGCCGGTCACGGGGCAGCCCCGCCCGGTCGAGGAAATCCTCGAGCAGGCCGGAGCGTGCCGCCTGGTCAAAATTGCCGACGACCAGGCGGTCAAGAGGAAAGTGACCTTTGATCGTATCCAGAACTCGCGAATATATCAGGCGACTACGGAGCGAGGGAATATAATCGGAAAACGCCTTGGTAAAGCGACCGACGCCTCTCACTTTCTGACCATAAAGAGATATCGCCCAGTGTTCCTGACATCTTAAGTATATTATACCCGTAACATCGAATTCACTGAGACGATATGCAATGTCATCAAATCTATATTCCGTCGGTCGAACCGAGAAATTCTCATAGGACACGATCGCCGTATGCGCCCCGCTGTCCTCGATCTGACGAAACGCCGCGGACCATAATGGGGTGTCGATGCTCGCATCGCCGGTGTTTTTGTGTCGCCCGCTGACCTCCCGGGCTAGCGCGACGTGGTTTGTTTCGTCACCCAGATCGGGCCTCAGGGCCGAGGGCTGGAACGCCGGGTGATCCGGCATGGCCGCGCCCACCCTGGGGTAGACGATTCCGGCGGCGGCGAGAGCGTCGGGGTTCCGGCGGAAAAAGCCCTGGATGCTGGTGGTGCCGGTCTTGGAGAGTCCCAGGTGGAGGATCAATCGCCGCTTCATCCCCGGGGGCGGGCGCCCGATCGATCGCGGCTCGCCAGCAGGACCCAGCCGCCGGGACGCAGGATCTCCAGGGGCGAAAAGCGGGCCTTGTAGTCCATCTTGTCGCTGCCGCTGACCCAGTAGCCCAGATAGAGATAGGGCAGGCCCATCAGGCTGGCGTGGGCCACATGATCCAGGATGATGAACGAACCGGGGCTCGCGCGGGACATCCTGGGATCGAAGAAGCTGTAGACCAGGGAGAGGCCGTCGGCGAGGTGGTCGACCAGGGCGCAGGCAGCCAGGAGGCCGGGGCCGCGGTCCTGGGACCTCGTGCGATATTCGACGACATGGGTGCGGACCGGGGTGTCCTCGACCATGGCCACATAGTCCGGCCATGACATGTCGGCCATCCCTCCGCCCGCGTGGCGTGACAGCAGGTAGCGGCGGAGCAGGTCGAACTGTTCGCGGGTCGCCTCGGCTTCGACGACATGGCGGGCCAGGCCGTCGTTGCGGGCCAGGACCCGGCGTTCGGAGCGCGAGAAGCGATAGTCGGCGACCGGCAATCGGGCCGAGACGCAGGCGGCGCAGTCCTCGCACGCGGGACGGTAGGCGATGTTCTGGGAGCGGCGAAACCCGCCTTGGGTGAGGGAATCATTGACCGACGCCCCGTCAAGCATGGGAAGGTGGGCGAACACCTTGCGTTCCTCGCGCCCGGGCAGATAGGGGCACGGCGACGGCGCGGTCAAAAAGAACCGCAGCTGGCGCGTCGGAACGTGCTGGGTCATCGGGCGATTAGGGGCCATGCGCGGTCTGGGCGCAAGATGCTTGGCGAGCCCAAGACGAGGCTCTGCCGGGAGAGGAGAGATGAAAACAGCCTTCGTCGGCCTGGGCGTCATGGGGTTCCCCATGGCCGGGCATCTGGCCAAGGCCGGCCACCGGGTCACGGTGTTCAACCGCACGCCCGAAAAAAGCGCGCGTTGGGCCCGGGCCCACGCGGGGCGCGTGGCCGATTCGGTCGCGGACTGCGCGGCCGGGGCCGAACTCCTGGCGATCTGCGTGGGGGCGGACCGGGATGTCCGCGAGGTGGTCGCCCAGGCTTTGCCGGCGCTGAAGGCGGGCGCGATCATCGTCGACCACACCACCACCTCGGCCAGGCTCGCCCGGGAGATGGCGGATCTGGCGGGCGGGAGCGAAGTCCATTTCCTCGACGCCCCGGTCTCCGGCGGGCAGGCGGGGGCGGAGGCCGGGGCGCTGGCGATCATGGCCGGGGGCGACGCCGCCGCCGTCGAACGGGCCAGGCCGGTGATCGGCGCCTACGCCAAGGCTGTAACCCACATGGGCGCGGCGGGATGCGGCCAGCTGGCCAAGATGGTCAATCAGATCTGTATCGCCGGGGTGGTCCAAGGCCTCGCCGAAGCGGTTGCCTTCGCCGCTCGCGCGGGACTGGACTCGGCCTTGGTCTACGAGGCGATCTCCAAGGGCGCCGCCCAGTCCTGGCAGATGGACAACCGCTGGGCGACGATGGCGGAGGGGAAGTTCGATTTCGGGTTCGCGGTGGATTGGATGCGCAAGGACCTGGGCCTCGTTTTGGAAGAGGCCCGCGCCAACGGCGCGCGGCTGGAACTCACCGCCCTGGTGGATCAGTTCTACGCCGAGGTCCAGGCCATGGGCGGCCGGCGCTGGGACACCTCCAGCCTGGCGGCGCGGCTGTCACAAGGGAGACGCGCGGATGGATGACTGGAAGCTTCCCTGGGATGGCGGATGCCGCTGCGGGGAGACCCGCTTGCGGGTCACGGCGGCGCCGCTGCTGGCGTCGGCCTGCCACTGCGCCGGGCCGCCAGCGGATGACCGCGAGCGCCTTTTAGCTCACCCTCTCGCTGCCGGCGGAGGCATTCGCCGTCGTATCGGGCGAGCCGGTGGTCGGCGGGTTGCACGGGGCCACGCGCCACTATTTCTGCCCGCGCTGCAAAAGCTGGATGTTCACGCGGCCGGAGGGCCTGGACTGGCTGGTGAACCTGCGCCCCTCGATGCTCGACGACCACGGCTGGTTCGCGCCGTTCATCGAGGTGTGGACGCGCGAGAAGCTGCCCTGGACGGCTACTCCGGCCGTTCACGCGTTCCCGGGCCAGCCCGACATGGCGGACTACGCCCGCCTGATCGAGGATTTCGCGGCGAGAGGCGCGCGGCCGGGGTGAGGGGGGCGCCGGCCCCTCCACCACTTCGTGGTCCCCCTCCCCCAGAGGGGGAGGAGAGTACAAACAAACGCGCTCTCTTCCCCCCTCTGGGGGAAGTACCGGCGAAGCCGGGGAAGGGGGCTCCAGCTGGCGCGAGCCACCCCTACCCCCCCAGCAACCGCGCCGCCTTGGGGGCGAAGTAGGTGATGACGCCAGCGCAGCCGGCGCGTTTGAAGGCGGTGAGGCTTTCCAGGACCGCGCGGTCCTGGTCGATCCAGCCATTGGCGGCGGCGGCCATGATCATGGCGTATTCGCCGGAGACTTGGAAGGCGAAGGTCGGCATGGCGAAGGCCTCGACCACGCGGCGGACGATGTCCAGATAGGGCATGCCCGGCTTGACCATCACCATGTCGGCGCCCTCGGCGATGTCCAGGGCCACCTCGCGCAGGGCCTCGTCGCCGTTGGCGGGATCCATCTGGTAGGTCTTCTTGTCGGCGGGGTTGGCGACCGACCCGACGCCCAGCTTCCCCGACCCGATCGCCTCGCGATAGGGCCCGTAGAAGGCCGAGGCGTATTTGGCGGCGTAGGCCATGATCAGGGTGTCGGTCAGGCCCGCCGCCTCCAGGGCGGCGCGCAGGGCGCCGACCCGGCCGTCCATCATGTCGGAGGGGGCCAGGATGTCGCAGCCGGCCCGCGCCTGCATCAGCCCCTGCTCGACCAGCCGCTCGACGGTGGCGTCGTTGAGGATGCGGCCGGCCTCGATCAGGCCGTCATGGCCGTGGTCGGTGAAGGGATCGAGGGCGACGTCGCACATGATCCCGACCTCCGGCGCCGCGCCCTTCATGGCCCCGACCGCGCGGGCGATCAGGCCGCCCGGATCGGCCGCCAGGGCGCCGCGCGCGTCCTTCTTGGCCCCGTCGATGTGGGGAAAGACGGCGATGGCGGGGATGCCGAGCGCCCGGGCCTCCCGCGCCGCCGCCGCCGCGCCCGCGACCGGCAGCCGCTCGACCCCGGGCATCGAGGCCACGGGGGCGGGATCGTCGCCCTCGCAAACCACCACGGCCCAGATCAGGTCGCCGGGGGTGAGGGTGCTCTCGCGCACCAGCCGACGCGCCCAGTCGGCCTGGCGCGGGCGGCGCAGGCGCAGGGCGGGGTAGGGGGCGAGGGGCGCGGGGCTCATGGGTCGTCATTCCGTGGACGCGTACGGTCGACGTGAGCTATGGACCCGGCACGTTCGCCTTCCAAGGGAGAGCCGCCGATGCAGCGCGCGAGGCCATGACCCTGATCGCCTTCATCGGCCTGGGCCATATGGGCGCGGGCATGGCGGCCAATCTGGCCAAGGCGGGCCATGAGGTGCTCGGGTATGATCTTTCCGCGGAAGCCCTCGATCGGGCGGTCGGCGCCGGTTGCCAGCGGGCCGCTTCGGCGGCGGAGGCGGTCGGCGCGACCGACACGGTGATAACCATGCTTCCCGCCGGCTCGCATGTGCGCTCCGTGTGGACCCGGGACGTGATCCCCAACGCCCGGCCCGGAAGCCTGCTGATCGACTGCTCCACCATCGATGTGGAGAGCGCCCGGTTCGTCGCCGGCGCGGGCGAAGAGGCGGGCTTCGCCGTCGCCGACGCGCCGGTGTCGGGGGGCATCATGGCGGCGGACGCGGGGTCCCTCGCCTTCATGGCCGGCTGCCGGGACGAGGTCTTCGCGCGGGTCGAAGCCGCCCTCGCGCCGATGGCCCGGGTGGTGATCCGCGCCGGCGGCGCCGGCGCCGGCCAGGCGGCGAAGATCTGCAACAACATGGTGCTCGGCGTCTCCATGCTGGGGGTCTGCGAGGCCTTCGCCCTGGCCGAAAAGCTCGGCCTCGATGCGGAGCGCTTCTTCGACATCGCCGCCAAGTCGTCCGCCCAATGCTGGTCGCTGACCCAGTACTGCCCCTGGCCCGGCCCGGTCCCTTCGGCGCCCTCCAATCGCGGCTATGAGGGCGGGTTCCTCACCGCCCTGATGTCGAAGGACCTGAAACTCGCCCAGGAGGCGGCCGCCAAGGTGGGCGCGGCGACGCCCCTGGGCGCCCAGGCCCAGGCGCTCTATGCCCTGTTCGAGGGTTTGGGCTATGGTCAGAAGGACTTTTCGGCCGTATTGCAATTGCTGCGCGGCCGGCTCGCGGAACTGGCACCGGCGCCTTAAGATAACGATCGCGGAGCGCGCTCGACGTGATGGATTACAAGGCCGCCTTCAGGGACGCCGTCGAACAGGTTCGAGGGGAGGGGCGCTATCGCGTCTTCGCCGACCTGAAACGCCACCGCGGCGACTTCCCCATGGCCACCTGGACGCCGGCGGAGGGGCGCCCACGCGACGTCGTGGTCTGGTGCTCCAACGACTATCTCGGCCAGGGCCAGAACCCGGTGATCCTGGAAGCCATGCACCGGGCGATCGACGAGGCTGGTTCGGGCTCAGGGGGCACGCGCAACATATCGGGGACCACCCACTACCACGTCGAACTCGAAGCCGAGCTGGCCGATCTGCACGGCAAGGAAGCCGCGCTCCTCTTCACTTCCGGCTATGTGTCCAACGAGGCGGCCCTGGCCACCCTGCAGAAGATCCTGCCCGGCCTGATCATTTTCTCCGACGAACTCAATCACGCCTCGATGATCGCCGGCATCCGCCACGGCGGGGGCCCGCGGAAAATCTTCCGCCACAATGATCTGGACCACCTGGAGCAACTGCTCGCGCAGGCGCCGGCGGACGCGCCCAAGCTGGTGGCCTTCGAGAGCGTCTATTCCATGGACGGCGACATCGCCGATGTCGGCGCCACTTGCGCCCTGGCCCGGCGGCACGGCGCCCTGACCTACCTCGACGAAGTCCACGCCGTCGGCCTCTATGGCGAGCGGGGCGGCGGGGTCTCGGATCGCGACGGGGTGGCGGGCGAGGTCGACATCATCGAGGGCACGCTCGGCAAGGCGTTCGGCGTGATGGGCGGCTATATCGCCGCCGACGCCTCCCTGGTCGACGCCATCCGCTCCCACGCGGGAGGCTTCATCTTCACCACCTCCCTGCCGCCGGCCCTGACCGCGGGCGCCCTGGCGAGCATCCGCTGGCTCAAGGGGCACAACGAGGTCCGGGTCAAACACCAGGAGCGCGCCGCCGCGCTCAAGGCCCGGATGAACGCCGCCGGCCTGCCGGTGATGCCGTCGGTCAGCCACATCGTCCCGGTGTTCGTCGGCGACCCGGTGCACTGCAAGCTCATCTCCGACATGCTGCTCGCCGACCACGGCATCTATGTCCAGCCGATCAACTACCCCACCGTGCCCCGCGGGACCGAGCGCCTGCGCTTCACCCCCACGCCCTTCCACACCGACGCGATGATGGACGACCTGGTGTCGGCCCTCGAAGGCCTGTGGGCGCGCTGCAACATCCAGCGCCTGGGCGGCTACGCGGCCTGAGGGGGGCTGAACTCGGGCTTGGCGGCCACCGGAACACCTCGCCCATAGGGAGAGGGAGGGGCCCGCCGAAGGCGGGAGGGTGAGGGGTTACCCGGCCGCCACGTTTTGCTACGCACCCACCGCCTTTTATCTACGATTTCGGGCGCGTCGCCGACGCGATCCCGGCGGAGTTCAAATTGGCGAGCGGGTAACCCCTCACCCTCCCACGCCCAAGATCGGGCGCGGGCCCCTCCCTCTCCCTTTGGGAGAGGTGTTCACGGGGTGCGCCTGAGGGCATATGCGTGAATATCATGGCACCCCCAGAGAACTGCTTTTTGGCGAGTCCTCCGCCTAAGCCACCTGAACCCGCGGCGTCATCAGCATCGGCGGCGGATGGTGGCTCGCGACAGCCAAGGTGGCCGTTCCGCTTTCGCTCGCGCCCAGGCTCGCCACGGCGGCGACGAGCGGGTGGGCCGAGGGGATCGGCGACTGGGCGGCGGGTGGGGGGACGCGGGGGGATGAGAGGAGGGTGATGTTCGTCCCGCCGTGGCCGTCCGAGCCGATCTGGAAGGTCGCGCCGGCGTAGTTCCCGGTCAGTTGCAGGGTGGCCACGGTGGCCGCCCCGTTGACGATCACCAGCTGATCGGAGGCGTTGACGCTGGCCCCGGTGGCGGCGGTCTTGAGAAGGTCGAGGGTGTCGCCGGCGGCGAAGCCGGCGATCGTGGCGGCGAACTTTGCGGCTTTCTTCAGGGCCAGGGTGGCCCCCGAGCCGTTGAAGCTCACCGTCAGGGTGGCGGCGGCGGCGTTGTCGGCCTCCAGGGTCGCCCCGGCGTCGATCTTCAGGGCGCCGACGCCTTTGAGCTTCTGGGTGAAGTCCAGGGTCCCGGCCGCCGCCTCGATGAGGCCCGTGTCGGTGGCGGCCAGGTCGATGACGCTAACGCCCCCCGCGCCGGACTTGATCAGGGTCCCCAGGACCTTGAGGGCCGATTTCTTGGCCGCGCCCCGGGCGATTCCCACCGCCCCGCTGATCGTCCAGGTCGCGCCCGCGGCGATGGAGAGGGTGGCGGCAGCCGTGGTGGCGTCGCCGATGGTGAGGGCGCCGGTCTGGATGGCGGTTCCGGTGACGCTGAGCGTGGCCGTTCCGCCGACCGTGAGACCGCTCACGCCCGCCTGGGCCACGGACACGGTCCCCGCGCCATCGATCACGCCGGCCAGCGTCGCCGCGCCCGACAGGGTCAGCTTCTGGCCGGCGGCCACGGCGAGGCTCGCGGCGGCGGCCTCATTGAAGAGGCCCTTGTAGGCGAGCGATCCAGCGATGGTGGTCGACCCGCCGGCGAGCGACCAACTGGCCACCGTCAGGGTCGCGCCGGCCTCGATCATGGCGGTTCCGCCGGTGACGGCGAGACTCCCCGGGCCGGAGAGGCTTCCGGCGAGGTCGAGGGCGCCGGCGCTGGCGAGGGCTCCCTTCGCGGTCAGGCTCGCCCCGGCCGCCAGGACATCCGTCCCGGCGAGCGTCCAGGACGTGCCGGTGTCGAGGACATAGGCGCCGAAGCCGCTGAAGCTCATGGTCTCGGCCCCGGTGAGAGTCGCGCTTCCGCCCAGGCCGGTGATCGTCCCCGAGCCGCCGGCCAGCTCCAGGGTCCCGCCGCCGCCCTGGACGGCGCCGATCCAGGTCGATCCGGCCTCGACGATCAGGCGGTCACCGGCGGCGGTGAACTGGACGGCGACGCCGCCGGTCCCTTGGATCGTGCCGAAGCTGGTGACGGTGGCCGCGCCCCCCGGCCCGGCATAGACGCCCACCAGGCCCGAGATCAGGGCGGTGTTCACCGTCTTGCTTCCGTTGACGAGGGTCCCGCCGGAGGTCAGCACCACCCCGTCGCCGGCGAGGCCATTCGCCCCGGCCGCGCCATTGGCTCCGCTCTTGACCGCGCCGTGGGCGCCCGCTCCGCCCGCCCCGCCGGTGCCGCCCGCGGCGCCGAGGATCGCGCCGGTGTTGGTGATCAGGCCGCCCGTCGTGAGGAGTACGCCCGCCCCGCCCGCGCCGCCCGCCCCGCCCGCGCCGCCGTCGTAGCCGATGCCCTTGGAGAGGTAGGCGCCGCCTGGCCCTCCTTGTCCGCCGCCGCCGCCGGCGGCGCCGTCGATCGTGCCGGCGTTGTCGATCTGACCCCCGCCGGCCAGG
>JBBQGZ010000086.1:0-10113 GCA_038323535.1 Caulobacterales bacterium
CTGCACGGCCTGGGAAGGCCGGTTCCTGGTCATCGGCTTTCCCGCCGGCATCCCGCGCATCCCCTTGAACCTGGCCCTGCTCAAGGGCTGCGACATCGTCGGCGTCTTCTGGGGCGCGGCGGTGGCGCGCGACCCGGCGGCCCATCGGCGCAACGTGGGCGACCTGCTGGAGCTCTACGCCGCGGGCAAGATCCGGCCCCACGTCTCCGAGCACTTCCCGCTGGCCCGCGCCGGCGACGCCATCGCCCACCTCGCCAGCCGCAAGGCCCTGGGCAAGGTGGTGGTGACCATCGACTGACCCTTCAAACAACCGAAATCTTAGGGAACGCGCCGATGGCGGGACGCCTGGACGGCAAGGTCGCCCTGATCACCGGGGGCTGCTCGGGGATCGGGCTGGGGACGGTGGAGCTCTTCGTCGCCGAGGGGGCCAGGGTCGTCGCCGCCGATCTCCAGGACGACAAGGGCGCCATCCTCGAACGGCGCTTCCCTGAACGGGCACGCTATATCCATTGCGACGTCACCGCCGAGGCGGACATCGCCGCCGCCTGCGCCCTGGCCAGGGACGCCTTTGGCGGCCTGGATGTCCTGTTCAACAACGCCGGCCCCGCCGGCGCGCCGGGCGGCGTCGAGGCCATGACCGCCGAAGGCTGGGACGCCGTCTTCGCCCTCCTGGTGCGCGGCCCTGCCCTGGGCATGAAGCACGCCCTGCCCCTGATGTTGGCCCGCGGGGGCGGGTCGATCATCAACACCGCCTCCATCGCCGGCCTGCAGGCGGGCTGGGGGCCCTTGGCCTATTCCACCGCCAAGGCCGCGGTGATCCACATGAGCCGCTGCGCCGCCGCCGAGCTTTCGCCCCACAAGATCCGGGTCAACGCCATCTGCCCGGGCCTGATCGCCACCTCGATCTTCGGCACGGCCTTGGGCATGCCCCGCGAAGGGGCCGACCAGATGGCCGCCCTGGTGGCCCAGAACGCCGCCATCGCCCAGCCCATCCCCAAGGCCGGCCTCCCCGCCGACATCGCCGCCGCCGCTCTCTACCTCGCCAGTGACGACTCCCAGTTCGTGAGCGGAACCCACCTCGTCGTCGATGGCGCCATCACCGTCGGCGCCCGCCCTGCCTGGGACACCAGCGCCCCGTCGCCCTTCGCGGCGATTTTCGGGATGAGCCAGGAGGATGTTCAGGCGGCGCTGGCGGCGCGGGCGGGATAAACCCGGAGCGCGGCCTTCCAGGCCGCTCTTTCGGCGCAACGTCGAGAACCCGATGGAAGCGGCAGCGGGCTGGAAGCCCGCGCTCCGAAGCCTCGCAAATCGCCTTGAATCTTGACTTGGACGGGCCGATCCTGCCTTTGCAGCGAATCAATCGGCCTACGCGAAATCACCATCGCGCGGGATCGGGTTTCAGAGGAAAGCACATGGCCGTCGTGCGATTGCAATCGGCAGCGGCCCGCGATGGGTCCGACTGGCGCGACGATCTCTTCGCGGTGATCAAGGAGCGGTCCTTCCGGTGGGGGCGTTTCACCCTGGCCTCCGGCCGCGAGAGCGAACTCTATTTCAACATGAAGCCGACGATGATGGATCCGCGCGGTGCCTATCTGGCCGCCTGGGCGATGCTGAACCAGATCCATGAGGAGAAGGCGGATTTCGCCGGCGGCCTGGCGCTGGGCGCGGTGCCGACCCTGGGCGCGGTCGCGGCGCTCGGCTGGCTCGAGGGGCGCCCCGTCCCCACCTTCTTCGTCAGGCAAAAGGCCAAGGACCACGGCACCCGCGAAACCATCGAGGGCCTGGGCCCCCACGATTCGCTGGAGGGCAAACGGGTCGTGGTGGTGGACGACGTGGCCACCACGGGTGGCTCGATCCTGCTGGCCATCGAGGCCGCCCGCGCGGCCGGCGCGATCGTCGAGGTCGGGCTGGTGATCGTGGACCGGGAAGAGGGCGCGGAGGCGCTCCTGCGCGACAAGGGCGTGCGGCTCCGCTCGATCTTCAGGGCCCGCGCGTTCGTCTAATCCTCCGAGCTGGTCGGCCGACGCCGCCCATCCCTCTGCCACCCAAAATGTGCTAGACCGTCCCCATGGCCGTCGCCGCCCGGGTCAATCCTAAGGACTTCTTCACCGCCGATGAATGGGCGCCCTTGGCCGCGCGTTCGTCCTGGCGGGGGCTGGCGCTGGTGGCCCATTGCTGGGCGGTGATCGCCTTGGCCATGGCGATGGCGATCCGCTGGCCCCTCACCCTGCCCCTGGCGGTGGTGGTCATCGGAGCCCGGCAGCTGGGGCTGGCGATCCTGATGCACGACGGCGCCCACGGCGCCTTGCACCCCGACCGGAAGGTCAATGACTGGGTGGCCGAATGGCTGTGCGGTGGAGGCCTGGCGCCCTATCGCGCCTATCATTTGCAGCATCACAAATACGCCCAGCAGGCGGAGGATCCGGACCTGGTCCTTTCCGCCCCCTTCCCGGTCACCCGCTCCTCCCTGCGCCGCAAGATCGTCCGCGACCTCACCGGCCAGACCTGGTTCAAGCAGCGCTTCGGGCGCCTCGCGGCGCGGCTGAAAGCGCGCCAGAAAGGCGAGGCCCTGGGGCCGATCCTCACCGACGAAATCCATCGCCAGCGCCGCTGGCTGATCTTCAACGGTCTGGCCCTGGCGGGGTTCAGCCTGGCCGGGGTGTGGTGGGCCTGGTTCGCCCTGTGGCTCCTGCCCCGGGCGACCTGGTTCCAGCTGGTCACCCGCCTGCACAACATCGCCGAGCACGCCCTGGTGGCCAAGAACGAGCCCGACGCCCTGCGCCACGCCCGCACCACCCGGGCCAACTTCGTGGAGCGCGCCCTGATCGCCCCCTATTTCGTCAATTATCACTGCGAGCACCACATGTTCATGCATGTGCCGTGCTGGAACCTGCCCCGCGCCAGCCGCCTGCTGGAACGCAAGGGGGCCTTCCCGCGGATGGAGCGGGCGGCGGGCTATGTGGCGGTGCTCGAGGCGGCGTCGGCGGCCTAGGCTTTCCCGAGCCTCCGGTCTGGAGATTCGGCGGTGGGCGCACCGTCCAAACCCTTCAGGAACGCCGCCACATCCGCCGCCGAGCGGTCGGGGATCTGTTCCATGGGGACGTGGCCGACGCCCGGATAGGTCACCAGCCTCGCCCCGGGTATGGCCCCGGCGAAACCCCGCCCGTCGGCCACGGGGATCAGCTTGTCCCGCTCCCCGTGCATCACCAGGGTCGGGACCCGCATGGCCTTGAAGGTTTCGGCGGTGACCGGCGCGCGGCTTCGGGTCTGAATGGCCAGCAGGATGTCCCTGTGACCCGGCGCGCGGGAAAGCTCCACATAGCGGTCCACCAGGGCCGGCGTGACCAGGGCCGGGGAACCATAGGCGGCCTTCAAAGCGTCCTTGACCAGGGGCCGGCTGTCGATGTCGCGGATCAGAGGGCGGGCGAGGGGCGAGGCCATCAGCCTGAAGATCAGCGGGCCGTCGCCCTCGCGCGCCTTGGAGGGCCATCCGGCGGCGTCCACCAGCACCAGCGCGCGCACGTGACCCGGATGGCGCAGCGCATCGTCCCAGGCGCAAGCGCCGCCCATGGAGTTGCCCACCACCACATAGCGCCCGAGTTTCAGCCTCTGGGTCGCCGCATCGACGATGTCGGCATAGCCGTCGATCGAGGCGGCGTAGTGGGCCGGCGCGCGCGTCAGGCCATGGCCGGGCAGGTCGAGGCTCACGATGCGGTAGTCGCGCCCCAGTCTCGCCACCCACGGCTCCCATGCCTGCAGGGAGGCGGAAAAGCCGTGCACCAGGACGAGGGGCGGACCCCTGGGATTGCCCTGATCGCGATAGTGGACATGCAGGCCGCCCGGCAGGTCCATGAATCGCGAATCGGCGCTGGCGTATTTGGCCTCCAGCTTCGCGTAGGGGATGTCGGCGCGCAGCAGGGCGAGATATCCGGCCACCAGGGCCACGACCAGCACCCCGACGATCATCAGCGCGATCCGAGCAAGGCGTTTCATTCGCCTTCCGCCGTTCTAGAGCCCACCCAACAGGACATATTTCATCTCCAGATAGTCCTCGATCCCGTATTTCGATCCTTCGCGGCCGAGGCCCGATTGTTTGACGCCGCCGAACGGGGCCACCTCGGTGGAGAGGATGCCGTCGTTGACCGCCACCATGCCGTATTCCAGCGCTTCGGAGACGCGCACCACCCTTCCTAAGTCGCGGGCGTAGAAATAGGCCGCCAGGCCGAAGTCGGTGTCGTTGGCCAGGGCGATGGCCTCGCCCTCGTCCTTGAAGCGGGTGAGGGTCGCCACCGGGCCGAAGATCTCCTCACGGGAAATGGCCATGGCCGGGGTGACGCCGGTGACGATGGTGGGCTCGAAGAAGGTCCCCCCCAACGGGTGCCGATGTCCGCCGACCGGCGCCTCGGCGCCGGCGGCGATCGCCTCGGCGAGCAGCCGTTCGACCTTTTCCACCGCCGCCATATTGATCAGCGGGCCCTGGGCGACGCCGTCCTCCGCGCCGTTCCCCACCTTCATCGCCGCCACCCGCGCCGCCAGCTTGGCCTCGAAGGCGTCATGGACCGTGTCCTGCACCAGGAACCGGTTGGCGCACACGCAGGTCTGACCCATGTTGCGGTATTTGGAGGTCAGGGCGCCGTCGGCGGCGGAGTCCAGGTCCGCGTCGTCGAAGACGATGAACGGGGCGTTGCCGCCCAGCTCCAGGGACACCTTCTTCACCGTCGCGGCGCACTGGGCCATGAGCTGTTTGCCCACGTCGGTCGAGCCGGTGAAGGAAAACTTGCGCACCAGGGGATTGCCGGTCAGCTCGGCGCCGACCGCGGCGGCGCGGGTGGAGGGGACGACGTTGAACACCCCCGCCGGGATTCCCGCCCGTTCCGCCAGTTCCGCCAGGGCGAGGGCCGAAAGGGGCGTCTCCCGAGGGGGCTTGATCACGAAGGTGCAGCCGGCCGCCAGCGCCGGCGCGCATTTTCGGGTGATCATCGCGTTGGGGAAGTTCCACGGCGTGATCGCGCCTACCACGCCCACCGGCCCCTTGGTCACCAGAATCCGCTTGCCGGCGAAGGTGGCGGGGATGACGTCGCCATAGACTCGCTTGGCCTCCTCGGCGAACCATTCGATGAAGCTCGCGCCATAGGCCACCTCCCCCCGGGACTCGGCCAGCGGCTTGCCCTGTTCGGCGGTCATCAGCAGGGCCAGATCCTCCTGGGCGGCCATGATCAGGTCGAACCAGGCGCGCATCAGCAGGGCGCGGGCCTTTGCGGTCTTGGTGCGCCAGGCCGGAAGGGCGCGGTGGGCGGCCTCGATGGCGCCGCGCGCGTCCGCCGCGTCCAGGTCGGCGACCATCGCCAGGGTCTCGCCGCCGGCCGGATCGGTCACCGCGAATCGCGCCCCCGAGCCGGCGCCCGTCCACGCGCCGTCGACATAGGCATCGGCCTTAAGGAGGCGTTCGTCGTTCAAGGTGAGCATCGGCGGTCCTTGCCTGTGACGGGCCCGCGCGCTTCCGCCGCGAACCGTTGGTCCAGCATCCTTGGCAAGCTTTCCGCCAGCCCGTCCAGGGGTCCCGAGGAAAGCAGCAAGACCACCTCGTCGTCGGCGAGACTGGATTTCAGCTCTTCGAGGATTTCCGCTCCGGCGGCAAATCCCCGAGCGGCTACCCCGGCGCCTTGGAGCCGGGCCAGGATGTCCTCCTGGCTGATCTGCGCATGGCCCTCCGCGCCGTGTTCGGGCGGGGCCAGCAGCAGCACCCGCGCCACGCCTTCGAACACCCGGTCATACCAGGCCAGGGCCTGGGCGTTGCGCCAGCTGAAGGTGTGAGGCTCGAACACCACCACCGCCGGGCGGCCCGGGAAATGCAACAGGATCGCCTCGATCGCCGAGCGGGCCTTTTCATAGGACGAGCCAAAGCCCTCATAGGCCGGGACGCGGGAGCGGCGGGTCTTTTTGTCCAGCCGGCGCGCCACGCCGCGGAACCTGGCGACCCCCCGTCGCAGGGCCTCGGCGCCGATGTCGCCGCGTTCCATGAGCAGGGCGGCCGCGCCGACGATGTTTTCGATATTGTGCAGGCCCAGAAGCGGGGTCTCCAAGGCGATCCGCGCCCCGGCGGGGGTGACCAGATCGAAGCGGGTGATCTCTCCGATCTCGACGTCATCGGCGAAATAGCCGTCGCATGGCTCCAGGCCATACCAGACCACCCTGCGTCCCGCCGTCAGCCGGTGGAGCGCCTCGAAGGCGTGGGCGCAGACCAGCAGGCCGTCGGCGGGCAAAAGACCGATCAGTTCGGCGAACGGCGCCTCATAGGAAGCCAGGGTCGGAAAGGCGTTCAGATGATCATGGACGATCGAACTGATCAGCAGGGCGCCTGGATGATAGAACAGGAATTTCGAGCGCCGGTCGCCCTCGCCGGCGATATATTCGTCGCCCTCGATCAGGAAGGCGCGGTCCGTCCCGGCGTGGCCCGAAGCGTCCAGATCCAGCGGCGCCGCGCCGATGAAATAGCCCGGATCACGGCCCGCCTCGCGCATCAGCACCGCGGCCAGGGCGGTCAGGGTCGATTTGCCGAAACTGCCGGCGATGACCACCGTGTCGCGGCCCAAGGTGTGGCGACCCAGGAACTCGGCGAAGCCGTGGCGGGGGACGCCGCGCGCGACGAGCTGCGCCAGTTCGGGGTTGTGGGCCAGATCGAGCTTGGCGCTGGAGCCGACGATCGCCGCATCGACGTCGCCAGGAATCTTGGCCGCGTCGAAGCCGACATGATAGGCGATCCCCATCCGCTCCAGATAGCCGGTCACCGGCGGGAACACCTGGTCGTCCGAACCTGTGACCTCATGCCCCTCCGAGGCCAGGACAGAGGCCAGGGCGCTCATCCCCGCCCCGGCGATCCCGAGGAAATAGTAGTTCACGCGGCGGCTTGGCGGCGTGCATCGTGGACACCGCCTCGCGCCCCCTCCACCGCTTCGCGGTCCCCCTCCGCCGTGAAGAGGCAAGGGGGAGGATTAAGAGTCTCTTCATCCTCCCACGCGAAGCGGGGGAAGTGGCGCGGCGCTCCTTCAGCGCCGTGACGGAGGGGGCGCAAGGCGGCGGAACTCAGGTTATCGGCTCATCGAACATCGCCTTGCGCACCAGGATCGCCGGGGGCGAGCCGAAGGAGAGCACGGTGTCGTGATAGCGCTTGAGGGTGAAGTCCTTGCCCCAGCGCCGCTCGGCCTCGCGCCGGATGGCCCAGTGCTCCTCGGAGCCGACGAAATAGAACGGCAGCTGGGCCGAACTCACCGAGGCGCGGATCCATTTTCCGGACGCCTCGCCCTCTTCCTGGAAGGCGGTCTCCATCATCAGCTTCATGGCGTCCTCCCGGCTCATGCCGTCGACATGGATGGCCTGGTCGAGGATGGCGTTGGTGATGCTGCGCAGCTTGGTCTTGAGCACCACCAGCCGATAGAGCGGGTCGTGGTTCTGGAAGCCCTCCTGGGCCATCATGCTCTCGGCATAGACCGCCCAGCCCTCCACGAACGGGCCCGACGACAGCACCGCGCGCAGCACCGAGGGGAAGGCGTTGGCGTGCGCCAGCTGGACGTAGTGGCCGGGCATCGCCTCATGGGTGGCGATGTCGTCGATGGCGCGGCGGTTGTATTCGCGCAGGAAGGACTCGGTGCGCGTCGCCGTCCAGTCGTCCGGGATCGGGGAGACGGCGTAGAAGGTGGCGAGCCGCCGGTCCAAAGGCCCGGGGGAATCGCAATAGGCCACGGCCACGCCGCGCTGGAACTCCGGCATCAGGATCACCCGCGCCGGCGCGTCGGGCAGGGTGATCAGGTCCTTGCCCCGCACGAAGGCGGTGGCCTGGGCCAATCCGGTCTCGGCCGCCGCCACCACCTCGCCTCGCGCCGGATGGTCGGCGGCGGCAATGTCCAGGGCGGCCTTGATCACCGCCTGCTGCTGGGCCGGGGTTGGCGCTTGCGGCGCCGGCGGCGCGCCGGCCTTCCCCGTCAGGACCTCGCGCGCCAGGGCGTACATCTCCGCCCGTGTCGCGACCACCGCCGCCTCGGCCCGCTGGCGGATCTCCGGCCGCTTCAGCGGCGATTCCAGGACGAAGGCGAGCTTGGCGTCGTAGAGCTTGGCCCCCAGGCGAAAATCGCCCTTGGCGGCCGGGACCAGGGTGCCATCGATCCATGTTTGATGTTCCGACACCGCCCGGTTCAACGCCGCGGTGGCCGCCGAGAGCCGCGCTCGCCCGGCCGCGCTTAGTTCGGCGGCGCGAGGCGTGATCAGCTCGGCGACCAGGCCGCTCAGCCCCTTGTTCTGCTTGGCCACGGTCTGGGCATGGACAAGTGGCACGCGGGCCGGGTCGAGGTTGCGCCGGGCCTGGGCGAGGAAGGCCGGCAGCTTTTCCATCCGCGCCGTCGCCGAGGCGAGGCGATCGGGAAGGGGCGCGAAATCCCGCGCCATCAGGGTGTAGAGCGAATCCCCGGCCAGTTCGTTGTAGATCAGCGGGTCCCAGGCCCAGCTTTGCAGGGTCTCGGCTGTCCAAAGGTCATAGCGCAGGCGGTTGGCGAGGATGGCCGCGTCGATCTGGTTGGGCCGCGAGAGGGCCGCCGCGGGCATCGCCTCGAGCTCCCGAAAAAGCGCCCGGTTGGCGGCGATGGCCGCCGCCCGGCCGGCGGGGGAAAGGTCGTCGAGCTGGGCGTCGTACCGATGGTCGCCCAACTGGGTTGCGGCCACCGGGCTCAGCCTGGCCATGATCTCCAGCCAGCGATTCGCCAGCGCGGCGAACGCGCCGTCCGGCCTGGCCGCGGCCGTCGCGCCCATGGCGGGCAAGGGCAGGGCCGCGGCGCCCAGGAGGGAGACGACGGTCCGGCGGGACAGGCGACAGGTCATGGTTTCTCTTCCAAAATCGCGGGTGGGGTCAAGGCGGCCCGGGTGTCGTCGAATTCCTGGATCGTCCATTTCAGCGGCGAGGAATCCACCGGTATGTTGCCGAGCCGGGGCTGGTTGAGATCGAAGGTCATCACGATACCGCCGGTCCACATCAGGAGCAGGAGCGAGGTGAGCACCGGCTGACGCGCTCCGCCGACGCCCATCTGGAAGCCCATGGCGCCGATGGCGACGATCGACCCCAGCACCAGAAGGGCGAGCATGTCGCCCGGCGCCCGCCCGTCGAAGGCGAAGCGCTGGGAGAGCGAGGCGTCGAGCATCTCGTTCACCGAGGTGACCAGGATGGCGGTGATCGGGGTGGGCGAGCGGCGCGCGAGGCTGGTCGTGACGCGCCAGATCGCCGCCTGTTCGCGGCTGGTCCGCGCGATCAGGGCGGCGATCGGGCCCCGATGGCCGGCGCGGGTGAACTCCAGCCGGGTCCTGGCGTAGCCCTCGATCAGGCCGGCCAAGGCCTCGCCCTCCGGCCCGCCGACCATGTGGGCGCGCTGCCAGGCGGTGCCGATGGTGTTGGCCTCCACCGCCACCAGCTCGCGGCGGGACTCGAAGCGGTGCTGGGCGAAGTCGATGGTGAGGCCCAGCATGAAGGCCAGGAGAGCCAGCATGCCGCCGGTCAGGGTCGTGGTGTCGGAGGCGTGGGCCTCGGCCGCGCCGGCCTTGCCGCGGCGGCGCCGGCCGATCTGGTAACCGATCTCGCACGCCGCCGACAGGACGACGAACAGGGCCAGCCCCAGGAACCACAAGCCGGGCTCGCTGATCGGGATGAACGCCGAATCCATGGTCTTGTTCGCCCCCGCTCGACATGGGCCGAGCCGTCAGAATCGCGATCCGGGGGCAAGCATATCAGACGACCGGCCCTCGCGCGCAAGGCGAACCCCGGTCGCACCCGGCGTGACCCCGCCCTATATGCGACCGATGGCGCAGCTTTCCGTGCTCGACCTTTCCCCGATCGTCGAAGGCGGCGACGCCGGCCGCTCGCTTCGCGACAGCCTCGATCTGGCGCGCCGGGCCGAAGCCCTGGGCTACCGGCGATATTGGCTGGCGGAGCATCACAACATGCCCGGCATCGCCAGCGCCGCGACGGCGGTGGCCCTGGCGCATATCGGGGCGGGAACCTCGAGCATCCGGATCGGCGCCGGCGGGGTCATGCTGCCCAACCATGCGCCGCTGATGGTGGCCGAGCAGTTCGGC
>JBBQGZ010000087.1:0-10087 GCA_038323535.1 Caulobacterales bacterium
GACGTTCTCCCCCGCATCCATCCGCTCGATCGCCTTCAGCTTGAACGCCCGGCTGAAGATCCGGACTCTCTCTTCGGACATAGGTTCTCCTTACAGAGAACTGTCCCTATTTTCCCTGACTCATTCTAGGGGTTCACTCCACCGTCTTCGAACACGTTGTAGCGTTTTCCGAGGATGTGAATTTCCGAGCTGTAACGCCGGTTGGAAGTGCGCGCGAGAGTCGACAATATAGACTGGAGCTAGTTACTAGATTTATTGTTCTGCGGAATTTCCGGGACATTCATGGGCTAAGAAAGGCAATTGCTAGTTCTGATGCCGGTGTCCGAGACGCAGCGCTACGGGCGGCTGTTGCCATGTTATACGCGCATTGGGAGGGTTTTATTCGCAAGGCGGCCATCGGCTATGCCGGTTACCTCAGCAATAAGGAGCTCCGATATGGCCAGGTGCTTGACTGCTTTCGGGGCCTACAAACCGTAACCTATATGAGAGCCGTCGAGGCAGTGCGCCGGCGGTTGTTTGCCACTACCGACTTATTGAATAAGATCATGACGATGGACAAGGATAGAGTGCATCTTCCTCTGGGTCGCACCATTGGTCAGGTAGGAAATTTGAACTATGAGTTGTTTTCAGATATTCTTGAGCTTCTAGGCTTTCAAACCATTGAGTATGAGACGAAACGCGTATTAATTGACGAAACACTCTTGGAGTCGAGAAATAAGATCGCACATGGAAACTATTTGTTGCTTGATAGAGATACTACGAATAATTTGATGGAGGAGGTCATAGGCCTGATGCGAGGATTTAAGACTGAGATAGAGTCCGCCGTAACACTGAAGAGCTATTTGAAAAACCCGGTGGTGGCCTAAATTTGCCTCGATTGGACGCTGGCAACTGGGGGGCGTCGCTCAACCTCAACCGCTAGCCGCTCTCGCTGAGATCAAGCGGGGCCACATGCAGGCCGGCGGCCGTGACGGCGTCTTCCATGGTTTTCCACAGCGGTGTGTCCCAGCCACCCATCGTTCGCGCCCAGTGAAGAAGAGGGCCGGCGAAACGGCGGAAGTCGATCTCGGCGACGTGCACCTTGGCGCGCTTCGGATCGACGTCTTCAACGTGAAAGTCGGGTTCGCGCTCGTTGAATAGGTGGCATTCTTCGAGCGCTTGGGCCACTGCGTCATCATCATCGCAGGCCCAGCCTTCCCAACCAAATCCCACGTCGCAGGCGTCATCGTAGAACTCCGGTGAAACCTTGACGAACCAGGGCAGACGAAGTTTCGCCCCGCCGCCGTCCCATGGGGTCGATTGTTTAGCGTCCATCGTCGAGTCGCCTCCAAAAACGGGGGTGGGAAGCTTTCCGGATATACACCCGCCGCCGGAATGGCTCTACCCGAAGGAAGCCCGGTAGGTCGCCGGCTCGAGCACGATAGCCTGCTCCAAGGGCGGCCGGAGTTTGAAAAATCTCGGGGCCTCGCCGAACTCGTAGACACGATAGAGCCGGAACGCCTCCGGCCTCTCCTCCGCGAATGATCGCTCGTTGCGGGTGAGGAAGAAGGGCGTCTTCCGCGTGCCGCATGTCGTCTTGACCTCGATCAGGCGTTCACGGCCGGCGCGGTCGAAGGAGAGGATGTCGTAGCCGGCGCCGTCACCGTCTTCCTGGGAGACCCAGCGGACCTTCCCGGCGAGGTCCCGCCGCTCGGCCTCCGCCAGCCGGCGGCGTTCGAAATCGATGATCAGCGCCTCGCCCGCCTTTCCGAGCGCGCGGTTCTTGAAGTCGCGCTCGGTGGGATCGAACTTCCGGATCAGGCGCTCCAGCCGTTCGGGTATGGGAGCCGCGTCGAAGTTGGGCGCCGGAGGCGGCTCTTCGAAAAGACTCGGCGCCTCTGCAAGGCCGATTCCTACGATTGGATTGAGTTCGACCACGGTGGGGTTTGCCGACAGATGGCGTTCAATGGCGTCCAAGATCGCGTTCTGGAAATTGAATTTCGGCTTGTAGCCCCGGATTGTCGGCAGCCCGAGTATCCGCAGAACCGCCGAGATGTTCATGTGCTTGAACTCGACGGACCGGTTCGTCCGGCCGATTTCGTCCATCAAGATTTTGCGATGACGGGCCTTGACGTATGCTCGACCGGCGCGCTCGTCGGCGAGCATGGCGAAATAGTCGGTGACAATGGCGTCGAGTTCGTCGTCGCCCCAGTCCTTCCCGACTTTTGCCTGATCCGCCATTCGTCGTGCGCGTTCGACCCGTGACCCTCCACTACCCTGCAACGTCAGTGAAGGGTTGGAAAGGATCGCCGCCCTCTCGTCGTTGACTCCGTCTCCCGCCCCGACGAAAACGCCGCGCTTCCGTCCCCGCCGCATCGCGTCGGGATTCTCCACATTGGCAGCCGCCATGCCCCCCGCCGACGACCACCTCCTGCCGGTCTACAACCGCGCGCCGCTGGCGTTCGAGCGGGGCGAGGGGGTGTGGCTCTATACGGCCGAGGGCGAGGCCTATCTCGATTGCCTGGCGGGTATCGCGGTCACGGGGCTGGGGCATGCGCACCCGAAGCTGGTCCAGGCGCTCAAGGACCAGGGGGAGAAGCTGTGGCACGTCTCCAACATCTTCCGCATCCCGGGCCAGGAGGCCCTGGCGACGCGGCTGACCGAGGCGACCTTCGCCGACGTGGTCTTCTTCACCAATTCGGGGACCGAGGCGGTGGAGTGCGCGCTGAAGATGGCGCGGCGCTTCCACTGGGCGGCCGGCCAGCCCGAGCGGATCGACGTCATCGGCTTCGACGGCGCCTTCCACGGGCGCAGCTACGCGGCCGTCTTCGCCGCCGGCAATCCGAAGTATGTCGAGGGTTACGGGCCTCCCTTGCCTGGCTTCGTCCAGGCGCCGTTCGGCGACATGGCGGCGCTCGAGGCGGCCCTGGGGCCGGCCACGGCGGCGGTGATCCTCGAGCCGGTGCAGGGCGAGGGCGGCGCGCGGGCTCTGCCGGAAAAGGATCTCACCGCTCTGCGCACGCTCTGCGACGAGCGCGGCGTCCTGCTGATCTACGACGAGATCCAATGCGGCCTGGGGCGCACCGGCAAGCTCTTCGCTCATGAGTGGGCCAGGGACGCGGCGCCGGACATCCTGTGCGTGGCCAAGGCGTTGGGCGGCGGGTTCCCGGTGGGGGCGTGCCTCGCCACCGCCCGGGCGGCGAGCGGCATGACCGTGGGCGCCCACGGCTCGACCTATGGCGGCAATCCCCTGGCCATGGCCGTGGGTCTGGCGGCGTTCGAGGAACTGAGCAAACAGGAGACCCTGGAGCACGTGCGCCGGATCGCGGGTTTCTTCACCCAGGGGCTGAAGGGCCTTCAGGACCGCTATCCGGATGTCATCGCCGACGTGCGCGGCAAGGGCCTGCTGATCGGCCTCAAGCTCGTCCCCGACAACCGCGCCTTCATGGCCCTGGCCCGGGAGGAGCGCCTGCTGATGGCCGGCGGGGGCGACAATTGCGTGCGCCTGCTGCCGCCGCTGGTGATCACGGAGGCGGAGGCGCGAGAGGCGATTCTGCGGCTGGAGCGCGTGTGCGAGCGGATTCGCCGGGACGCCGCGGCGTGAGCGAGCCTCCCGCCGACGATTTCGTCGCCCCTTTCCGGATCGAGAACCAGCCGGTGCGCGGGCGGATCGTGCGCCTGGGCGCGGCGGTGGACGAGGTCCTGACCCGCCACGACTACCCCCTGGCCGTGGCCAATCTCCTGGGAGAGGCCTGCGCCTTGGCGGCGCTGGTCGGCGCCAGCCTCAAGTTCGAGGGGCGCCTCATCGTCCAGGCCCAGGGCGACGGGCCGGTGGCCTATGTGGTGGCCGACTACGACACCGCCGGGGCCCTGCGCGGCTATTGCCGGTTCGACGCGGAGCGGGTGGCCGCGCTTTCCGCCGGCGCCCGGCCGGGGGCGGGCGCCCTTCTGGGAGCGGGGACCTTCGTGATGACCATCGACCAGGGGCCGGATACCGAACGCTACCAGGGGGTGACGCCGATCGAAGGGGAAACCCTGGCGCTCTGCGCGGAGACCTATTTCGCCCGGTCTGAACAGACCCCGACCCGGGTCCGGCTGGCGGTGGGCCAGGCCGACGACGGGGCCGGGCCGCGCTGGCGCGCCGGGGGCCTGATCATCCAGAACATCGCCGAGGACGACGCGCGGGGCGCCACCGACGACGCCTGGACCCGCGCCCAGGCCCTCTTCGAAACCGTGAGCGAGGACGAGTTGATCGACCCCATGGTTTCCGCCCAGACCCTGTTGTGGCGTCTGTTCCACGAGGACGGCGTGCGCCTGTTCGAGGCCAAGCCCCTGACCGGCTTCTGCCGCTGTTCCCCCGAACGCATCGCCGCCATGCTGCGCGCCTTTTCCCCCGACGAACGCGCGGCGATGGTGGAAGCCGACGGCCGGATCAAGGTGACCTGCGAATACTGTTCGCGGGTCTATGAACTGGCCCCGGAGGCGGTGGGGTAGGGTCCCGATTCAATTCATCCGCCGCGTCGCGTCGGGCAGGTGGAGGGAGAACTCCGGAATCCGGGCGTCGAAGGTTTCGCCGGCGGCGGTGACCATCTGGTAGCTGCCGCGCATGGCGCCCGACGGCGTCGCCAGGGGGCAGCCGGAGGTGTAGTGGAAGGCCTCGCCGGGCGCCAGGGTCGGCTGTTCGCCGACCACGCCCGGGCCCTTGACCTCCTCGACGCGGTTGAGGGCGTCGGTGATCAGCCAGTGGCGCGAGACGAGCCGCACGGTCTCCTCGCCGTGGTTCTCGATTTCGACCGCATAGGCCCAGGTGAAGCGGGATCGCTCCGGATCCGACTGGTCTGGCAGGAAGGCGGGGGCCACGCGCACCACGACCCCGCGCGTCGTCGCCTCGTAGTGGGTCGGAGGATCGGCGGCCATCAGCAGGCGTCCAGGGCGCGCTCGATGTCGCGGGCAAGATCGGCCTCGCTTTCCAGCCCGACCGAGAGGCGCACCCAGCCTTGGGTGAGGCCGATTTCCAGGCGCTCGTCCTCGGTGACGGCGCGGTGGGTGGTGGTGGAAGGGTGAGTGGCCATGGACTTGGCGTCGCCCAGATTGTTGGCGATGTCCAGCACCCGGAGGGCGCCCAGGAAGCGGAACGCCGCAGCGCGTGAGCCCAGGTCGAAGGCGATCAGGGTGCCGCCGCCGGTCATCTGGCGCGCGGCGATGGCGGCCTGGGGATGGTCGGGGCGGCCCGGATAGCGGCAGTCCTTCACCTTGGGGTGGGCGGCGATGCGGTCGGCGAGGGACGCGGCCGTGGCGCTCTGGCGGCGGACGCGAAGGTCGAGGGTCTCGAGCCCCTTGAGCAGCACCCAGGCGTTGAACGGCGACATCGCCGGGCCGGTGTGGCGGATGAGGTCGCGGTAGGCCTCCTCCAGCAGGGTTGCGTCGCCCAGCACCGCCCCGCCCAGCACCCGGCCCTGGCCGTCGATATGCTTGGTGGCCGAATAGACCACCACGTCCGCGCCCAAGGTCAGGGGCGACTGGAAGATCGGGGTGGCGAAGACGTTGTCCACCACCACCTTGGCGCCGATCTCCCGGGCGATGGCGCAGATGGCGGCGATGTCGCAGATCTCCAGCAGGGGATTGGCCGGGCTCTCCAAAAAGAAGACCTTGGTGTCGGGGCGAACCGCCGCCCACCAGGCCTCCAGGTCCGGCGCGTCGACCAGGGTCGCCTCGATACCGAACCTCGGGGCCCAGTTCTTGAGGATCCAGCGGCAGGAGCCGAACACCGCCTTGCCCGAAACGACATGGTCGCCGGCGCGCAGCAGGCCGCTGAGGGCCAGATGGACGGCCGCCATGCCCGACGCGGTGGCGCGGCAGAGCTCCGCCCCCTCCGCCAGGGCGAGGCGATCCTCGAACATCTTGACCGTGGGATTTCCGTAGCGGGAATAGACATAGCCCGGCTCGTCCCCGGCGAACCGGGCGTCGGCGGCCTCGGCGCTTTCATAGACGAAGCTCTGGGTGAGATAGAGCGCCTCGGCCGTCTCCCCATGGGGCGAGCGCGCCAGGCCGCCGCGCACCAGGCGGGTGGCAAGGCCCCAGTCTCGCGGATCTTCGGCCATGGCGGTCTCCGGCTCTCCCGTTCCCTTCTCTCTTGCCAGACTCGCGCGCCACGCCCAAGCAACCGGGCATGAACGGCGCCCCCGGCATATTGCCCTGCCAGTCGATCGAAGCCTTGATCGCGGCTGGAGCGATCGAGGCCGACGGCGGTGTGGAGGCCGGGCAGGTCCAGCCGGCCAGCCTCGATCTTCGCCTGGGCAACCGCGCCTGGCGGGTGCGCGCGTCCTTCCTGCCCAAGCCCGGCGGCACGGTGGCGGGGCGGATCGGCGATGTGGCCATGCACGAACTCGACCTGACCCGCGGCGCGGTGCTGGAACGCGGCTGCGTCTATATCGCCGAGCTTCGCGAGCGGCTTACTCTACCGCCCGACGTGTCCGCGCGGGCCAATCCCAAGAGCTCCACCGGCCGCCTGGACGTCTTCGTCCGCTTGCTCACCGACGGCCAGCCGGTGTTCGACGACGTCGCGGCGGGCTACGCCGGCCCGATGTTCCTGGAGATCGCGCCCCAGACCTTTTCGGTCCTGGCGCGGGCGGGCGCCCAGCTCAATCAGCTGCGCCTCAAGCGCGGCGCGCCGGATGCGCTTTGCGCGGAGGCCATCGGCGTGGATCTCGGCGACGGCCTCGCCGGCTTCCGCGCCCGCCGCCACGCCGGGGTCGTCGACCTCGATCTGGAGGCGGGCCACGACCCGCGCGACTTCTGGGAGCCGGTGGAGGCGCGCCGGGGCGAGCTGCTCCTGGATCCGGGCGAATTCTATATCCTCGCCTCCAAGCAGCCGATCGAGATCCCGGTTTTCCAGGCGGCCGAGATGATCCCCATCGACCCGGCGGTCGGGGAATTTCGCGTCCACTACGCCGGCTTCTTCGACCCCGGTTTCGGGACCGCCGAGGCCGGCGGCGAAGGCTCGCGCGCCGTGCTCGAGGTCCGCAGCCACGAAACCCCCTTCCTCCTGGAGGACGGCCAGAGCGTCGCCAAGCTGGTGTTCGAAACCCTCGCCGAGCGCCCCACCCGCCTCTACGGCGCCGGCGGCTCCCACTATCAGCGCCAGGGGCTGAGGCTGTCGAAGCATTTTAGGGCGTGGTGAGGCGGGCGCCGCCGCGCGCCCCCTCCGTCACGGCGCGAGAGAGCGCCGCGCCACCTCCCCCGCTTCGCATGGGAGGATGAAGAAAAGACAAGGCTCGCCTGATTTTTTCCTCCCCCGCCGTCTTGCGGGGGAGGGGGACCCCGAAGGGGTGGAGGGGGCGCACGGCAACCCCCCGCGTCCTTACGCCGCTTCGCGCCGGTAGATCGAACTCTTCGGCGTCGCCACCACCCGGCGCAGCATCGGCTCGAAGGCTTCCAGCGGCAGGGTGTCGTAGTCGGGATCGAAGCTGTTCTGGTCATAGAGATGGCAGAACTGGGCGGCGTATTCGAAGTGGGGATGGCCGCGATACTGTTCGCGCATGTCGCGATCCAGGCCGATGTGATGGAAGAAGTAATAGCCCTGGAAGACGCCGTGCTTGTCCATCATCCAGTGGTTGGCCTCGGAAATGTAGGGCTTCATGATCATGGCCCCGATCTCGGCGTGATTGGCCGGCCCCATCAAATCGCCGATGTCGTGCATCAGGGCGCAGACCACATATTCCTCGTCACGCCCGTCGCGGTGCGCCCGGGTCGCGGTCTGCAGGGAGTGTTCGAGGCGGGTGACGGCGAAACCGCCGACGTCCTCGTCCAATTCCTTCAAGGCGCCGATCAGCCGGTCCGCGTGGGCGCGGTTGAACGGGGCGGCGGCGGCCTCGATGGCCATCCAGTCCTCCACCGTGCCTTCGGTCATGGCGCGGAAGGTCGCCTTTCCCCTCATCTCGCCATCGGCCATGCCGTTTCTCCTTTAAGGAAATTCGCTTGGCGCTCATGGTGCGGCCATCGGCCCGCGAGGTCAACGCGCGCCTTGCCGCGAGACCGCGCTTCGCTATGCTCGGCGGCTGATCGCGGGCGTAGTTCAGAGGCAGAACGTCAGCTTCCCAAGCTGAATGTCGCGGGTTCGATTCCCGCCGCCCGCTCCATCCGCGGCCTTCGGCCGGGGGAGACCCTTTCAAAAGGAGATTCATCATGAAGCCTATTCTTGTCGCGGTGGTGGGCCTAGCGGCGCTGGTCGCCGCCGACGGCGCCGGCGCGGTCAGCCGCACGGCCACCGGAGCGGCCGCCGGCGCGGTCAGCGGCGCGGTGGTGGCCGGCCCGGTGGGCGCGGTGGTGGGCGGAGTGGGCGGCGCGGTGATCGGGCATCGATCGGCCCGGCGTCACGCCCGCCACCACCGCCATCACGTCGCGGCCAAGGCCGCCGCGGCGGCACACTGACAAGGCCTATATCAGGGGCCGAAGCTCGCCCAGCAGGGTCGGGATCAGTTCGCTGACCGTCGGATGGATGTGGACGGCGCGCTGGACGACGGTATAGGGCGCCTTGGCGTACATGACGTCCAGGAGCGCGTGGACGATCTCGTCGCCCTCGATGCAGAGGAGGGCCGCGCCCAAGATTCGTTTGGTCTCGGCATCCACCAGCACCTTCATGAAGCCGGTGGTCTCGCCCCGTTCCTGGGCCCGGCCAACCCGGGTCATGGGCATCACGCCAACAAGAATTGGCCGACCGCCGGCTCGCGCCTCGGCCTCGCTCATGCCGACGCGGCCCAGGGGCGGGTCGGTGAACAGGGCGTAGGCGGGGATGCGGTCGGAGACCTTGCGCGGATCGCCGTCCAGCAGATTGGCCGCCACGATCTCATAGTCGTTGTAGGCGGTGTGAGTGAAGGCGCCGCGCCCATTGACGTCCCCCATCGCCCAGATCCCCTCGACATGGGTCCTCAGCTGGTCGTCGACCGCGATGTAGCCGCGGGCGTCGGTCTTCACCCCGGCGGCCTCGAGGTTCAGGGCTTCGGTGTTGGGTAGGCGCCCAACCGCGAGCAGCAGATGGCTCGCCTCGACCGACAGGGGCCAACCGCCCGCCGTCGCGGTGAGGCGCACGCCGCCGCCGCGGCGCTCGACGGCGATGTCGCGCGCGCCGAGATGGATCCCGATCCCCTCCGCCTCCAGCATCGCGCGCAGGGCGTCGCTGACCTCCGGATCCTCGCGCGCGATCAGGCGGTCGGCGTGTTCCACCACCGTCACTTCCGATCCGAAGCGCCGGTACATCTGGGCGAACTCCAGGCCGATGTAGCTGCCGCCGACGACCAGCAGATGCGGGGGAAGAAAATCCACCGCCATCATCGAGGTGTTGGTGAGGTACGGGATCTCGGCCAGGCCCGGCCAGTCCGGGACCACCGGCCGACCGCCAGTGTTTATGAAGATCCTGGGCGCGGTCAGCCTTTGGCCGTTCACCTCGATCTCGCGCGCCGAGACGAAGCGGGCCTCGCCCATGATCAGGGTGAGGCCCGCCGTGCCGCCGATCCAGCAGGCGAGGCCGTCGAGGGAGGCTTGGACGACCGCGTCCTTGCGCGCCTTGACCGCCTTCATGTCGACGCCGACACCGCCTTGCAGCACCACGCCGAAGTCCGCCGCGCGGCGCGCCAGATGAGCCACGCGCGCGCTGGCCACCAGGGTCTTGGTCGGGATGCAGCCGTCGTTGACGCAGGTTCCGCCCAGATGCTCGCGCTCGATCAGGGCGGTCTTCATCCCGGCGCCGGCCAAGCGCGCGGCCAGAGACGGGGCGGCCTGGCCGCCACCGATGATGATGGCGTCGAAGGTCTTGGTCATCACCGTGCCTATCGGTTATTTTTCAAGCGTGACGCTGTCATCGAGACGGCCCCCACAATGGAGCATCCCGATGGACACGACCACGATTGCCGAACCCCGGGCAACCCCAGCCAAACCCCGGCTTCTGGCTGGCCGGGCGGCGCTCGTCACCGGCTCGACCAGCGGGATCGGCCTGGGGATCGCCGAAGCCCTGGCGGCGCAAGGCGCGGCGATCGTGCTCAACGGGTTCGGCGACTCGGTGGAAATCATGCGCGCGCGCGACCGCTTGGCCAGGGAGCACGGCGTCGAGGTA
>JBBQGZ010000088.1:0-9943 GCA_038323535.1 Caulobacterales bacterium
CGTTCTCCCCCGCATCCATCCGCTCGATCGCCTTCAGCTTGAACGCCCGGCTGAAGATCCGGACTCTCTCTTCGGACATAGGTTCTCCTTACAGAGAACTGTCCCTATTTTCCCTGACTCATTCTAGGGGTTCACTCCAGCATCATCGTCTCCATTGCCCCGTGACGTCGGCCCGCGTTCGCCGCTGGCGAGCGCGCGACGCGTGCGCCTTCGAGCTCGGCGATCGAGTCCGACGCGCCCACGGGCCGGTCGGTCGATCGCGAGCGCCGGATCGCCATGGCGGCCACTTCGTCCTCGGCGGCTTGCTGGTCGGTCGAGCGGCTCTCACCCAAACGTCTTCAACACCCTAAAATAGAGGATGCGGCCGAAGTGGAGGTCGCGCAGATCGGTGAAGGCCAGGGGCGAGGTGTTGCGCGCGTCCACATAGACGTTGCGGACGTGCTCGAAACCCCGGGCACCGGCGTTGTCGATCTCGGCCCGAAAGGCCAGATCCGGCCGGGGTTTGAATTCGGCGAAGAGCACGACGTAGGTCTTGAGTTTGTCGGTGTCGATCTCGTCGAACCGGTAATAGACCTCCTGCCACTGGTTGTAGATGTCGAAGCCCCAGGTCGCCTTGAAACGCGGGATCCCTTGAGTGAAATGGGCTTCGGCGTCCAACGGGCGAAGGCCCGAGATCGGCCGCGGCTGGCCGGTGGTGGGGTCGATCACGCGCGACCACCGCCAGGTGGCCTGGCCGGTCAGCAGGCCGCGCGGGATGGCGAACCGGTCGGTCGGCAGGGTCAGGGTGAAGGCGACCTCGTCCTTGGTTCCGTTCCCGATATTTCCCGGCGCGTCGAAGGTCCCAGCGGGATCGAAGATCGGGGCCCGGTCGATGACGTCGGCGAGGAAGAAGTGGCGCCAGGTGATCGTGGCTTCCGCGGCGCTCCAGAATCGCCGGTCGTAGGCGGCCTCGAGCACCCAATCCTGCTGCGGGTTGAGGTTGGGGTTGCCGGCGTGGACGGTGCCGGTGTTCAAGGTCGCGGCGGAGGCGGCGAAGTCGTCGAAGTTGAGCTGGCCGACCTCATGCTCGGCGCGAAGGCGGATCTGGTCGGCGCCGTCCGGCGACCAGGTCACGGCGAGACGCGGCTTGGGGTAGAAAAGGGTCTTGGTGTTGACGACATCGCCGGTGGAGGCGATGCGCGAGGCTTCGGCCCGCATGCCGGCCTCGACGGTGAGGGTGGGCCTGGCCTGCCAGGTGGCGATGGCGAAGGCTTCGCCCCGGGCCTCGGTGACCCGGACATTGGCGGCCGGCAGCGCGATCGGAACCCCGTTTTCGGCGTAGGTGGTCCGGGTCTGGAGCCAGTTGAAATCACCCTCCGCGCCGGTCTGCACGGACAGGGCCTTGGTCACGTCATAGGTGACGGTCGCGCGGGCGATGCTCTCGCCGGTGGTCTTGCGCAGGGCGAAGTCGGCGGCGAACCCGTCGGTGGCATAGTCGTCGGTGATCGGCTTGCGGCCCAGTTGCTGGAGCAGGAAGGTCTCGATCCGGGCGTGCGGGCCCAGGGCGTGGTCATAGCGCAGGCCGATCTCGGCGGTCTGGGGACCTTCGTGGTAGCGCTCGAACTCGCGGACCGGCGAGTCGAGGTGGAGGTCGAACTGCGTATAGTCGTACGGGCTGAGAAAGACCGATCCGTTGACCCGAAGCTTGCCGCCCAGCACCGGCGTCTCGATCGCCGCGGTGGCCTTGTAGTTATAGACGGCGCCGAGGGAATGCTCCTGGGCGGTGAAAAGGGTCGCCCCGGCCGCGTCGGTCCGGATCCTGGGCCCGTTCCCGGCGCCGTCGTCGAAACCCCGGCCGAACAGCAGGGACCCCTCCAAGATCGTCGCGCCCACGCGCTTGGAACCCTCCGCGCGCAGGCTCCCGCCTATCCGCCCGTCGGGGGCGTGGGTGACGGACGCGGCGAGGGTGAGCTTGGCGCCCGCGTCCGCCCGCCGCACGACATTGGCCAGGACCGTCTTGCCCTGCATGTCGATCCCCGGCGCGCCGCCGCGGATCACGTCGATGCGCAGGACCGAGGAGACGGGGATCCGCTTGAGGATCTGGTCGAGGCTATCGTCCTTGGACGCGGGCCGCGCGCCGTCGATGAGCACATTGCCGGCGGCGCCGCCGAAGCCGCGCACCGCATCGCCCTTGTCGAAGGTGAAGCCGGGCAGGAGGGAGACCATGTCCAGGGCCGTGGTCGGCTGGGCGGCGACGAAATAGGCGGGCGGGTAGCTCGTCACCGCGGTCGAGGCGCGCGGCGGGGGAGGCGGGGGGAGCGGGGCCGGCGGGACGGCGGCGGGCGCGACGGCCAAAACCGCCGCCGCGGCGATACCCAGACTCATGGCCTGCCTCCGAACCTCGAGCGTCTAGCTCGCAAGGCAGGCGCGGGGGCGCCAGTTAATTCGCGGTAAGCCCCGCGCCGCCCACCGTCAGGCCGGTGATCTTGAGGGAGGGCTGGCCGACGCCCACCGGGACGCCCTGCCCCCCCTTGCCGCAGACGCCGATTCCGGGATCAAAAGCGAAATCGTCGCCGATCATGGTCACCCGGGTCAGGGCCGAGGGCCCGTCTCCGATCAGGGTGGCGCCCTTCACCGGGGCGGTGATCCGGCCGTTCTCGATCAGATAGGCCTCGGTGCACTGGAAGACGAACTTGCCGTTGGTGATGTCCACCTGGCCGCCGCCGAAGTTGGCGCAATAGAGCCCCCGCGCGGTCGAGGCGATCATCTCCTCGCGGTTGGAGGCGCCCGCCAGCATGCCGGTGTTGGTCATCCTGGGCATCGGCAGATAGGCGTAGGATTGGCGCCGGCCATTGCCCGTGGGCGCCATGCCCATCAGCCGCGCGCTCTGGCGATCGTGCATGAGACCGACCAGGATCCCGTCCTCGATCAGCATCGTGCGCGCGCTGGGCGTGCCCTCGTCGTCCACGGTCAGGGAGCCGCGGCGCCCCTCGATGGCGCCGTCGTCGAACACGGTGACGCCCGGCGCGGCCACCCGCTCGCCGATCCGCCCGGCGAAGGCCGAGGTCCCCTTGCGATTGAAATCACCCTCCAGGCCGTGACCGACCGCCTCGTGCAGCAGCACCCCGTTCCACCCCGGCCCCAGCACCACATCCATTTCGCCGGCCGGGCAGTCCACCGCTTCCAGATTGACCAGGGCCTGGCGCAGGGCCTCCTCCACCTGGTCGCGCCACCCCTCGGGGGTGATCCAGGCCTCGAAGCCCGCCCGCCCCCCGGCGCCCGAAGAGCCGCTCTCGCGCCGCCCGTCCTTGTCGACGGTGATCTGCACATTGAGGCGCACAAGGGGGCGGATGTCGCGGATCAGCCGGCCGTCGGCGCGCAGGATCTCGACCACCCGGCGCTCGCCGGCGAGGGACGCCATGACCTGGGCGACGCGGGGGTCGCGGGCGCGGGCGAAGGCGTCGATGTCCTGGAGCAGGGAGACCTTGTCGGCGAATCCGGGCGAGGCGAGGGGGTCGTCGTCGCCATAGAGCCGCGTATTGGTGGATCTCGGCCCCTCCGCCGCGCTCCCGGCATAGCCCCGCTTTGCCAGGGCCGCGGAGGTCGCCGCCCGGGCGATGGCGGCCCGCGAAATCTCGGTGGCGTGGGCATAGCCGGCGGTCTCCCCGGCCACCACCCGCAGGCCGAAGCCCTCGGTCGAATCATAGGTCGCCGCCTTGAGCCGCCCGTCGTCGAAGACGAAGGACTCGCTCTGTGACCGCTCGAGGAAGATCTCCCCGTCGTCCGCGCCTTTCAGCGCATCCCCCAGAAGGTTCGCGGCCTCGCCCGGATCGACGCCCGAGACTTCGAGAATAGAGGGGGCGAGGACGGGGACGTTCATCGATGGCGCTCACTTGGGATACGTCGCTCGCGCGACGCAGGACGCCGACAGATAGGCGCTCGCGCCCGACCGCGAAACCCGGGACCTGACGCGCAGATCCGATCGGATGGCGCGGCCGAAGATCGCGATTCCAGAAGCCCGTCGGCACCGCACCACCCCCGCCCCCCACCTGTTGGGTCCCCGCTTTCGCGCCAGGGGATGCACACATTTGGCCAGGTACGCCCACCAACACCTCTCCCAGCGGGAGAGGGAGGGGCCCATGGCGAAGCCATGGGAGGGTGAGGGGTTGGCGCCGGGTGTTTTCACTCCATGTTTCAGCGCCTTGACGCAAGCCGGGGGACAAATCGGATACGGGGTAGCCCCTCACCCTCCCACGCCCAAGCGGGCGCGGGCCCCTCCCTCTCCCTTTGGGAGAGGTGTTCGGTGGCGACCTTCCGATGCCGACGACAGCGGATAGGAGTTGTGTGCATGCCGTAGCGCTTTCGCGGGGAAAGCGGATTTTTGGCGAACCGCGCGAGTGGATCGCCGTAGCGGCGGACGAGCCCATCCGCACGCCCCCCGCCTTGGCAATCTTGCGCGATCCGCGTATGCACCCCGCTCGACGGGCCATGCGGCTTCGGGCGGGAGGCTAGAGGCCCGCGCCGGCCGAAGGCCGCCGTCCGACCAGTATGGGCCGTGAGAGACATGAAGTCTGGATTTTCGGGGATCGGCCGCCTGACGGTGGGGTTCTGTTCCGCCGTTTTGGGCCTGACCCTGGCGGCCGGCGCCCTGGCCGAGGTCGTGGGCCGGCCCGTCGACGGGGGCATCGCCCTGCAACCGGCCGCTTCCCAGATCCGGCGAGACGTGATCGTTTTTCACGACCACATCCTCTTGCCGATCATCACCGCCATCACCTTGCTGGTGCTCGGCCTGCTGATCGTCTGCATCGTCCGCTTCAACCGGCGCGCCAACCCGATACCGGCGCGCTGGAGCCACAATACGCCGATCGAGGTGGCGTGGACGGTGGTCCCGGTGCTGATCCTGATGTTCATCGCGATCTTCTCGTTCAAACTTCTGTTCGAAGAACACGATATGCCCAGGCCCTATATGACCGTGAAGGTCACCGGCCGACAGTGGAACTGGGACTACGAATATCCCGAGCAGAAGATCGGCGCCTACACCTCCACCCTGATGGTCAAGGCCAAGGCCGGGTCCCTCTATCAGCTGGCCGCCAACGCGCCGATGGTGGCGCCGGTGAACAAGGTGGTGCGCGTCCAGGTGACGGCCGAGGATGTCATCCATTCCTTTTCCGTGCCCGCCTTCGGGATCAAGGTCGACGCCGTCCCCGGACGCCTGAACGAGACCTGGTTCAAGGCCGACCGCACCGGCGTCTTCTACGGCCAGTGCTCCCAGCTGTGCGGGGTCGATCACGCCTATATGCCGATCGAGGTGCGCGTGGTTCCGCAGGCCGACTTCGACGCCTGGGTGGCGAGCAAGGCGCCGAGGCCCGTGACCGTGGCCGCGGCCACCCCGGCCGCTCCGCCAAGCGGGGCGCCCAGTCCCGCCGCGCGCTAGAGTATCGTTCGAGGACGTGTAAAAGAGTAGATCATGGCCCACGCCGAAGACACCTTAGGGCGGGTCGCCCACGCCGAGGCCCATGGCGGCTATGGCGCGCACGGAACGCCCGGCTTCTTCACCCGCTGGTTCCTGTCGACCAATCACAAGGATATCGGCACCCTCTACATCATCTTCGCCATCCAGGCGGGGATCGTCGGCGCGATCTTTTCCGGCCTGATCCGGTGGGAGCTGCTGGAGCCGGGCATCCAGATCTTCACCCACGGCTCGTGGCTGGACAGGCTCGGCCTCGTCGAGGCCTCCAAGCACGGCTACTATGTGGTGGTCACCGCCCACGCCCTGATCATGATCTTCTTCATGGTCATGCCGGCGATGATCGGCGGCTTCGGCAACTGGTTCGTGCCCCTGATGATCGGCGCGCCCGACATGGCCTTCCCGCGCATGAACAACATCAGCTTCTGGATGCTGGTGGCGTCGTGGATCATGCTCTTGACCTCGATGTTCGTGGACGGGGGGCCGGGCCGGGGGTTCGGCGGCGGCTGGACGCTCTATCCGCCCCTCTCGACCATCGGCCATACCGGCCCGGCGATGGACTGCGCGATCCTCTCCATCCACCTGGCCGGGGCGAGTTCCATCCTGGGGGCGATCAACTTCATCACCACCATCTTCAACATGCGCGCGCCGGGGATGACCCTGCACCGCATGCCGCTCTTCGTATGGTCGATCCTGGTCACCGTCTTCCTGCTGCTCCTGGCCCTGCCGGTCCTGGCCGGGGCGATCACCATGCTGCTCACCGACCGCAACTTCGGCACCCATTTCTTCGACCCGGCCGGCGGCGGCGACCCGGTGATGTTCCAGCACCTGTTCTGGTTCTTCGGCCACCCGGAAGTCTATATCCTGATCATCCCGGGCTTCGGCATGATCAGCCACATCGTCTCGACCTTCTCCAAGAAGCCGGTGTTCGGCTACCTCGCCATGGCCTACGCCATGGTCGCCATCGGTTTTCTGGGCTTCATCGTCTGGGCCCACCACATGTTCACCGTGGGGATGCCGGTCAATCTGCAGGCCTATTTCGTCGCCGCCACCATGGTCATCGCCGTGCCGACCGGGGTGAAGGTGTTCTCCTGGATCGCGACCATGTGGGGTGGCTCGATCGAGTTCAAGACGCCCATGCTGTGGGCGGTGGGCTTCATCTTCCTGTTCACGGTCGGCGGGGTGACCGGGGTGGTGCTGGCCAATGCCGGCGTGGATTATTCCCTGCACGACAGCTATTATGTCGTGGCCCACTTCCACTATGTCTTGAGCCTTGGCGCGGTGTTCGCCATCTTCGCCGGCTTCTACTACTGGTTCGAGAAGATGTGGGGCGTGCGCTACAACGAGTTTCTTGGGACGGTCCACTTCTGGATCACCTTCATCGGCGTCAACATCGTCTTCTTTCCCCAGCATTTCCTCGGGCTTCAGGGCATGCCCCGGCGGACCGTCGACTATCCGATCGCCTTCACCTATTGGAACCACATCTCCTCGATCGGCTACGGCATCACCTTCGTGGGCCTGATCGTGTTCTTGGCTGTGATCGCCGAGGCGGCCGTGCGCCGGCGCCCGGCGCGGGCCAACCCCTGGGGCGAAGGCGCCACAACCCTCGAATGGACCCTCCCCTCGCCCCCGCCGTTCCACCAGTTCAACGAACTGCCGGTGATCCGCGCCGACGGGCATTGATGAGGGGGTTCATCATCGACCTTTCCTCCCCTGCCCTCTTGCGGGGGAGGGGGACCCAGAAGGGGTGCAGGGGGCGCAAGGCCGCCGCACCCTGTCGCCGGTTTTCGTCGGCAATTCCCACATGATCGATCACGCCCTCCCCGCCGCCGACGCCCTCCCCGCGCGCTGGCAGGACTATCTCAAGCTTCTGAAGCCCAAGGTGATGTCCCTGGTGGTGTTCACCGCGGTGACGGGCCTGGTCTGCGCGCGGGTCCCGATGAACCCGGTGCTGGCGGCGGTGGCCATCCTGTGCATCGCGCTGGGGGCCGGCGGCGCGGCGGCGCTCAACATGGGCTATGAGGGCGACATCGACGCCCTGATGCGTCGCACCCGGGCCCGCCCCGTGCCGGCCGGGCGGGTGCAGCGTCAGGACGCGCTCGGCCTCGGCGTCGCCCTGTCGCTCTTCTCGGTGGGGATCATGGGCCTGGCGATCAACGTCCTGGCGGCGGCGCTCCTGGCCTTCACCATCTTCTTCAACGCCGTGATCTACACCCTGTGGCTCAAGCGGCGGACGCCGCAGAACATCGTCATCGGCGGCCTGGCCGGCGCCCTGCCGCCGGCGGTGGGCTGGGCGGCGGCCAGCGGGACCGCCCCGCTGGGCGCCTGGCTGCTGGTGGCGATCGTCTTCTTCTGGACCCCGCCGCATTTCTGGGCGCTCTCGCTCTACACCCGCGAGGATTACGCCAAGGCCGGGGTTCCGATGATGCCGGTGGTCAGGGGCGCGGCCTCCACGCGCCGCCAGATCCTGGCCTACAGCCTCATCCTCGCTCCCCTGGGCCTGGCGCCGGCGTTCACCGGCCTGGGCGGGCCGGCCTATCTGGCGGCGGCCGCCGGCGGCGGCCTCATCCTGCTGATCCTCGCCGCGCGCCTGGCCGCCAGCCGCGCGGGCGAGGCGCCCGGCGAGCGGCGCCGCGACGACGCCCTCTACGACGTCAAGGCGTCCTCCGCGCCGGCGCGCAACCTGTTCGCCTTTTCGATCCTCTACCTCTTCTGCCTGTTCGGCGCCCTGCTCTACGAACGGTGGGCGGGCCTCGCGCCTCTGGGATTCGGGCGATGAGCGACCCCAACCTCGAGAGCCCGGCCGCGGCCAAGGCGAGGCGGGGGCGCAACATCCTCCTGGCCCTGTCGCTGGCGGCCTTCGTCGTGATCGTCTTCATCATCACGGTGGTGAAGAAGGGCGGGGGCTGATGGGCCGCCGCGGCGTTTCGGGCCAGGGGGCGCGCAATGCCCGGACCGCCCTGCTATGCGCGGCGATCTTCGCGGGCATGGTCGGCGCCGCCTTCGCTTCCGTGCCCCTCTATCGCGCCTTCTGCCAGGCCACCGGCTTCAACGGCGCGGCGAAGCGCGCGCGGGCCGCGCCCGCCGCCACTTCGGCCCGGAGCGTGGTCGTCCGCTTCGACACCAATGTGCGCGGCCTGGCCTGGCGCTTCCAGCCGGCGCAGCCACGCCAGAGCGTCAAGCTGGGCGAGACCAAGCTGGCCTTCTTCCGCGCGACCAACATGGGCGCCGCGCCCGTGACCGGCCGGGCGCTCTACAATGTGCTGCCTGAATCGGCCGGGCCGTATTTTTCCAAGCTGGAATGCTTCTGTTTCAAGAACCAGACCATCGGCCCCGGCGAGACGGTGGAATTCCCCGTGGCCTATTTCGTCGACCCTCGCTACGGCGCCGATCCCGACACCAAGGGGGCCGGTGAGATCACCCTCTCCTACACCTTCCTGCCGGCGGTGACGGGCGCGCGGGCCACGGCGGCTCAAACCCCCCGGCGCGGCGCCCCTTCGGCCCTTGGCGGATAGTCGCGGGCGGGATTATAGACCACGATCTTTTTTGAGAAGGCCGCGAACCGCTCCCATGGCCCATGAAGGCGTCAAACACGACTACCACCTGGTCAACCCGAGCGCCTGGCCGCTGATCGGCTCGATCGCCGCTGTCGCCCTGGCCCTGGGCCTGGTGGCCGGCCTCAAGGGCATATTGGGCGTTCCCAAGGGGAACTGGTGGCTGAGGGGCGTGGGCGCCGCCGGGGTCCTCCTGACCATGGCCGGCTGGTGGGCCGAGGTGGTCAAGGAATCCAATCGCGGGGACCACACGCCGGTGGTGTCCTTGGGCCTGCGCTACGGCATGATCCTGTTCATCGTCTCGGAGGTGATGTTCTTCGTCGCCTGGTTCTGGATCTTCTTCGAGATGGCGCTCTTCCATCACGTGCGGACGCTCTCGCCGATCGACGACGTCCGAACCGCCTGGGCGACCTGGCCGCCCAAGGGCATCGAGACGGTGCCGGCGTTCCAGCTGCCCCTGGTCAATACGATCACCCTGCTGCTGTCGGGGACCACGGTCACCTGGGCGCACCACGCCCTGCAGACCGGAGATCGGCGGGGGGCCAAGATCGGCCTGATCCTGACCATCGCGCTGGGTGTCCTCTTCACTTCGATCCAGGCCTACGAATATCACCACATCCTGACCGACCATCTGTTCTATTCCACCGAGTCGGCCAACGCCGGGCTCTACGGCTCCGGCTTCTTCATGGCCACGGGGTTCCACGGCTTTCACGTCATCATCGGGACCATCTTCCTCGTCGTCTGCCTGATCCGCCTGATGAACGGCGGCTTCACGCCTAGGCAGCACTTCGGCTTCGAGGCCGCGTCCTGGTACTGGCAGTTCGTCGACGTGGTGTGGCTGTTCCTGTTCGCCTTCCTCTATCTGATCTTCGGCGCGGGCTGGGGCCATTGACGAAGAGCGGCGGGGTTCGACCCCTGCTGGCGGGCTTGATGGGGCGTTGCC
>JBBQGZ010000089.1:0-9864 GCA_038323535.1 Caulobacterales bacterium
CCTTTCGGCGCTCACCTACGCCAAGATCGTGGCGCGGATCTCCGAAGAGTGGATGAGTCTGACGGGGTTCTTCAACAGCCATCTGATGATGGCTCTGATCGTGCAGAAATTCGGCACGCCGCGGCAGAAGGATCACTGGCTGCCGAGATTCGCCACCGGCGAACTGCGCGGGGGCCTCGGCCTCACCGAAGCCGACGCCGGAACCGATCTGCAAGGCATTCGCGCCACGGCTCGCCGCGAAGGCGACCGCTACCGGGTGAACGGCGCCAAGCTGTGGATCACCAACGCCATCGAGGGCGACATCCTGGCTCTGCTGGTCAAGACCGATCCCGAAGCCAAGCCGCGCCATCGGGGCATGACCATGCTGATCGTCCCCACCCGCGACCCCGAGACTCGCCAGGATCTGCCTGGCGTCCGCCGGGGGCGCAAGCTGGCCAAGCTCGGCTACCGCGGCATCGACACCGGCGAGATCGCCTTCGAGGACTACTTCTGCGACGCGGACCTGGCCCTGGTCGGGAGAGAGGAGGGCCAGGGTTTCGCCATGGCCACCGGCGGCCTGGAAATCGGCCGGGTCAATGTCGCCGCCCGCGGCGTCGGCATCGCGCGGCGGGCGCTCAAAGAGTCGGTGGCCTACGCCCAGGTTCGCAAGACCATGGGCAAGCCCATCGCCGAACACCAGGCGATCCAGCTCAAGCTGGGCGAGATGGCCGCCAAGACCCGGGCGGCCGAACTGCTGGTGGAGGACGCGGCCCGCGCCTATGACGGTGGCGGCCGGGTGGACCTGGAGGCGGGAATGGCCAAGTGGTTCGCCACCGAAACCGCCTTCGAGGTGGCCACCGAGGCGATGCGCATTTTCGGCGCCAACGGCTATTCCAAGGAGTATCCGATCGAACGGCTCTACCGCGACGCCCCCCTGCTGATCATCGGCGAGGGGACCAACGAGATGCAGCGGATCATCATCGCCCGGCGGCTGATCGCCCGATATCCGGTGTGAGGCCGCCGGAGGAACTGGCCGCCAGGCTCGCTTCGCGCCTGTGCCACGATCTGATCGGACCGGCCAACGCCATCCTCCTCGGCCTCGACCTGGCGGCCGAAGCCGGCGGCGCGGAGATGCGGCGCGAGGCTCTGGACGCGGCGACCGCCGGCGCGCGGAAGCTGCTCGATCAACTGGCGTTCTTCCGGGCGGCGTTCGGGCTCGGCGCGGAAGTGTTCGACGCCGCCCGGCTCAAGAGCCTCGCGCAGGGCGCATTCGCCGATCTGCGACCGCAACTCGAATGGGCGGTGGAGGCGCCGGCGTTGGACGCCGCGGCCGGGCGCGGCCTGCTCAATCTGGTTCAGATCGCCGCCGGCGCCGTCGCCTCGGGGGGTGTCGTCCGCGTTCGGGCTGGGCTTCGGGAGGCTCGCATGATCGTGACCATCGACGCCATCGGGCCTCGCGCCGAGCTTCATCCGGAGGTGTTGGCGGGCCTGATGGGCGAGCCCTTCGGCGAGGGCCTCAGCGGTCGCTGGGCGCAGGCTCGTTATCTCCACGCGCTCCTGGGCGCCGCAGGGGGATCGGTGGCGGCGCGGGCCACCCCGGCGGGCGTCCTATTCGAGGTCATCCTGCCCGCCGGCCACGCCCCCCCTCGTGGCGGTCATCAAGCCGGCGATGCGCCTGGATCCTGAATCACGGCGCCGAGCCAGATGCTTGGCGATCGTGGCGATCTCATCGACCGGCTTGTTCTGAGAGAGTTTGAACGTTCCTTCCAGGCGCTCGACGCTCATTTCGAAGCCGACGATGGCGCCGAGCATGGTTTCGAATCGCCCCGGCGTCATTTTTTGCCGGGTCCAGGCCGGTTTGGGCGCGAGCCGCGCTTCGAAATGGGCGGCAAGCTCATCGAGCAGGACGGCGGTTTCCGGCCGGGACAACGGCCGCGCCGGCCCCTCGATCTCGACCGACAGATAGTTCCACGTCGGGACTTGGTCCGACGACTCATACCAGTCGGGACTTACATAGGCGTCGGGGCCGGTGATCACCGCCAAGGCGCGGCAACCCCCCGCGAGCACTGCGCATAGCTCATTGGCGGCCGAAAGGTGAAACCTCAGTCGTCGATCTTCGTCCAGCAGGACCGGCGCATGCGCGACGAGCGGTCGACCCGCCGCCGCGACGATGACGACCAAGCCGCTGGCCGCCACCAGCGTCGTTAGCCGCCCCAGATCGGACTCTCTAAAGACGCTGGCCGGATGCACGCAGCCCCCCTCTCGGTGACCGAGAGGGGCTCCCTACGCGTGGGGCGCTATGGAGGCGCCTAGTGCGGCTTCGCGTCCTGGGCCGTGTCGGTGACCGCATGGCCGGCCGAAGAGACGTCTTTGCCGGCGCCCGAAACCGTATTGCAGGCGGCGGTGGCCAGGCTGGCGGCAAGAACCGTCAGAAGGATGATCTTTCGCATTCTGGATAACCTCTCGGAAGATAGGCGAGTAACTCGCGGGCAAACAAACGCTCAAGTCAAGAAGAGGTTGCCCCCGGGTCCGGTTTGGCGTCGGCGTCCGGTGTCGGAAAAATCAGCCGGGCCGTCAAGCCTCCAGTCGACCTGGGACAAAAAATGACCTCGCCGCGGAGCTGGCGGGCGAAAGCGGTCATCAAAGTCCGGCCGACCCCCTCGCCGACCTCCGCGACCTTTCCCGGTTCCCCGGTGTCGGTGATGGTCAACTCAGCCCGCGCATCATTCACGTGGAAGCCGACGCTGAGGATGCCTCCCTCCTCGCCGAGCCCATGCTTCTTGGCGTTGGTGATCGCCTCCACGGCGAACAGGGCCAGGGGGGCGAGGCGGTCGGGGTCGATGATCAGGGTGTCGATCGCCAGTTCGGTCCTTATCGGCGCCCCTTTTCCGGTTTCGCTCATGATTAACTGGGCGATCAGTTCGTCGAGAAAGTCGCGCAGATCGACCCGTTTCAGGTCCGGCCCCTGATAGAGCGAGCGATAGATGAGGGCCAGGGCGCCGATTCGCTGACGGGTGTCGTGCATGGCCGCCCGCGCGGCGGGGTCGGCCAGCGCCCGCTGCTGCATGTTGATCAGGGACGAAATGACCTGCAGGTTGTTCTTAACCCGATGGTGGATTTCCCGCATCAGGTCATCCTTGTGCGCCAGCGTCTCCTTGAGCACGGCGTCGCGCGCCGCGATGGTCGCGGTCATCGCGTCGAGGGCTTCGGCGAGACGGCGTATCTCCGGCGGCGCCGCCTCCGCCCGGAATGCGTGAACGGCGTAGCGGCCCCGCCCGTAGAGGGCGGCGACGCGCTGCAGATAGGCGATCCATTGCACGACACCCCGTTCGGTGACCACCAACACGGCCACCAGCGCGAGGATGAAAGCCAGGAGCGGCAGGGCGAGCGCCGACACCGGGTTGAGCCAGGCCCAGGAAACCACCCCCGGCGACGGGGCGGAAAGCAGGACATAGACGTCCTGACCCAGGAGCGGCGTGGAGGTGAAGGCGCGCAGCATTCCGTCGCGGTCGCGATCGAGCCAGAGCGTGGGCCGGGTGCGCGCGGCGCCGGCCAGCCGCCGGCCCAGGGTGTTTGGGAAGGCCGCCGCGCGCGTCGTCGACAGATATCGCCCTTGTCGGTCCGCCAGGGCCACTTCGGACTGCGCCGGCAAGGATCGGTCTTCCTTTTCCGGGCGAAGGCTCGCCAGGGTGATGACCGCGCTCAGCGCGCCGGCGAAGCGACCGCTCTCGTCCCTGGCGGCGACGCTGGCCAGGAGCGCGGGCTCGCGGGCATAGTCGATCCCGGCATCGCTGGCCACGACGATCTCCGCGCCCTGGGCCAGGGCGCGAAACCATTCCCGGTCGCGACGACGCGGATCAGGCGGAACGGTGGCGGCGGCGCAGGCGACCCGGCCCAAGGCGTCGAAGCGGATCAGATTGGCATAGCCCGGAAGACGGTTCCTGACATCGTTCAGGCGCAGGGCGCATTGCAGGCCTACCGAACCGGGCGTCAGTGTCTGCAGCAAAACTTCGCCCGCGGCGATTCGCGCCCGCGCCGTGGCCGCGCTGCGCTCGGCGGCCCCGACGAGATTGGCCCGCTGGTCACGCGCCTGGCGCTGGAAAAAGACCACCGACTGGACACCGCTCAGGATCAGAACCGGGACCAGGGCCAGGGCTACGGCGAAACCCAGCCGGACCCGGATGGTGGTCGCTCTCCAGCCGCCGGTCCTGGCAAGGAGGCTCACCGAACGCCGCTCAGATGCTCCGCGTGGGCCAGAATCGATCCCATGGCTTCCCCCGCGGCGGCGCCGTCACGATCATAGGCGCCGCGGTTGAGAATGCCTTGGACCGCGCGTCGGGCGCGGCTCACCCGGCTCTTCACCGTCCCCACGGCGCAGCCGCAGATGGCTGCCGCTTCCTCATAGGCAAAACCGCCGGCGCCGACCAGGACGAGGGCCTCACGCTGTTCGGAAGGCAGCATCGCCAGGGCCAGGCGAAGTTCATCGAGCGCCACCGGCGCCGCGGGGTCGTCGATCGCGACCAGGGTGCGCTCGGCCGCCTCCTGGTCGAGCTGGCTTTGCCGCCACGAGCGGCGCTTTTCGGTGTAGAACTGGTTTCGCAAAATCATGAAGGTCCAGGCCTTCATGTTGGTGCCCATCTCGAAGCTGGCGCGGGCGTCCCACGCCTTCATCATCGCCTCCTGCGCCAGATCGTCGGCGGCGGTGGGATCGCCGGTCAAGGTCCGCGCGAAAGCGCGCAGGTGCGGAATGAGGTTCACCAGTTCGCGCCTGAAGGCGGTATCGCGGGCGGGATCGTCGACCCGGACCGACCGCGAAACGACGGCCATCAACCGGTCTCCTCCCCACGCCCGTCGGCGCGGCGAAGGATGTCCAGGAACTCGTCCGGAACCGGCTCATTGACGATTTCGTCGAACATCTGGCGCAGCTTGGCGCCGATCACCTGTTGGCGGAGGCGCGCCTCGTCAAGCGCGACTGAGGTTTTGGACGGCTGTTTCATCACGCTCTGTTCGATCATGCATCCGACGTCGGCGGCAGCCGTCCGCCCCTCCACTTCTCCATCGGCGTCCAGGGCGGCAAACGCGCAAGCCGCCCATGGGTTCCCTGCGTCGCGACGTCGGGCCGTGAACGCGGGTTTCGGGGCCTTGACGGGAACCGAACGGGATCAGTTGCGTTGGCGTCCAGCGGACGGGAGATCGAACGGCGAATTCCCCACGCGTACGCCTGAAGTCATGGTAGACCGGAGGGGTCATGAGCCTTTTAGCCAAGCTGGCCCCACACCTCCCTTATGTCCGCCGCTACGCCCGGGCGCTGACCGGCGACCAGGGGACGGGCGATCACTATGTCCGCGTCGCCCTGGAGGCCTTGGCGGCCGGAGATCGGTCCCTCGATTCGCTGCTCTCGCCGCGCGTGGCCCTGTATCAGGTCTTTCACGCCATCTGGTGCAGCTCTGGGGCCCAGCTCGAGCCCCGCGCTCAAGACGGCATGGATGCCGCCAACGGCGCCGGGCAGCGTCTCATGCGCATCGCGCCCAGGTCGCGCCAAGCCTTTCTGCTCACCGCCGTCGAGGGTTTCACGCCCAATGAGGCCGCCCAGATCCTCGTGAGTGATTTTGGCGAGATCGAGGGCCTGATCGCGGAGGCTCAGATGGAGATCGACGCCGAGTTGGCGACCGATGTCCTGATCATCGAAGACGAGCCGGTGATCGCCGCCGACATCGAAGCCCTGGTGAAGGAGCTTGGCCACAAGGTCAGCAACGTGGCCGCCACCCGCGCCGAAGCCGCCGCGGCGGCGGCGCGCTCCACGCCAGGCCTGGTTTTGGCGGACATCCAATTGGCCGACGGCTCCTCGGGTATCGATGCGGTCAAGGACATCCTGTCGAGCCTGGACGTCCCGGTGATCTTCATCACCGCCTTTCCCGAGCGCCTGCTCACGGGCGAAAGGCCGGAGCCGACCTTCCTGATCACCAAACCCTTCCAGCCCGAGACGGTGAAGGCGGCGATCGGCCAAGCCCTGTTCTTTCATCCCCGGCGCCGGGACGCGGCGGCCTGACGAGCGACGTCAGCTCCCCGGGGCCGCGGTGGTGTGAAAGCGAGCCGCCTCACGCGGGGTCGGCGCGGTTTTGTGCTGAGCGGAATTGAAGTCGCCCGATCGCCACATCCAGACAGCGACCATGCCCCCGGCCGCCAAGACGACCGAAACGAGCAGCACCCAGATCATGTGCCGTCCCCAGCGGCCTTGCCGCGCGCGCGTCGCCGTCGTGCGCACCTTGCTGGTCGAGTCTGTCATGACGGGTTCCTGAAGCTCAACGCGCGGGCGCGAGGTGGACCTGGACATCGGCGCGGCGGTTGAGCGGTCGCGCTTCGCCGACCCCGTTGCGCGCTCCGGCGTCGCCGGCGGCTCCGACCTGGAACGCCACGGTGTTGAAGCCGCGCCTGTGCAGCGCCCGGGTGACTACATCCGCGCGGCGTTTGGACAGGGCCAGGTTGGCGTCCACGCTTCCGAGCGCGTCAGCCAGTCCGACCACCACGATACCGGTCACCGCGCAGCCCTTGGCGCGCTGGGCCGCGGCGTCGATCAGATCGCCGGCCTCGCGTGTCATCGCCGCCGACCGCGACCCGAAATAGATCGAGAAAGTGAAATCCGCGCACGCCGTCGGCGCCTGGATGAGCGGCGGCGCCTTGTGTCTGGACATCGGCGCGTTCTGGCACCCGGCCGCCAGGCTCAGGGCAAAAAATATCGCCGCCGGCGCCGCGGTCCGCCAAGGCCCTACACCCTCATCGCGACTCATCCTAAAAATCCTCCCCGGCGCCGCGCCTGTATTGAACAGCAACACGACCGGTGGCAATAGTCGCCCCGGGCGCCCCATAACGCCGGCGGGGGCCGAGGGTTCCCCAGCCGGCCTCGATCGGGAACCGACCGGCCGAGCCACCGTTGTCATTCGCGAGCGTCTATCGGCATAGGGAGGCGAGGTCATGAGATCCTGGTTCGCGCGACGGACGATCGGCGTGGATCCTGTCGCCGGCCCCGACGAACTGGAGGCCTATAAGGACGGGCGAAGCGACGAGCGCCGGCGCGTGGAGGCCGATGGGGCGGCCCGGCCGGTAGACAAGACCGATATCGCCGACGCCTATGAACGGGGCCGGCGCGAAGAGCGATTGCGTCGGCGCGGATCGCCTCTTCTGACCCTGATCATTTTGATCCTGGTGCTGGTGGGGGTCGGGATCATCTATCTGACCGTGCGCCAAGGCTCGGTGGGCGGCGCCGGCCAGGTCGTGGATCGAAGCGTCCAGGCGCCCGTGCGCGAAGCGGCCGACAGGATAGGAAACGGCCTGCAGAACGCCGGTGAAACGGTCAAGCAGCGCGCCGGCTCGGGCCCGAAGTGACGAGGCCGGGGATTTCACGCCCACCCAGACGGCGGCGCACCTGATACGCATCGCCCATCTTTCGGATATCCACTTCGGCGGCGAGAACGCCGCCGCCGTGGCGGGGGCCGGAGCGTGGCTGGCCACGCATGGCCCGGACGTCATCATCATCACCGGCGACCTGACGACGATCGGCCGGCCGGATGAATTTCGCCGCGCGGCGTCGTGGGCGCGAAGCCTCGCCCCGCCCGTGCTGGTCACGCCGGGCAATCACGACACCCCCTATCTCGGGCTCGCCGAGCGCCTGATCGCGCCCTTCTCGCGTTTCGAGGGCAGCTTCGGCGCCGCTCACGGCGTCCGCTGGTCCAACGAGCGCATGACGGTGGCGGGGGTGAATACGGCCCGGGGCGCCCAGTGGCGCTGGAACTGGTCGAAGGGGGCCATATCCTCTGGCCAGGCGGAGCGGGCGCTGGGTGTTCTGGCCGACCGGCCGGCGGGCGCCCTGAGCGTGATCGCCTGCCACCACCCTCTGGTGGAAATGGTCGGCGGCCCGATGACGGCCCGGGTTCGCGGCGGCGAGGCGGCCGCCCGGCGGTTGTGCGCCGGCGGGGTGGATCTGGTTCTGACCGGCCACATCCATGCCCCGTTCGCTTTTGCCTATCCCTACGGCGACGGGCGCACCCATGCCGTGGGCGCGGGCACCCTTTCGCTGCGCGAGCGCGGCACGCCGGCGGGGTTCAACCTGATCGAAGCCGACGGCGAGACGATCACTGTCACCGCCCAGGCCTGGACGGGCTCGCACTTCGAAGCTTGGCGGACTTGGTCTTTGACCCGCCGACCGGGCAGGCCCTAACGGCGGCGGGAACCTCGCCCCTCCAAGAAGGCGCGAATGGCGGCGCCGAGGTATCTCGGGTTTCGGACCGCCATGAACCCGGCGCCGAGGGCCGCCGAGATCGCCATCACCGGCTTTTCGCGTACGAGGCGCATCAGCCGCTCGACAGCGCTCCCCGGCGCCTCGGCCGCCCGCACGCGCCGTGCGGACGCGCCGATCAACAGGCCGGCCACTCCGATGATCAGCGCGGCCGCGCCGGCCACCACGGCGCCACCCCCCGCGCGGCCCACATAGGGTTCCACCAAGGCGTAGAGAGCGAAGGCGAGCGCGACGACGCAAACCGCCGCGCTCGCCGACAGGGCGGCCGCGGCCGCCAAGCCCATCAAGAGGCGCCGTAGAATCACTTATTGCGGTTTGACAGCAGAAGGCCCAGCAGGATCCCGAGCCCGACCCCGGCCAGAGTGGCGGTCATGGGACGCTCCTTGACGCGTTCCATCACATAGCGTTGGGCGTCCTGGGCATGCTGCCCGGCGTTGTCGGTGTAGACGCGCGTCTGGGAGCGAAGAGCATCGACCCCTTCGCGCAGCACCCGTTCGGCGGTTCTGGCGGCCTCTGAAAGTTTGCGTTCGGCGGCGCCGATGGCTTCGTTGAAAGCGTTCTGGCCGTGATCGACGGCGTTGTTGGCGGCCTTCCTGGCCTCCAGAGCTTCATCGTTCGCGCGGTTCATGGTCTGGGCGGGCATCTTTAGGTTTCTCCACGGGATTTAAGAGCGGCCCCCTTCCGAGCGCCCAAAAAGGTTCGCCCCGTCAACGCGGCCGGCGTCCGTGGGTTCCGCGTCGCGGCCGATCCTTTAGGAGAATAGCGCCCCTCGGCCGCCCTTTCCATCCCGGTGTGGCCGGCTCCGCCGATGTGGCCTAGTCTGCTCCCATGGTTGACGAGACCGGTGGCTCGAAGATCGGTTCGGCCGAGGCGCTGAGCCTCGAACAGGGCCGGGCCGCCCTGGCGCTCGGCGCCGCGGGCATGGGCGAATTCGAGTGGGATTTCGTTCGCGACCGGTTCGTCGTCAGCCCCCGGATGTCCGCGATCACCGGCCTGCCGCAAGGCGAAACATCGGCGCGCGGCGGCCTCTTCGCGCTAGGTTTCGTTCATCCGGACGATCTCGAGGCGGTCCGCTCGTCGGTCGGCGAGCGGCTGGTCCGCGACGGCGGCTATGAGCTTCGCTACCGCATGATCCGCCCCGACAACGGCCAGGTTCAGTGGATGGAGAGCGCCGCGGTGATCCTTCGCGCGGCGGGCGGCCCGGTCGAGAAGGTCATCGGCGTGGTGCGAGACATCTCCAAGCGCAAGGCCGAGGAAGACGAGCGTGAGGCGCTTGTGGCCGAACTGGACCACCGGGTAAAGAATGTCCTGGCCGCGGTGCAATCCCTGGCCGCCCAGTCGGCGCGCCAGACGGTGTCCCTGGACGCTTTCCTGGCCACCTTCGGCGGGCGCCTGGACGCCATGGCGGCGGCCCACACCCTGCTGACGGCGACCCGGTGGCGGGGCGCGGCAATAGGCGACATCGCCGCCGCCGAACTGGGAGGGCTGGCGTGCGGCCGCGCGCGCTGGAGCGGCCCTGAGATCGTGCTCAATCCCCGGGCGACCAACGCCCTGGCCCTGGCGTTGCACGAGCTGGCCACGAACGCGGTGAA
>JBBQGZ010000090.1:0-9852 GCA_038323535.1 Caulobacterales bacterium
TTCAGGCCCGCCATCGCCTTGACCAGGGCGCCGCGCACGTCGATCCGCTTGCCCGCCCCCAGATCCTCGGCGATCGGCAGGGCGGTCAGCACCGCCAGGGCCGCGCCCCGGCTCTCCACATTCGTGCGCCGGTCCCAGCCGGCCAGCAGGGCCTGGGCGGCCTTGACCCCCGCGTCGCCCTTCGGATCGAGCGCCGCCACCGCCACCAGCACCTTGGCCATATCCGAACGGGGGCTGTAGGCGACGTCGAACTTGTAGCGGCGGAACGCCTCCGCCGTGATCTTCGGATCCGCCCCGAAGGTCTCCAGCGCCCGCCAGGCGCGGTTGGTCATGCCGGTCTCCAGGCCCATGCTGGCCGGGAAGTCCGCCGGCTTGAGCGCGTCCCCCGGGCCCGTCGCCTGAAAGGGGGTGTTGTTGGAGTTGAACACCAGCCCCGACTTGGGATTCCAGATCTGGGGCGTGGCCGAAAACGGCAGATAACCCTTCCAGATCAGGTCCGAGCGGTCGCCGGGCAGGGTTTTTTTCCAGTCGACGCCGGCGATCCGGTCGGGGAACTGGGCGTTGTAGACATAGCCGATGTTCCCCTTCTCGTCGGCGTAGATGTAGTTGATCGAGGGCAGGGCCCGCAGCGCCATGGCCGCGCGCCACTCGGCCATGTCGCGAGCCTTGTTCAGCCGGAAATACTGCAGGGGCTGGCGGGCTGTCCCCATCCCGGCGTAGCGCAGGGCGAAGACGCCGTGGTCGGTCTTCATCACCGGGCCGTGGGCCGACCACAGGACCTCCTTGTGCACGGTCCAGATCAACGGCCCCAGGATCTTCACCCGGATCGCCGCGTCGCTTTTCTCGAAATCCTTCCACGCCCCATCCAGCCGGTACTGGCCGGGGTTTCGCGGATTGAGGGTGAGTTGATAGATGTCCACCAGATCGGGCTCATTGACCGTGTTGGCCCACCCCAGGTGTTCGTTATGGCCGTGCAGCATGAAGGGCGAGCCGGGGAAGAAGCCGCCGGCCACGTGCCAGCCCTCGCCGCTCTGCAGCACCGCCTCGTACCAGGCCACCGGCCCCGTGTAGGGCTGATGCGAATTGACCAGCAGGCGCGTGGCTCCGTCCGCCGAGCGCGAGGGCGCCACGGCCAAGCCGTTGGAGCCGATGGGCGCCATCGGCTTACCGCCGGTGGGCTTGAGCAGCGCCTCCAGCGTCTCCTGCAGGCCGTAGAAGAGCGGGGTCTTGAACACGAAGCCGGCGAGGATGTCCTTGCCGGTGAGCGGCAGCAGGCCCGGGGCCGCGATACCGGCATGCCTGACCGCGTAGAAATTCACCCCATCGGCATAGGCCTCCAGCACTGCCCGCACGTCGGGCGGCAGTTCGCCGTAGTGGGCGTTGACCGTCGGCCACACCCGCATGAGCCGCACCAGATAGTCGCCGGGCGCCGCGTCCTTGCCCTTCAGCGCCGCCAGCTCGCCGCGCGTGGCCAGCGCCGCCTCCTGGATGGTGGCGAAATCATCCTCGCTATGGGCGTAGCCCAGGCCGAAGGCGACATCCGCGTCCCTCGCCCCCAGCACATGAGGCACGCCGAAGTCGTCCCGCCGGATACGGGCGTGATAGGCGCCGGCCCGCGCGATCAGGGCTCTGGGATCGGCCGGGGCCGGCCGGCCCATCCTGTCTCCCACCACCACGCCGCCCGCCCCCAGCAGGGCCACGATCGCCAACGCCGAGAGGCCCAGCCCCAGCCATTTTAGAAACCGCATGCGTTCTCCTGTTGGGCCGTGCGATGGAAACGGCTTCAAAAGCGGTGGAAATCGCCGCGACCGCCGGTTGCACTTTCCATCGCCGGAGCCAAACATGTTCCGCAAGCAACTTATCGCACTCGCGGGCGCCGCGCCCGCCTTCCTTGCCGTGATCATGGTCTGGCGATATGCGCCCCGGCTGTTCTCGGGAGTGACGCTTCCGGCCGGCGACACGGCCAGCCGCTTGGCCTATGCGGCCCATTGGCTGCTCCTGCCGGGCCTGACATTACTGGCGGGGATCGTCGCGGCCGGCCGGCGCGGGTTCATCGCCGACGCGATCGACGGCACGCGGACGCCGACGAACCACAGCCTCGAAATCAATCTGCGCTACAATCAGAACACGCTCGAACAGGCGGTGCTGGCGGCCATCGGCTGGACGGGTCTGGCGGTGCCCCTTCCCCACGACGGGTTGGTCGTCATTCCGGCCATGGCCTGCCTGTTCGCCGCGGGGCGCGCCGCCTTCTGGATCGGCTATCTGATCCATCCCCTGGCCCGCGCCTTCGGCATGGTGCTGACGGTGCTGCCGACGCTCGGCGCCTATGCATGGCTCGCCTGGCGCGCGCTGCGCGCGTGAACCTCGAATTGCGGGCCCGCCGGTCCGTCCGTCATGCGCTGAAGACCCGCACTCAAGCGGGACGGGGCCGGCCCGGCCATCATTCGCCAAGATCGCGACCGTCGAGATTGAGGACTGTAATCGCCACGCGTTCAACGGCCGTCCAGAAGCTTGACGACTTCTCTATAAAATCCTAGCGGATCTTGGGCGGGGCCGCCGTGACTCACGTTGGGCATGATGACCAGTCTCGCGTTGGGTATCAGGCCCGCGAGAGTTCGGGTGTGCCGCCGGCTGATGAATTGTTCGTACTGTCCATCGGCGACAACCGTGCGCGCCGTGATCGCGCCGAGTTCCGCCGGGGTGATGTAGGGTTCATGCTGATACATCGCTCGCAGCGCACCAATCAGCTTCGGAAAGCCGTCCGGGGTCGGGGACGTTGCGCGGTAGGCAGCTTCCGCCCTAGCTCTGAATTCCGCGGACATCGCGGGGTCTGGTGATTCTGGCGGGGTTTCGGAACTGTTGAAGCTCGCGCCGAAGACGAAGAGCTTGTCGACGCGATCGGGGTGATGACTGGCAAGCATCAGGCCTATAATCCCGCCGTCGCTCCATCCGACGATCGAGGCCTTTTTGATTTTTAGGGCGTCCATCACGCCAAGGATATCCGTGGCCATCAGTCCGTAGCCGAGAGGTTGGCCGCCCAGCGTGCTACGCCCGTGGCCGCGGCTGTCGACTACGATGACCGAGCGGTTCTTGGCCAGTAGGCGTACTTCATCTCCCCACGCATCGGAGCTTCCCAAACCGCCGTGCAACAGGAACACGGGATGACCGCCCGCCCTGTTGAAAATTGCAAAATATATGGAAGCTCCGTTTAGAGGCAGAAGGCCACGCTGGTCAGGGGTTGGCAGCGGCGCGAACTTCGGAAGCGTTTTCCAAAGTGGCACGCTAGGCTGTCCATATGCGCTAACGAAGGCGAAGGACGTCAAAAGCGCTAGTATGACTAGGGACGCCTTCAGTCTCATGTTTTCTCCCTTTATTTGATCGAGCACGGCGTCAACGCATTCGCCGGGTCATAGAGGCGCGACCCCCAACATTCTGTCAAACTTGGCCCCGTCCCCACCTCCGCGCCTCAGACCGCCCGCGGCCGCCCGGGCTCGCCCAGCGCGCACTCCAGGGCGGCGCGGTCCCAATGCGCGGCGTCGGCGGCGGCGGCGTAGGTCGAGGACAGGAAGGCCAGCAGCGCGGCGTCGGGATCGGGCGCGGCGCGCACCGCCTCATAAGGCAGCACGAATTCGCCCAGGCCCGGATCGAAGCGCGCCGGCGGCGGGGCCACGGCCGCGTCCCGGAAGCCGGGCGGCTCCGGCCAGGCGTAGGAATAGAACGCCGCGTCCTGGGTCCCCGGCCCGCCCGGCCAGAAGCCGGCGCTGCTCACCTCATGCGAATAGGCCTCCCGCGCCACCGCGTCGGGCAGATGCGGCACGCCGCCGGGGTGACGTGGGGCCGGCCGGCCCGAGAACCGGGTCACCGCTAGGTCGAAACTGCCCCAGAAGAAGTGCACCGGGCTGGCCTTGCCGAGGAAACCGGTGCGGAAGACCTTGAGCACCCGGTCCGCCTCCAGCAGCACGCGCCAGAAACGTGTCGCCCGGGCCGGGTCGTAGGCGCGCGGCGCGCGATCCTCGGTGAAGGGTATGGCCTGCGCCATCTCGCTGGGCGCGCCGTGGATGGCGACCGGCGTCCCCACCGCCTCGAGCATGGCCACGACCTTGGTGTGGAAATCGGAGACCGGCATCGGCCGGAGGGGCGCCTCCGCCACCGGCCCCTCGGCGCGGACGCGAAGCACCTGGTCGACGAAGTCGAACTCCAGGTCGAAGGCGCGGCGCCCATGGGGGATGAGCCCGGTCGTCAGCCCGCGGGCGGTGAGATAGAGCGGCGTCTGCCAGGAATGGTTGAGCCACGGCGTCTGGGCCAGACGCACCTTGCCGACGACCTGGCACCAGAGATGCAGGGTTTCGCAGGTGTCGGCCCATTCGGCGTAGGGCAGAGGGGGCCAGGCTTCGGGAGGATTTGGTTCGGGCATGGGGCGCCTTTAGGACAGGGTCGTGAACAGCAGGGCGATGTAGCCGACGAGAAGCGCCAGGGCGGCGGGCGCGAGAACCTTGTGAACCCTGTCGTTTCGCCATGCCATCCCGATAACGGCGACGGTGATGAAAGCGAAATGGGCGGCGAGATTCGACGTCGCCGGCAATCGCCCGCCGAGCACGAGATCCTTGGACAGGCTGTCGGCAAGGGTGAGAATCAGCACCGCGAAGAACCATCGCGACTCGCGGAAATAGTCCGCGCGCATATCGAGGGCGCCCCGGCCCTCGGAAAATTTCGGGACGATCAGGGCGGTCATGACGAACAGCAGAACCGGCTGCATCAGCACGACCAGGAAGGCGCCGAAATTCCATCGGTCGATGCGCCGCATCCCGAACATCGCCCACCAGGTCTGGACGTGGATGAGGAACAGGGTGACGATCCACACCGGCGTCGGCCACCAGGGCTTGATCCGCGCGCGCCGACGGACCAGCGTCGCCAGGCCGGTGAGCAGATTGGCGATCCCTAGGCCGAGCACGATCGAGACCAGGACCGACAGATAGCTGAAATCGTCCATTTTCACCGCCTGCCGGGCCAATTCGTTGGGCGCCCACAGTCTATCAGAAATGCTCCCGACCCTGGGGGCAACGCCGGGCTGCTCGCGCATCCTGCTCCCATGGCTGGTAGGGTCGCGGCCGACAGCTTACCGGGAGGCGCGTAATGAAAGGCTGGATGATCGCGGCGGCCGTCGCGGCGTTGCTGGCCGGCGCCCCGGCCCTCGGCGGCGGCGGAGGCGCCGCGCCGATCTCCGCCCCTCCCCAGGCGATCCCGGTCGACTTGGCGGTTCCCTTCCCGCCCACGCCGGTGAACGCGGAAGGCTTCCGCCATCTCATCTACGAGCTTCGCCTGACCAACTTCGCGCCGGTCGAGCTCTCGCTTCGACGGATCGAGGTGCTGGACGGCCTGACCGGCGCGGTGCTGGCCGCCTGGTCGGAGGACGCGCTCACCGGAGTGCTCGCCCGGCCGGGGCCGGACAAACCCGCGGACAAGACGCTGATCCCCGGCGGCCAGAGCGCGGTCGCCTTTCTCGATGTCGTCACGCCGATCACGGCCCCGCCCCTACGCGCGCTTCGGCATCGATTGACCTTCAAGCCGGTCATGACCGTCGATTTGACCACCCAATCGATCCTGGAGGGTGCGCCGGTGGTTCCCAGATCGGCGCCGCCCGTGGTGCTGGGCGCGCCGCTCCGGGGCGGCTGCTGGATCGCCTCGCACGGCCTCGCCAATGCGTCGTCCCACCGGCGCACGCTGCTCGCCCTCAACGGAAGAGCCACCATCGCCCAGCGCTTCGCCATCGACTGGATCCGGGTGGGCGCGGACGGTCAGGCCTTTCGGGGCGATCCGGCGGTAAACCGCAACTGGACTCCTTACGGCGCCAACGTCCTGGCGGTGGCCGACGCCACGGTCGTCGAGGCCCTCGACGGTGTGCCGGAAAACGATCCCACCTCGGACAAGAAGGCGGCGCCGATCACCCTGACGACCGTCGGTGGCAACCATCTGCTGCTCGACATCGGCGGCGGCCGCTATGTCTTCTACGCCCATCTTCAGCCGGGCAGCCTCGCCGTCCGCGTCGGCGACAGGGTTCGTCGCGGGCAGTTCATCGCGCGCCTTGGCAATTCGGGTCAGTCGGACGCGCCGCATCTGCACCTGCACGTGGTCGACGGCCCTTCGCCCCTCGCGTCGGAAGGGCTCCCCCTGGTTTTCGATTCCTTCTGGCTTCAGGGGCGCCTGCCTTCTCTGAAACCCCTGACGGACGGCACGGGCTGGAAGCCGACGGACAGGCCTCGACAAAAGCGCCGCGAGATGCCGGTGGAAAACGCGGTGGTCGCATTTGGCGCGGGGGCTCCGGGGCAATGTCCTTCCCAAGGGGCCGAACGATCGGGCCGTTGAACGGCGCGTGCTTCACGGCCTTGAGGGTATCGATGACCTTGGCATGGAAGCCAGAGCGACACCCCGCCCCCGATCACGGCCCGCGCGAGACCGTCAGGCGGTCGAGGCGGAGCTCGAAATAGGGCGCGCCGCCCTGTTCGATGCGCAGCTCCCGCGGCCAGCGCACGCCGCCGGCGCCGATCTGGCCGGAAAAGACGATCGTCTGGGCGATGTCCGGCCCTCCGTCGGGGGAGGGGACGGTGTCTTCGGCCCGGGCCAGGCGGTCGTCGGCGTCAAAATAGAGGCGCGTGGCCGGCGCCCGCGGATGACGGACGAGAAGCCCGCGCAGGGCGCCCTCCGGCGCCAGGGGGACGACCCGGGCGTCCGGGGCGCAGAGGTCGGCCAGCCGCATCAGGCCGTAGAGGGCGTATTGCGCGCGCTCGTGTTTCAGCATCGCCGCCGGCATGGGGGCGGCGCGGCCGTCGCGCACCATCCATCCCTGGTCGCCGTCGATGATCAGCGAGCGCGTCGCGGAGGGCCCCTCCGAAAGCGGCCAGCTGTCGGAGCGGGCGCGGTCGTAGGGATGCAGGGTGGTCGAGACGCCGATGTCGATGGTCTTGCCGCCGGCGAAGACGCGCGCCGTCCCGCGCCAGGAGAGGGTTCGCGCCGCTTCCAGCGCCGCCCGACCTCCGGCCCGGATGAGGGCCGCCCGCAGGAGAGGCTCGCGGCAGGCCCGCGCATCGGCCCGGGCGTCCGCCGCCCAGGGCAGGAAGATCAGAGCGATCATCATCGAGCGGCGAGGCGTCATGCCGGCGGCCCCCGTTTCGCGATCAGGGTGGCCGCGCGGCGGGCGCGTGGTCAAGGGCGGAGCGAAGGCGCCGGACATGGCGCGGACGGCCGCCCGGTGATAGCCTTCACCACCCAGCCCCTTCGAGATGGATGAACCCCCATGCCCCATAAGTGGTCCCTCATCGCGGCGCTTCTGGCGGCCTTCGCCGTCCAGAGCGCCCATGCCCAGAGCGCGCCGGATGTCAGCGAACAGACCCAGAGCGCGTTGGATGTGACTGAACAGGCCCAGAGCGCGCCGGATGTCGGCGAACAGACCCAGAGGGGCGACGGCTGGCGATACTTCCGCCGCGGCTCGCCGACGGACATCAAGACTCCGACGACCTTCGGCCTCCTCTTCGAGGGGGGCGGTACGGACGTCGACGCGGCCTACGTCTGGCTGTGCGCCCACGCCGGCAACGGCGACATCCTCATCCTGCGCGCCAGCGGCACGCCGGCCTACGATCCCTACATCCAGAGGCTGTGCCCGGGCGTCAATTCGGTCTCCACCCTGGTCATCTTCAAACGCCGGGCCGCGCGCGACCCCTTCGTGCTCGACGCCGTGAACAAGGCCGAGGCGATCTTCATCTCCGGCGGCAACCAGGCCAACTATGTCAGGTTCTGGCAGCAGACGCCGCTCAACCACGCCATCGACGTGGCGGCGCGCCGCGGCATCCCGATCGGAGGCACCAGCGCCGGCAACGCCGTCCTCGCCCAGTTCGCCTATTCCGCCCTGACCCGCTCGGTCACCTCCAGCGAGGCCCTGGCCGACCCGTTCAACTTCCGCATCACCCTCTCCAACGGCTTCCTCAATGTGAGCCCCCTGCTCAAGAACACCATCACCGACGACCATTTCGTCACCCGCAACCGCATGGGCCGGCTGGTCACCTTCCTGGCGCGCATCGGCCACGACCGCTTCGCGCCGCGGCCCTTCGCCATCGCCACCAATGAGCACACCGCCTTTTTGATGGAGGCCGACGGCAAGGGGCGGATCGTCGGCTCCGGCGCGGCCTATTTCGTGAACGCGCCGGGCCGTCCGGAGATCTGCCGTCCCGAGACGCCCCTGACCTTCCGCAATGTCGCGGTCTACAAGATCACCAAGGGCGGAACCTTTGATATCCGCGACTGGACCGGAACGGGAGGGACCGCCTATTCCCTCTCCGCCGTCGACGGTGTCCTCACCTCCACCCAGCCAGGCGGCGGGATCTACTGAGCGCGCATCAAGGCCGGTCGCCTCGCGCCCCCTTCGTCACGGCGCGAGAAAGAGCGCCGCGCCACCTCCCCCGCATCGCTGCGCTCGCAAGGGAGGATTGAATAGTACAAATCCTCCCCCGCCCTCTTGGGGGGGTGGGGGACCGCGAAGCGGTGGTGGGGGCGCAAGGCGGCCACCCCGAGCCATCCGTAGGGCGCCCAACGAATTCCTGCTTAGGGTGTGAAATCCTGCTCCGAGCTCGTGTTCACCCCTCAAACCTATAGGCCGCCCCGTCGCGCTTCACCCGGCCGGCCGTCGGCGCGGCGAAGTGGGTGCCGATGACCAGGACGGGCTGGTCGGCGACGTCTTCGAGGAGCTTGCGGCGGGTGGCTTCCGAGGCGGTTCGGTCGACGTCGAAGGGCGGCGACCAGTCGGGGTGGGCGAGCTGGCAGGGGTGGTGCATGGCGTCCCCGGTGATCAGCGCCCGCTCGCCTTCCGACTCGATGGCGACGCTGACGTGGCCGGGGGTGTGCCCGGGGGTCGGGGTCAGGCGGATCTCGGCCGACAGGCGATGGTCCATCGCCACCAGGTCGACGAGGCCGGCGTCGAACACCGGCTTGACCGAGTCCGACAGGATCGCCTGCTGCTCGTCGTCCCCCTCGGCGCTCCAGTAGTCGTACTCCGCCCGCCCGATCAGATAGCGCGCCTGGGGGAAGGTCGGGACCCAGCGGCCGTTCTCGAGCAGGGTGTTCCAGCCCACGTGATCGACGTGCAGATGGGTGCAGACCACGGCGTCCACCCCCTCGCGCGCCCAGCCGGCCTGCGCCAGATGCTCGAGGAAGGGCGTGGCGAGCGGTCGCCCGCCGAGGAACTTTCGTGGCCGGTCGTTGCCGATGCAGGTGTCCACCACCAGCCTCAGGCCCGGCGCCTCCACCAGCAGGGCGTGGATCGAGAGCCGCAGGGCGCCCTCGGGCGTGACGAAGTCCGGATAGAGCCACGGCGTCGCCGCCAGGGCCTCGGGCCGCGCTTCCTTTAGGAAGGGGCGACGCTCGTCATAGGCGACGGGCAGTTCCACCTCGACGATGCGGGTGATCGTCACCGCGCCGACTTTCCAGGCGAGCATAGGTGTCTCTCCTATTGGCGTTTGGCGCCCGCCACCAGCTCGTCCACCACCGAAGGGTCGGCCAGGGTGGTGGTGTCGCCGAGGTTGGCGGTGTCGCCCTCGGCGACCTTGCGCAGGATGCGGCGCATGATCTTGCCCGAGCGGGTCTTGGGCAGGCCGGGGGCCCACTGGATCACGTCGGGCGCGGCGAAGGGGCCGATCTCGCGGCGCACCCAGGCGATCAGCGCGCCGCGCAGGGGATCGCCGGGGCTCTGGTCGGCCTTGAGGGTCACATAGGCGTAGATCCCCTGGCCCTTGATGTCGTGGGGGTAGCCGACCACGGCGGCCTCGGCCACGGCGTGGTGGGCGACCAGGGCGCTTTCGATCTCGG
>JBBQGZ010000091.1:0-9796 GCA_038323535.1 Caulobacterales bacterium
GACCTGAGGGGCGGAGTCTGTCCGCGAACAGGCAAATCGGCCGAAAATCGAACAAAAACGCCCCGATCGCTCCGCGGCGACCAGGTAACTGACCGACTCGCACCCAATCTCCCAGAAGAACGGTCTTCCGCAGAGGTCTCCGTAGGGAGAGGGAGGGGCCCATGGCGCAGCCATGGGAGGGTGAGGGGTTGCGGCGCCGGGAGATTTCCCTCTATGTTTCAGCGCCTAGGCGCAAGCTGAGCGGCTTAAATCGGATAGCGGGTAACCCCTCACCCTCCCACGCCCAAGATCGGGCGCGGGCCCCTCCCTCTCCCTTTGGGAGAGGTGTTCCGTGGCCGACCTTTCAAAGCGCGCGACACCGGATGGGAGATGTGTGCACGCCGTAGCCCTTTGGGAGAGGTGTTCCAAAGACCGGCCAGCGTGGTGCATTGGGACACGCGCCAGAAGCGAAAAGAGGGCATTCATGTGAGCATTCCCATGCCCGAGCGCCCCGCCATCCACGTCCGCCATGAATCCCGTCCAGGCGGCGCCGTGGCCTTCGTCACCCTCGACAATGCGGCGAAACTCAATGTGCTGAACTCGGCCCTGATGGACGCTTTCGCGCAAGCCTTCGAGACCCTCGCCGCCCGGGACGACCTGCGCGCCGTCGTCCTGACCGGCGCGGGAGACCGGGCCTTCGTCGGCGGGGCGGACGTGGATGAGATGGCGGAGCTTGCGGGCCCGGACGCCGCCCGGGCCTTCATCGACAAGATCCACCGCTGCTGCGCGGCGGTGCGCGCGGCGCCGGTTCCGGTGATCGCCCGGATCGGCGGATACGCCCTGGGCGCGGGGCTGGAGCTGGCGGCGTCGTGCGACCTGAGAGTGGCGGCGGAGGGCGCGGTCTTCGGCATGCCGGAGGTGAGGCTCGGCATCCCCTCGGTGGTGGAGGCGGCCCTGCTGCCCGGCGTGGTCGGCTGGGGCCGGGCGCGGGAGATGCTGCTGCTGGGCGAGACCTTCGACGCCGCGGCCGCGCTTCGCATGGGGCTGGTGGACGCCGTCGTTCCGGCCGCCGATCTGGACGCCGCCGTCGAGGCTCGCCTCGCCGCACTCCTGGCCGCCGGCCCTCGCGCCGTCCGCCTGCAGAAAGCCCTGATCCGCGCCTGGGAAGACCTGCCGCTGAAAGACGCCATCGCCGCCGGGATCGACGCCTTCGCCGCCGCCTTCGAGACCGACGAGCCGGCGAGGATGATGGCAGCCTGGCGGGCAAGGCGCCCGCGGGCGTGAGCCCAGTCGACAGGATCGCGCCGGTCGCGGAAGGCAAGTTCAGGGCAACAAATGGCAACATTTGGCAAGATTTGGGGACCGATTGACCGCGTCACCCCCGCCCCCGCGCGCGGTCCAGCACCGCATAGGCGCCGGCCAGGTTCTCGCAGGCGGCACGCAGGATCGCGCCCTGGGCGTCGGGGAGGCGCTCGCCGGTCTCCCGGGCGACCACCGCGCGCCAGTCGGCCGGGCGGCCCAGCACGACGTCCGCCTCGGCCAGGGCGCGCAGGAGCCGAGCGCTGGCCGGCCCGGCGAGGCCGAGCGCCGCTTCGATCCGCGCTCCCGCGCGGCGGCGGATGTCGGTGAAGTCCGCCGGGTCGCGGGAGCGGTCGACGCGCGGCGCGAACCCCCCGCCCGCGCTCAGGGTGCGATGGAGCACCGCGAGGTCGTCCTGCAGGCGGCGCACGGCGTCCAGGGCGCCTTGGCCGAGGCGGCCCCGGGCGCGGAAGAGGTCGAACACATCGGCCCGGCGGGCGCGGGCGACGCGGCCAGCGAGGTCGGCGCGGGTCTCCACCGCGGCGTTGGCGGCCAGCGCCAGGGCGGCCGGATCGAGGCCCCAGGCGGCGGGGTCCCGCGCCCGCTCCCGCTCGGCGGCGCGGCGCCGGGCGATCTCGATCGGGTCGGAGGGACGTGCCTTGCTTCGCTTGCGGGCCATTGCGGTCAGATCCCTCGCCGCCGCAGGTCGCGCTCGACCTCCTTGATCGGCGGCGCGGCGGGGCCGCGCATGGCGGCGGCGTGGGCGGGGCAATAGGTCGCCACGCCGCAGGGGTTGCAGCAGGACCGGGTGGTCCAGCCTTTCCCTCCCACCGGAAAGGCGCACTCTCCCGGGGTTCGCGTGAGCCACGGCCGAGGCGTTGTGGCGATGCGTGCCGGGCGTAGGGAAGCGGGACGATGGGGCATGCCCGTAGGATTGCATATTGCAATTCATGGCGCAAGTGAAGCTTTGCATTTCGCCTAACGACTTTTCCGCAGGTTCTTTGCACTATGCACCATGCCCAGAGACCCTGAGCGCAACTACCTCAAGGCGTGGCGCGACCACCGGCGCATGACTCAGGTCGAGCTGGCCGAGGCGATCGGCACCACGGGGGCGGTGATCAGTCTCCTGGAATCCGGCGACCGGGGCCTGTCCCCCAAATGGCTGCGCAAGATCGCCCCGGTCCTGGGCACGCGGCCGGGGCATTTGCTGGAGATCGATCCGAACGACGTCTCCACCGACATACTCGATATCTGGGCCGACATTCCTCAGGACCGCCGCGAGCAGGCCCGCGATGTGCTGAAGGCGTTCCGGGCCAAGGCGGCGGAGGCCAAGACCGCGCCGCCATCATCCGAACGCGCCCGCGAACCCAAGCGCCGCCGCGGCCGCCAGACACCATAGGGGATTGAGCTGGACGGCGCAGGCGACGACCGCGCTCGCCGCGGTGACCGCCGCCAGCCGCCAGTCCAGATCCGCGGCCCGCGCCAGCAGCCAGGCGCTGGCGCTCACCAACCCCACCGTCAGGGGCGCCAGGCCGCCGGCGAGCGCGGCCCGCCAGGGCGCGTCGCGATAGCGGTCCCACACCTTGGCGACGGCGAAGGCGAGCAGGCACGAAGGCGCGCACATGGCCGCCGTGGCGATGAGGGCGCCGGCCAGGCCGGCCGCCTTCCACCCCACCAGGGTGGAGATCATGAAGTTCGGCCCCGGCGCCGCCTGGGCGATGGCGAACAGGGCGGCGAAATCCGCGTCGCTCATCCAGTGGTTGACCACCACGGCCTGGCGATGGATCTCCGGAACCACCGCATTGGCCCCGCCGAAGGCCAGCAGGGAAAGGGTGGCGAACTGGACGGACAAACCGGTCAGGGTATCCGACAACGGCTTCACGGCTTGGCCCTCCAGGCCGCCGCCACGCTGAACGGCGCCAGGGCGATGAGCACCCAGGCCAGGGGAAGGCGCGCCAGGGTGACCCCGGCGAAGGCCAGGGCGATGAACGGCGCCGCCGAGACCGGCCGTCGCTGGATCAGGGGGAGGGCCATCCGGGCGCCGGTCGCCGCCACCAGTCCCGCGGCGGCCGCGCCCAGGCCGACGATGGCGCCATGCAGCCGCCCCGTCTCGCCGTACCGGCCGTAGAGAGCGCCCAGGACGATCACCAGGGCCACCGGCGCGCCGACCAGGCCCGCGAGCGCCGCCAGGGCGCCCTTGACGCCGGCGAACCGCGATCCCACCACGACCGACAGATTGACGATATTGGGCCCGGGCAGGGACTGGCAGAGGGCCAGGGTCTCGGTGAACGTGTCTTCGTCCAGCCAGCCGCGTTTCTCAACCAAGGTTCGCCGGGCGAAGGGCAAGACCCCGCCGAAGCCCTGCATGGCGATGGCCAGGAAGGCGAGGAACAGGGCCGCGGAGGTGGGCGCGGGCGGCGGCCCGGGCGGAGCGTGATCCATGTCACGGCTGTGGCGCCGCCGGTCGTGATTCTCAAGCCCGACCCGAAACGCCGGGAAGGCGTATCGCATTATGCAATTCCTGGCTTGACCGGAATATTACATTACGCAATTATCTCGACCTGGATCGGGATGCCCTTCGATGACAATATCCGACCCGCGCGCCGATCGGTTGCGGACCCTGGACGCCGCCCGGGAGGCCTTCGTCGAAGCCTGCGCCGGGCGATTCGAGGCCGGAAGGGCCGCGGCGCTGGGCGAGGTCGAGACCCTCGACGCCCTCGCCCGCGCCATCGCAAAAAGCCTGGCGTCATGGCGACCCGTCTTCCAGCGCCTAGATTTGGCCCGCGTCGCCGACCTCGAAATCCGCCGCGCCGGGGCCCTCCTCATGGAGAGCGTATTCGACGAAGTCATCGAGCCCGACGCCTGGCGCGTCCTCCTCGCCGCCCTCGATCTTGCCGAACCCGGCGCGTGAACCACGCCCCCTATCGCCACATCGGCGGCGCGGTGATCGCGGACCACGGCGCCATTGCCCTGGCCCAGGCCCGCGCCCTCATTCAATTCTACGAACGGGAAGCGCGTTTCAATCTGAGGGCGGGATTAGCGGCGGCGGCCCGCCTCTGCCGACGACGCGCCGCGGCTTTGAACGCAGCGCTCGACGCCGCCACGCTGTGGCGCCGCGCCGCGGGCTGGCGAGACCCGGAGGCCGCGGACCGGGCGCACTTCACTCGGCGACGCTCTGTTTAGCGGGCCGGGGCGGCCGTTCTTTGGAACACCACTCCCAAAGAGAGGTGTTGGTGGTAGGCTTGGCGCTCTGGGGAGGATTCGGGATGCAAGCCAAATTCACCTACGCCATCAAGTTCGTCGGCGACATGGACGCGGCCGTCGCCTTCTACCGCGACACCCTGGGGCTGACGGTCCGGTTCTCGACACCGTTCTGGAGTGAATTCGAAACCGGCGACGTGACCCTGGCCTTGCATCCAGCCTCCGAAACCAATCCGGCCGGGCGGGTCCAGATCGGCTTTTCCGTCTCCGACCTGCCGGCGATCCATGCCGCGCGGGCCGAGGCCGGCCTCACCTTCACCGATCCGCCGAGGGAGGAGCACGGGACCCTGCTCTCGCGCATCCTCGACAGCGAGGGCGCGGAGATCTCCCTGAGCGGCCAGGCGTGACGCCGTTCACGCTCGAGGCGAGCGACGGCGCCGTGATCGCGGCCTGGCGCTCCTGGCCGGCGGGCGAGATCAAGGCCATCGTCCAGATCGCCCATGGCATGGCGGAGCACTTCGGGCGGTACCGGCGCCTGGCCGACCGGCTGACCGGCGCCGGCTACGCGGTCTGGGCCAACGACCATCGCGGCCACGGCGCCTCGGCCGACGCGCACGGCCTGGGGGATTTCGGGCCGGGCGGGTTCCAGGCCCTCGTCGACGACATGGCCGCCCTGACCCGGGTGGCCAAGCGGGAAACGCCCGGCGCGCCCCTGGCGCTGCTCGGCCACAGCATGGGCTCCTTCGCGGCCCAGCTCTATCTTTTGGAACACGCATCCGACCTGGACGCCCTGGTTCTTTCCGGCACGGCCGCCCTGGACAAGCTCCTGGAGAGCCTGCTGGCGGGCGGCGGGCCGGTCACGCTGGACCTTCTGAACGCCGGGTTCGAGCCGGCGCGGACGCCCTTCGACTGGCTGTCGCGCGACGAGGCTCAGGTCGACGCCTATGTGGCGGACCCGCTGTGCGGCTTCGTTCTACAGGACCGCGCCATGGCGTCGGTGTTCGAACTGGGAAGCGGGGCGCGGGCCGACGCGCGCTTGGCCCAGGTCGCCAAGGATTTGCCGATCTATGTCATCTCCGGCGAGCGCGACCCCGTCGTGGGGCCGGGCCAGGGGTTCGCGCGGGCTCTGATCGACAGCTACCGGGCCGCCGGCCTGACCAGGATCGAACACCGCGTCTATCCCGGCGGCCGGCACGAGATGTTCAACGAAACCTGCCGCGAGGAGGTCGAGGATGACCTGATCGCCTGGCTGGATGGGGTGTTCGAATAACTCCACCGCCGGGTTCAGGCGGCCCGGAACGGATCGCGGATTTGCATTCGCCCGTCAATCCGGACGCCGTCCCCCATGTCCTCCGACCAGAAGACGGCGCAGTTGGCCGAAAGGGCGGTCGCGATCAGCAGCGAGTCATACATGGAGTAGCCATGACGTTCGGCGATCCGCAGCGCGTCCTCGTGGGTGACGAGGTCCATGGGCAGGATCCTGGGGCAGACCGCGCGAATCGACGCCAGGGCGACGCGGACCTCTTCCCAGATCCACCCCAGCTTGCGCCGCGCCACATTGGCGAATTCGTTGAGGCTCTGAACGCCGACCAGGCATCCCCGCCCCATCAAAGCCTGAGCGGCGACGGCCTTGGGATCGAGGGAAAAGGCGTAGACCAGGATATTGGTGTCGAGAAATTCTTGCGCGCCCCCGCTCACCGCGCGTTCGCTTCCTCGCGATCGAATTTCCAGCCCGGGGGCAGCGCCTTGCGAAACGAGCGAATGCGCTCCATCGCCCGTTCGCGCGTCTTGTCGCGCGCGAGGTCGAAGGCCCGGCGGCCGGCGACCTGGATATCGACCTCATCGCCATCCTTCAAGTCAAGGGCGTGGACCACGGCGGCCGGAAGCCGAATCGCGAGGCTGTTGCCCCATTTCGAAACCTGCATCGCCTCACCTCCGTGGAATATACTTGTTGAATGTATATCCACCTCCTCGGCCGGTCAAGGATTTCTCCCCCCGATGCTATTCCGCCGCGAAGGCCAGCGCCGCGCCGGCGGTGTAGGCGGTCTTGGCCGCCAGGGCGGCCTTGGCGGCTTCGTATTCGGCGGCGAGGCGGGCCACCAGTTCAGCGGCCGTGGGGATGGATTTGACCGCGCCGATGCCCTGGCCGCAGCCCCAGATGTCGCGCCAGGCCTTGGCCTCCTGATTGCCGCCGGAGCCGAAGTTCATCTTGGAGGGATCGGCCTGGGGAAGATTCTCCGGATCGAGGCCGGCGCGTTCGATGCTGGGGCGCAGATAGTTGCCGTGAACCCCGGTGAAGAGGTTGGTGTAGACAATGTCCTCGCCGCCACCCTCGACGATCATCTCTTTGTAGGCGGTCGTGGCGTTGGCCTCCCGTGTGGCGATGAAGGCCGAGCCGATATAGGCGAGATCCGCGCCCATGGCCTGGGCCGCCAGCACCGCGCCGCCGGTGGCGATCGCCCCGGAAAGGGCGATCGGCCCGTCGAACCAGGCGCGCAGCTCCTGGACCATGCCGAATGGCGAGAGCCGGCTGGCGTGCCCGCCCGCCCCGGCCGCGACCGGGATCAGGCCGTCCGCGCCCTTCTCGATCGCCTTGCGGGCGAAGCGCTCGGAGATGACGTCATGCAGGACGATGCCGCCCCAGCCGTGGACCGCCGCGTTGACGTCCTCCCGCGCGCCAAGTGAGGTGATGACGATCGGCGCCCGGTATTTGGCGCAGAGCTCGACGTCGTCCTGGAGGCGGTTGTTGGTCTTGTGGACGATCTGATTGACCGCGAAGGGCGCCGACGGACTTTCCGGATGGGCGCGGTCCCAGTCGGCGAGTTCCTCGGTGATCCGGGCCAGCCACTCGTCGAGCTGGGAGAGGGGCCGCGCGTTGAGGGAGGGAAAGGCGCCGACGATCCCGGCCTTGCACTGGGCGATGACCAGATCGGGGCCGGAAATGATGAACAGCGGCGATCCGATCACCGGCAGGCGCAGGCGGTCGCGGAGCACGGGCGGCAGAGACATGGAAGGAGCTTCCCTTGAATGTGAATCGACATGTGGGCTCCTTAGAGCGCCCGAACAAAACTGTCACAAAAGCTGACTATGAGGACGCCGGGCGGCACGGGCGGCGAATCACGGGGGCGACACGGCCGCCAAGGGCTTGGCCACGGTGACGGTTTCGCCCACTGTCACGAAGCTGATACCTCCGGGCCCTCCATCCCCTGTCGCGCGGGCCAGCCCGCGGGGCGCCGAGACAAGGAGACGACCATGTTGAAGAGACTTTTCGCCGCGGTGATGGGCGGGTTTCTCGCCGCCGGCGCCGCGAGCGCGGCCAACCTCTCCGGCGCCGGGGCCACCTTCCCCGCGCCGGTCTATGCCAAATGGGCGGAAAGCTACAAAGCCCAAAGCGGCGCCGCCCTGAACTACCAGGCCATCGGCTCGGGCGGCGGCATCAAGCAGATCAACGCCAATACGGTGGACTTCGGCGCTTCCGACAAGCCCCTCAAGCCCGACGCCCTGGCCGCGGGCGGCCTGGTGCAATTCCCCACCGTGGTCGGCGGCGTGGTGCCGGTGATGAATTTGCCGGGGATCAAGCCCGGCGAGGTCAGGATCACCGGCCCGATCCTGGCCGACATCTATCGCGGCATCCGCAAGAAATGGAACGATCCGGTGATCGCCTCCTTCAATCCGGGGGTGAAGCTGCCGAACCTGCCGATCACGGTCGTCCATCGTTCCGACGGGTCGGGCACTACCTTCCTGTTCACCAGCTATCTGGCCATGAAGGCCCCGCACTGGGCCGCCGGGCCCGGGGCCAGCGATTCGGTCAGCTGGCCCACCGGCATCGGCGGCAAGGGCAACGACGGGGTCGCCGCCTTCGTCAAACAGACGCCCGGGGCGATCGGCTATGTGGAATACGCCTACGCCAAACAGAACCGGATGACCTACGCGGTGATGCAGAACAAGGCCGGCAAGTGGGTCTCCCCCACCGCCGCGGCCTTCGCCGCCGCCGCGGCCGGCGCCAAGTGGCAGGCCGCCCCCGGCTTTTACCTCCTGCTGCTCGACCAGGCCGGCGCCGGCGCCTGGCCGATCACCGGGGCGACCTTCATCCTGATGCATTCCAAGCAGACGAGCGCCCAGACCGGCCACGACGTCCTGGCCTTCTTCGACTGGGCCTACAAGAACGGCAACCCCGCCGCGGCGGCCCTGGATTATGTGCCCCTGCCCGACGCGGTGAAGGCGCTGGTGCGACGCTCCTGGCTGAAGATCGTCGGCCCGGACGGCAAGCCGGTTTACCGGTAGGGCGGGGCCGATTGGCTAGCGTATCGCCCGCCGCCTTGCGCCCCCGCGCCCCCTCCACCGCTTCGCGGTCCCCCTCCCCCGTGAAGAGGCACGGGGGAGGATTTACCTTTGTTCATCCTCACCCGCGAAGCGGGGGAGGTGGCGCGGCGCTTCTTCGGCGCCGTGACGGAGGGGGCGCACGGCGGCAGTCGCCCACGGCTCAATCAATAACCCCATGACCGTCATCACGGCCGCCGCCGCCACGCCCCTCCGCCGCGCCTCCGCCAAGGGGTCGGGGTTCGAGCCGGTGTTCGAGGGGCTGTGTTTCGCCGCCGCCACCGCCCTGCTGGCCGCCCTGGGCGGGGTGCTGGTGTCGCTCGCCATCGGCGGGGCGCCGGCGATATCGAAGTTCGGGCTGTCGTTCCTCACCCGGTCCGAGTGGGACCCGGTCAAGGACGTCTATGGCGCGGCCGGCCCGGTCGTGGGCACCCTGATCACCTCCGCCCTGGCTCTCCTGATCTCCTTGCCGATCGCCGGCGGCGTCGCCTTCTTCCTGGTGGAGCTGTGCCCGGCGGTGCTGCGCCGGCCGATCGGCACGGCGGTGGAGCTCCTGGCCGGCATTCCCTCCATCGTCTACGGCATGTGGGGCCTGTTCGTCTTCGCCCCGGTGTTCGCCCGATATGTCGAGATTCCCGCCATGGCGGCCGCGCCAGCGGGCAGCTTCTGGGAGGGCCTCGTCCAGGGCATTCCCAACGGCTCGGGCATTTTGGCCGCCTCGATCATCCTGGCGATCATGATCCTGCCGTTCATGGCCGCCACCTTGCGTGAGCTGCTGATGACCGTGCCGGCCCAGGTGCGCGAAAGCGCCTATGGGCTGGGGGCCACAACCGCCGAGGTCGTGATGAGCGTGACTCTGCCCTACATCCGGCGCGGGGCGATCGGGGCGGTGATGCTGGGGCTGGGCCGGGCGCTGGGCGAGACCATGGCGGTGACCTTCATCATCGGCAACGCCCATGGCTTTCCCAAGGGCCTGTTCGACGCCGGCTCGACCATC
>JBBQGZ010000092.1:0-9437 GCA_038323535.1 Caulobacterales bacterium
ACGCGTCATAGACCAGGTTGTCGCGCAGGTAGTCGAAGCCGAATTCGTTGTTGGTGCCATAGGTGATGTCGGCGCCATAGGCCTTCTGGCGTTCGCCCTGGGAAAGCCCGTTGACGATCACCCCGACATCCAGGCCCAGGAAGCGGTAGATCCGGCCCATCCATTCGGCGTCGCGGCTGGCCAGATAGTCATTGACGGTGATCAGGTGGGCGCCCTTGCCGGCCAGGGCGTTCAAATAGAGAGGCAGGGTCGCGACCAGGGTCTTGCCTTCTCCGGTCCGCATCTCGGCGATGCCGCCTTTGTGCAGCACCATGCCGCCGACCATCTGGACGTCGTAGTGGCGCTGGCCCAAGGTGCGCTTGGCCGCCTCGCGGACGACCGCGAAGGCTTCGTTCAGCAGATCCTCCAGGGTCTCGCCGGCGGCGAACCTGGCCTTGAACTCAGGCGTCCTGGCGCGCAGGGCGTCGTCAGACAGGGCGGAGACCTGGGGCTCCAGGGCGTTGATCCCGGCGACCTTGGCCATCATCGCCTTGACCTTGCGGTCGTTGGAAGAGCCGAACAGCTTTTTCAGATCGAGCATCGGTGCGGGAACATCCGGTTGGGGCCTCATCGCGCGGCGGAACCGCGCCCAAGCCCAACGGACCCTCGGCGGCTTAAAGCGGCCACGCCCACGGCGCGCGCGAGACTTAGGGAGCGGACCCCGAGGTGTCAACGCGGGGAGAGCGCCATCCCTCCCTCCCCTTCATGGGGAGGGACAGACGGCGAAGCCGTCGGGGTGGGGAAGTGGCGTGAAACCCGCAAGGTCGCTGACAATCCAGACTTCCCCACCTGGATCGCTTTGCGATTGTCCTCCCCATGAAGGGGAGGGAGGAAAGCAAGCGTCGACCCTTACGCGCTCGCCGCCGCGCTGGGCCGCGCCTTCGCGCGTTCGAACCAGGCGACGATATTGTGGTTGTCCAGATTGAGCGGCTGGCCGACCTGGCCGCCGAAGTCGAGGAAACAAAAGAGCAGTATGTCGGCCAGGGTGAAGCGTTCGCCGGCGATCCAGGTCCGCGCCGCGATCAGGCCGTCCAGCCAGGTGAGCTTTTCCTGGGCCACGGCCTTGAGGTCGTCGGCCGCGTGGGGAATGCAGCGAATCCGGCTCTTGAACAAACCCAGGCCCTCGGAGAAGCGAAAACCGTTGGCCATGGGCTCGACGATGTTGAGGTCGATGCGCCGCGCCCACATGCGCGTCTCGGCCCGCTCCTTTGGGGTGGTCCCGATCAGAGGCGGGCTGGGATGAAGTTCCTCGAGATATTCGCAAATGGCGGTGATCTCGGCGAGGATGAAGCCGTCATCGAGTTCGAGCGCCGGGGTGGTCCCGGAGGGGTTCCTGGCGCTATAGCCGGCCTGCCGGTTTTCGCCCCCCATCAGGTCGACCTGCACGCACGCGACGTCCAGGCCCTTCTCGGCCATGAACATCTTGACCACCCTCGGATTGGGGCCGACGGAATTGTAGAACTTCATGGGCCTCGCCTCTCCTTACCTTGACGCGCCGTCCCTTCCGGGGCCATGGCGCGGTCGTTCGAATGTCACTGCCTAGGGCGGCCGGTCCCATGAATGCAAGGCTGACGGCGAGGAAGTCCTGGCGCGCGGGCGTTGCCGCCCTCTTCCTCCTGGCACTGGCCGCCTGTACGCAACGGGCGCCCGCCGAGCGCCCACCCCAGCCCGGGGACAAGGCGGTGGCGCGTATCAACGGCGCGCCTGTCTGGGCTTCGGACGTCAAGCGCGAGGCCGTCGCCCAGGGCCTGATCGGCCAGGGCGAGCCCCTGGATTCGACCTCGGCGGTCTTCGGTCAGGTGCTCGACGAGGTGGTGGACCAGAAACTCCTCGCCGCCGAGGCGATCCGCAGGGGCCTTCAAAGGGATGCGGCGGCCCAGCGCCGACTGGGATCCGCGCGCGAGCGCGTGCTGGGCGACATCCTGCTGGAAAGCGCGGTCGGCAAGGCGGTGAGCGGCGACGCGGTCAATGGCCTCTATCAGGAGATGCTCAGAAACGAGACGCCCTCGGAGGAACTGCGCCTGCGCCAGATCGTGTCGGCGAGCCAGGCCGACGCCGAGCAGGTGAAGAAGCTCCTCATCGGCGGCGCCGCGTTCGACGCCGTCGCCGCCGAGCGATCCAGGGACGAGGCCACCCGCTTCAAGGGCGGCGAATTGGCGCCGCTCACCGTCGACATGCTCCCCGAAGGCTACGCCGGCGCCCTGAAGGACGCGAGGGCCGGCCAGCTGGTGGGGCCGTTCCAGGCCACCGCCGGCTGGGTGGTGGCCCGCGTGGACGCCCGCCGCCAGGAGGCGCCCATCACCCTGGAGGTGGCGCGCCCGCAGATCATCCGCTTCCTCACCTACGACCAGGTGAAAGACCTGGTCCTGGACCTGCGCCGCCGCGCCAAGGTCCAGACCCTGATCGCGCCGCCCAGGGCCTTTCCCGGCGCACCGCCCGAGCCGGCGTCAGCGCCTCCTGCTGCTCCCGCGACCGCGAAGCCGGCAGCCCGGCCCTAGGCTAGCCCAACCTAATCCACCGGGCTCCAGCGGGCCGGTTCGACGTGTCGGGCGGGACGATGGTTCGGCGCCTGGGGCTTTGCGCCCTGGCCGGGCCGCCCGCCGCGACGGCGGCCCCGGGAGGCGGGGGGACGGCCGCCGCGGCCCTGGGATGGCTTGTGCGCCGCGCGCTCGGGCATGGTGGTCCGCTCCACCGCCGCCAAGGCGCCCAGGGACCGGTCGTTTCGGCGGTCGAAGGCGGGGATAGTCTGGCGGGTCAGCTTCTGGATGTCGCGCAGCAGCGAGCGCTCTTCGTCGCTGCACAGGCTGATGGCGACGCCGGCGGCGCCCGCGCGAGCCGTGCGGCCGATCCGGTGGACATAGGCTTCGGGCACATTGGGCAGTTCATAGTTCACCACATGGGTGACGGCGTCGACGTCGATGCCGCGCGCGGCGATGTCGGTGGCGACCAGGGCGCGGACGGCGCCGGCCTTGAAGGCGGCGAGCGCCCGTTCGCGCTGGCCCTGGGACTTGTCGCCGTGAATGGAATCGGCCTCGACGCCGGCCCCCTGGAGATATTTCGCGACCCGATCGGCGCCGCGCTTGGTGCGGGTGAAGACCAGGGCGCGGCCCATCTTGGCGTCGACGAAGAGTTCGGCCAGAAGCTGGCGCTTGCGTTCGGCCTCGATGAACAACAATCGCTGATCCACCTTCGCGACGGTCGTCGCCGAGGGGGTGGCCGACACGCGGGCCGGGTCGATCAGAAGTTCGGCCGCGAGCTTGCCGATCTCGCCGGGCATGGTGGCCGAGAAGAACAGGTTCTGGCGCTTCTTAGGCAGGGTGGCGACGATCCGGCGGATCGGGGGCAGGAAGCCCAGGTCGAGCATCTGGTCGGCCTCGTCGAGCACGAACACCTCGACCCCCGAAAGGTTGGCGACCTTTTCATTGATGTGGTCGATCAGCCGCCCGGGCGTGGCCACCAGGACATCGACGCCGGCGGCCAGGGCGCGGACCTGGGGCCCGTACTTCACCCCGCCGAACACCACGGCGACGGAAAAGCCGAGATGGCGGCCGTAGGCGCGGAAGCTTTCGGCGATCTGACTGGCCAGTTCCCGGGTGGGGGTGAGCACCAGGACCCGGCAGCCGCGTCGCGGGGCGGGCCTGGGGTCGGCGGCGAGGCGGTGGAGAATCGGCAGGGCGAAGGCCGCGGTCTTGCCGGTGCCGGTCTGGGCGATGCCCAGAAGATCCCGCCCGGCGAGGACGGTGGGAATGGCCAGCGCCTGGATGGGCGTGGGCGTGGCGTAGCCCTTGTCGGCCAGCGCCTTGAGCAGAGGCTTGGCGAGGCCGAGGTCGTTGAAATGGGTCAAGAGATTTAACTTTCACATGCGCGAAGGGCGAGCGTTCCGTTGCCGGAACCTCGCCTTGGCGATCGTTCAAATGGGGAACGCCCCGCGTGGCCGGGCGATCGGCTTGAGCCTCTATGGCGCTCGACAGGCTGGGTTGCTTAAAGATTTGCAACCCTCACGCGGCTGGAGCGCCGATAACGCCCGCGATCTAAGGGGCGTGAGCGGCAGATCGGCCCTGGGCGGCGGGAAGTCAAGGGGCCGCGCCTTTTCCGGAAGCTGCCGGCGCTGTATTCGCAACACCTCGCGGCTAGCGCGCTGGGAAGGATCAGAACTTGCTCAAGACCCTCCTCGTCGCCGCCTGCGCGCTGATCGACGTCGATGGCCGCGTCCTGATCGCCAAGCGGCCGGCGAGCAAGCAGCTCGCCGGGCTGTGGGAATTTCCTGGCGGCAAGGTGGAAGCGGGCGAGACGCCGGAGGCCTGCCTGATTCGCGAACTGGAGGAAGAACTGGGCATCGGGATCACCCACGCCTGCCTGGCGCCCTTCGTGTTCGCCAGCCACGCCTACCCGTCGTTCCACCTGCTCATGCCGCTGTTCCTCTGCCGGCGATGGGAGGGCCGGGTGACCGCCCGGGAGCATGAGGCGGTCGCCTGGGTGAAGCCGGACCGGATGGCCGACTACCCCATGCCGCCGGCCGACGCGCCCCTGGTGGCGTGGTTGCGGGACTGGCTATAGCCTCGCCTACCGCCCCGCCTTTTCCCCCGCCGGCCGTTCGATCGCGCCCAGGGCGTCGGCCAGGCGCATCCCGGCGGAGCCGGGCTTGAGCGGCTGGGGTTGGCTCGGGTGCGGCGCCCATCCGGTCAGGGTGATGATCTCGAAGGTCGCGGAGACCCGCCTGCCTGGGCCGCCGAAACGCGCTACGTAGATTTCGCAGGCGCGCGCCAGGATCGCGCGGCCGAGCGGCGCGGGCGGGCGTTCGACGAGGACGTTGGTCTCGCCCATGCGGCGCAGGTCAGCCATCAGGTTCAGGGGATGGCCGTAGCGCACCGTGACCTGATCGGTGTCGACCACCGGCAGGGCGAAGCCCGCGCGCTGCATGAGTCCGGCCGCGTCGCCGGCGTCGGCGAAGGGCGAGACGCGCGGGCCGGCGCCGCCGCGAAGCTCCGCCTCGGCTTCGAGCAGGGTCCCGCGAAGCTCGGTCAGGGTGGCGCCCCCCAGGATCGCGGCCAGGAATAGCCCGTCGGGTTTCAAGGCCCGGCGGATCTGGATCAGGGTCCCGACCAGGTCATTGACCCAGTGCAGGGCCAGGGACGAGACGATGAGGTCGGCGCCGGCTTCGCGAAACGGCAGGCGTTCCTCGTCGGCGACGATCCGCGCGCCCGGCCGGCCCGTGAGCATGGCGTGGGAGAGGTCGGCCTGGACCAGAAAGCCGATCTTTCCGGCGGCGGCGCTCTCCGCCAGCGCGCGCGCGAAGGCGCCGTCGCGCGCGCCCAGGTCGATCGCGACCCCGAACAGACGGCTCACCGATTCGAGCCGAACCACCAGGTCGCCGGCCGCCCGCCGCTTGAGGAAGCCGGCCGCGCCGAAATTCCGGGAGGCCCGGGTGAGCCGGCGGCGGTGAAGGTCGCGGTCGAACAGGCGGGGCGGGGCGGTCATTTGATCTGTCAAAGAGCTACTGCAACCGGCCAAGCTGTGCAAAAACAGGCGGTCGAAAGAGGGGCGGTGCGTGAGTTCAATCCCATCGCGAGCAATCTGGCCGCCGCGCGTTCGCGGCGCCGCCGCGCGGACGCTCGACCTCATCCTGCCGCCCCGGGCCCTGGACGAGGGGACCAGCGCGCCCGCGAGCGTCCAGTCTGCCGGGCTCTCGCCCGCGGCCTGGAGCCGCATCGCCTTCATCGAGGCGCCGTTCTGCGACGGCTGCGGGGCGCCGTTCGACTATGACATGGGCGAGGGCGCGCGCTGCGCGGGCTGCCAGGCCAGGGCGCCGGCCTTCGATCGGGCCCGCGCGGCCTGTCTCTACGATGAGCATTCGCGCGGCCTGATCCTGAAATTGAAGCACGCCGATCGCACCGACCTGGCCGGCCTTTTCGCGCGCTGGCTGGCGCGGGCGGCGGCCGATCTCTTGCCCCAGGTCGACGCGGTGGTTCCCGTGCCGCTGCACCGCTGGCGCCTCCTCGCCCGCCGCTACAATCAGGCGGCGGAGATCGCCCGGCCCCTGGCGCGCCTGGCGTCCCGCCCCTATCTGCCCGACGCCCTGGTTCGCCTGCGCGCGACGCCGAGCCAGGGCGGCCGGTCGGGATCGGGCCGGCGGCGCAACGTCGCCGGCGTCTTCGCGATCGGGCCTCGCTGGCGCGCGCGAATCGAGGGGCGCCGGGTGCTCCTGATCGACGACGTTCTGACCACCGGGGCGACGGTCGAAGGCTGCGCGCGGGCCCTCAGGGCGGCCGGCGCGGCGGGAGTGGACGTCGCGGTGATCGCGCGCGTGAAAGAACTGGCGGGGCGCCCTATATGACAGAACCGTCACCGGTCGGTGTTTCCGCCGACGCCCCATAGTAACACCATGGCCCAAGTCATCATCTATACCCGCCCATTCTGCGGCTTCTGCGCCCAGGCCCTCTCGGTGCTGACGGAAAAAGGCGCCGACGTCACCGAGATCGAGGCGGGCTTTGATCCGGACAAGCGGCGTGAGATGGTCAGCCGCTCGGGCGCCAGCACCTTCCCGCAGATCTTCGTCGGCGACACCCACATCGGCGGCTGCGACGAGATGCTGGAGCTCGATCGGCTGGGCAAGCTCGACGCCATGCTCGAGGCGTAAGGCTTGAAAGTCGGCCTCATCCAGCTGCGCACACCCGCCTCGCAAGGCGCCGCCCTGCGCCATGCCGAGCCTCTGATTCGGCAAGCGGCGGCCGGCGGGGCCGATCTGATCCTGACCCCGGAGAGCAGCAATCTCTTCCAGGGCGGTCGGGACCGGCTGTTAGAGGTGTTGGCCTCGCCGGAGGCCGACGAAGCCGTCCTGGGCTTGCGGGCGCTCGCCGCCGAGCTCGGCGTGTGGCTGTTGATCGGCTCGGCCATGGTGAGGCGCGAGGACGGCAAGGCCGCCAACCGGTCCATGCTGGCCGGCCCCACCGGCGAAGTCGCCGCCACCTACGACAAAATCCATATGTTCGACGTCGATCTGCCCACCGGCGAGCGGTACCGGGAATCCGCCAGCTACGAGCCGGGCGACCGGGCGGTGGTCGCCGAGGCCGCCGGCGCGACGCTGGGCCTCTCCGTCTGCTATGATCTGCGTTTCGCCGCCCTCTACCGGGCGCTGGCCCGCGGCGGGGCCGAAATTCTGACCGTACCCTCGGCCTTCACCCGGCCCACCGGGTCCGCCCATTGGGAAGTCCTGCTGCGGGCGCGGGCAATCGAGACCGGATCCTTCGTCCTGGCGCCGGCCCAGGGGGGAACGCACGAGGACGGGCGGGCCACCTGGGGCCGATCGATGGCGATCTCGCCGTGGGGCAAGATCCTGGCCGCGGCCGACGGCGACGAGCCGGGCGTGGTTCTGGTCGAACTCGACTTGGCCGAGGTGCGAGAGGCCCGACGCGCGATACCGGCTCTGGACAACGCGCGGGCGTTCTCTGGGCCATGATCCGCTACGCCCTCATCTGCGAGCACGGCCACCCTTTCGAGGGCTGGTTCGGGGCCTCGGCCGATTTCGACGAGCAGTCCGCGCGCGGGCTCATCGCCTGCCCGTCCTGCGCGTCCCAGTCGATCAGGAAGCAGATCATGGCCCCGGCCCTGTCGGGGACCCGAGCGGTGGAATCGCCGGAGGCGAGCGCCAAGATGCGGGCGATGATGATGCGGGCGATGGGAGATGTCCGCCGGCACGTGGAAGCGAATTTCGACTATGTGGGTGATCGCTTCGCCGACGAGGCCCGCTCCATCCACGAAGGCAAGGCCGAGGATCGCGGCATCTATGGCGAAGCCACTCCGGTCGAGGTCAAGGCCCTGATCTCCGACGGCGTCCCGGTCGCGCCCCTGCCGCCGGAACCCCCGAAGAAGACGGAGGTGAACTAGGGGCCGGCCGCGAGGCCGGCCCCAGCCGCCGCCCTTCGCCGCCTATTTGAACACGTACCGCAACTGCACGCCGACACCGTCGCCATCACGGTCGAACTGCGTGTTCGCCGTCGGATCGGCGGGGAAGACGTTGATGTTGCGGTCGTGAAATTCGTGGCGGTAGTTGACCGACCCCACCAGGGCGTTGGGAACGAAGTGGTAGTTCAACGCGACGTTGACGTCCTGATAGTCGCCCAACTGGGCGATGTGCTCGACGCCAGTTGCGCTGTTGACCACATGAGGATCACCGTTGAAGTTGTAGTCAGCGCCGACGTTCACCGACAGCCGGTCGTTGAGGCGACTCTGGGTCTCGACGCCCAAGGACGGAACCCAGTAGGAGGCGGTACGGACCGTCGCCCCCGTCGTGAGGTTGTCCTGGGTGCTGACGCCGAAATAACGGCCCTTGGCCTCGCCGCGAATGGTGAAGAACCGGGTTTCGCGCGCCAGGGCGGCGCCGACGTCGAACTCCGGGCCTCCTCGGGCGACGCTCGCGTCCTGGCTGCCGTTGGCGGTCGTGCTGGAGACCACGTCCGGGGAATAGGCGGTGAACAGGTCCAGGCTCACCGGGTGGCTGCGCTCGTCGATCGCGCGCCAAGTTAGCCCGAAGGTGGGATCCTCGAAGCCGCTCTGATCGAAGGTTCGCTCACCGCCGGCTGCGTTCACCCGTGTGCGTCCGGAAAAATCGTAGGCGACGCCGACGTTGAACGACAGATCGTCGGTCAAGCCATAGGCGAAAGCCTGGTGGACGAGGTTGATGGTGTGGCGGCGGGACTCCACGTTCGTCCCCGCGGCGTCGAATTCATGGCCATCGGTGCGATCATAGGCATAGCCGGTATCGCCGAAGAACTGGCCGTGGAGGGGCAGATAGGCCGGATCGCTCACGATGCGGTCGCCGATCGGGGTGAAATCCTGCGCCAGGGCGCAGATCGGAATCGCGACCGCCGCGGCGGCGGCGAGGGTGAGGCGGACAGCCGAACGCTTATTCATGTCAAGGGTACTCCTGCTACAGTGAAACTGAGCGGGAGAGGCGCCCCGAAAGTGGGCGCTACGAGGGCTTGGCCGCCACGGTTCGAACATCATCGCCGGCTCGGGAGGCGAAAAGGGTGTGACGGCGGATCAATAGTGTCGTGTGTGTTCGGTTTACAACAACCGCCGGGTCGCCCGCAGGGTCAAGACGCCAGAGGGACGATCGCCATCATATAGTTGACCTGGCTGTCGGAGGACTGTGACCACCGTCCGGCCAGCGGATCGAAGGCGACGCCGAAGGGGCCCGCGACCTCGAGATCCTGGCCGGCCAGGAAGCCGCGCAATTCGGCGGGCGTGATGAATTTGCGCCAATCGTGCGTGCCGGCCGGCAACCAGCGCAGGACGTATTCGGCGCCGATCTTGGCCAGGGCCAGGGACTTGAGGGTGCGATTGAGGGTGGCGACGATCATCAGCCCGCCCGGCGCCAGCAGGCGCGCGCAATCGCGCAG
>JBBQGZ010000093.1:0-9358 GCA_038323535.1 Caulobacterales bacterium
GTGGCGCCCCGGCATGACGCCGGACAAGCTGGTGGAGGAACTGGACCGCCGGGTGAAGATCCCGGGCCTCGCGGCGATCTGGGTGCAGCCGATCCGCAACCGCATCGACATGCTGGCGACTGGCATCAAGAGCCCGATCGGGGTCAAGATCTCCGGCGACGATCTGGCCCAGCTCGACCGCATCGGACGCGAGGTGGAGACGGCGGCCAGGACCGTGCCCGGGGTCAGTTCGGCCCTGGCCGAACGCCTGAGCGGCGGGCGCTACATCAATGTGGCCATCGACCGGGCGGCGGCGGCCCGCTACGGGCTCGACATCGCCGATGTGCAGTCGGTGGTCTCCGGCGCGGTCGGGGGCGAGGCCGTCGGCCAGACCGTGGAGGGCCTGGCGCGCTATCCGATCAGCGTCCGCTATCCGCGCGAAATGCGCGACAGCCTGGAAAAACTGCGCGCCCTGCCGATCCTCACTCCCACACTGCAGCAGATCACGCTAGGGGCCGTGGCCGAAATCGGCATCGGCGACGGGCCCTCGACCCTGCGCAGCGAGAACGGGCGGCCGACCACCTGGGTCTATATCGACACCCGGGGGCGCGCCCTGACCTCCGTGGTCCGCGATCTGCAACGCGCGGTGGACCGCGACGTCAAGCTCTCCAGCGGCGTCAGCATCGCCTACACCGGGCAGTTCAAATATCTCCAGCACGCCGTGGCCAGGCTGAAGCTGGTCGTGCCGGCCACCCTGCTGATCATCTTCGGGCTCCTATACCTGATCTTCCGCCGGTTGGACGAAGCCGCCCTGATCATGCTCACCCTGCCTTTCGCGCTCACCGGGGGCGTGTGGACGCTCTATCTTCTGGGCTACCGGCAGTCGGTCGCCACGGCGGTCGGCTTCATCGCCCTGGCCGGGCTGTCGGCCGAGTTCGGCGTGGTGATGCTGATCTATCTGAAGCACGCCCTGGCGGCGCGGGGCGACGACCCCACCGACGCCGAGGTCGAAAGCGCCGTGCGCGACGGCGCCGTCCTTCGGGTGCGGCCCAAGGCGATGACCGTGGCGGTGATCCTCGCCGGGCTGGCGCCGATCCTCCTGGGCCACGGAACCGGTTCGGAGGTGATGAGCCGTATCGCCGCGCCGATGATCGGCGGCATGCTCACCGCGCCCTTGCTCTCCATGCTGGTCGTGCCGGCCGGCTATCTGCTGCTGCGCCGCCGACGCCGGAGTCGGGGATGATTGGGGCGGTCGCGCGAGCTAAAGCCTTCGGTGGACGAGATGATCCACCCGCCGTCCCACCAACAATCACCGTCATCCCGGCCGTCGCGGAGCGCAGCGGAGCAGAGAGCCGGGACCCAGGCGACGGGGCCAAGCGACCGCCACGGCAAACGGCTCGCCCGGTCCCCTGGACCCCGGATCGTCGCTGCGCTTTGCTTCGCTGCCGTCCGGGGTGACGGTGAGGGGAGAAACGACCAAGGTGATTCAGCGGCGGCCCGCGCCCTAAAGCCTGGCGCTCCGCAGGCGCAGGGCGTTGGCGATCACCGAGACGGAGCTGAGCGACATCGCCAGGGCGGCGACCATCGGGCTGAGCAGAAGGCCGAAGGCGGGATAGAGCACGCCGGCGGCGACCGGGATGCCGATAGCGTTGTAGGCGAAGGCGAAGACCAGGTTCTGGCGGATGTTGCGCATGGTCAGGCGGCTGAGGCGCCGCGCCCGCGCGATGCCCGCAAGGTCGCCCCCCAGCAGGGTGACGCCAGCGCTCTGGATCGCCACCTCGGTCCCGGTTCCCATGGCGATGCCGACGTCGGCCTCGGCGAGAGCTGGGGCGTCGTTCACCCCGTCGCCGGCCATGGCGACGATCCGGCCCTCGGACTTAAGTCTGGCGACAACGCCGTGCTTGTCTTGCGGCAGAACCTCCGCCTCGACTTCCTCGATGCCCAGGCCCCGCGCCACCGCCCAGGCCGTGGTGCGGTTGTCGCCGGTCAGCATGACGATGCGCAGGCCGGCCGCGCGAAGGGCGTCCAGCGCCGGGCGGCTGGACGCCTTGACCGGGTCGGCGATGGCGATCACGGCGGCGGGCCGGCCGTCGATGGCCAGAAAGAGGGCGGTGGCCCCGTCGCCGCGCAGAGCTTCGGCGCGGGCCGCGAGATCCGCGAGCGGGACGCCGAGCTCTTCCATCAGCGCTGCATTGCCGACGGCGGCGGCGCGGCCGGCCACCACCCCGGTGACGCCCTTGCCGGTCAGGGAGACGAAGTCGGCGGCATCCTCGATGGCGGCTCCGGCCTCCCGCGCGGCGTCCAGGATCGCGGCCGCCAGTGGATGCTCGCTGGATCGCTCCAGGCCGGCGGCCAGGGTCAGCGCCTCGGCCTCGGTCATGCCGGCCGCCGGGATGATCGCGGTGACCTTCGGCCGGCCCTCGGTCAAGGTCCCGGTCTTGTCGATGACCAGGGTGTCGACCTTTTCCAGGCGTTCCAACGCCTGGGCGGACTTGATCAATATGCCCGCGCCCGCGCCCTTCCCCACTCCCACCCCGATACTCATCGGCGTCGCCAGCCCCAGAGCGCACGGGCAGGCGATGATCAGTACGCTGACGGCCGCGATCAGGCCATAGGCCAGAGCCGGCGGCGGCCCCCAGATCGCCCAGGCCCCGAAGGCCAGGACCGCGACCGCCAGCACCGCGGGCGTGAACCAGCCCGCCACGACGTCGGCCAAGCGCTGGATGGGCGCGCGACTGCGCTGGGCCAGCGCGACCATGGCGACGATCTGGGCCAGAAGGGTCTCGGCGCCGACCTTGTCGGCCCGCATGATCAAGGCGCCGGTCCCGTTCACCGTGCCACCGATCAGCCGGTCCCCGGCCGCCTTGGCCACGGGCATGGATTCTCCGGTGATCATGGATTCGTCCACGGCGCTCTGGCCCCCGACCACCTCGCCGTCCACGGGAACCCCGTCGCCCGGCCGCACCCGCAGGACGTCGCCGACCCGCACCAGGTCCAACGCTATGTCTTCGTCTTCGCCGCCTTCCCGGATGCGTCGCGCGGTCCTGGGCGCGAGGTTCAGAAGGGCGCGCAAAGCGCCACCGGTCGCTTCGCGGGCCCTCAGTTCCAGCACCTGGCCCAGCAGGACCAGGACGGTGATAACCGCCGCCGCCTCGAAATAGACCGCGACCACGCCCCCCATGCCCCGGAAGCCGGCGGGAAAGATCCCCGGCGCCAAGGTCGCGACGACGCTGTAGACATAGGCCGCGCCGGTTCCCAGCGCGATCAGGCTGAACATGTTCAAGCTGCGGTTGACCACGGAGGCCCAGCCGCGCTGGAAGAACGGCAGGCCCGCCCACAGCACCACCGGCGTGGCCAATACGAGTTCGATCCAGGTCGCCATCCGGGGCGCCACGAAGCGATGCAGGCCGAGCCCCGGTATGTGGCCGCCCATCTCCAGGAGGAACACCGGCGCCGTCAGCGCCAGCCCGATCCAGAATCGGCGGGTCATGTCGGAAAGCTCGCGGTTCGGCGCCGCCGCGGCCGCGGGCGCCACAGGCTCCAGGGCCATGCCGCAGATCGGGCAGGACCCCGGCCCAACCTGCCGGATCTGGGGATGCATGGGGCAGGTGAAGATCGCGCCGGCCGCGTCTGGTTTTTGAAGTTTCATGGGGGACGTTCGCCGCGCCCCATGCCCGGCATGGCGCGCATGATGGCGTCGTGATCCTGAGGCACGCTCTTGACGATGGCTTGGTATTGCGCCGGCGACAGCGAGGGCAGCTTGCGGACGAAGGCGACCATGTCCCACATCAGCGCGTCGCTGTGCGTGCGCCCCCAGGCCGGCATGGCGGTTAGCTTGACGCCGTGCTTGATCATCCAGAACTCCTCGGCGGGGGAGTGTGGAAGCCCCCGGCTCAGCTCAGGCGCCGGCGGATAAAGGCCCTGGCTGATCTCGGTCTTCTCCATGCCGGGGGCCAGGTGGCAGCCGCTGCACATCTCGGCGTAGAGGCCCGCGCCGGTCGCCACGCGTTTGGGATCGGCGAGGTCGGCAGGCATGCGGATGCCGCGCGCCCGCGACGCGATTGAGCGGTCCCGCAGGGTCTCGATCAGCCAGTGGATCGGCGGCGTATGAGGGGCGTCGGCCCCGATGTCGTAGACTCCGACATAGACGACGGCGCCGACGAACCCGCCGATCAGCAGCGCGGCCACGCCGACAAACGGCCAACTGCGCAGGTGACGGCGAGGACGGGGGGAGCCTCGTTCGGTCATGGTCCGCTCCCATCGGGATGATCCGGGCCTTGGGGATGTACCCCCTTGGCCCCGCGAATCGCGATTGGAAGGGATACGCGTGAGGGCGCGGGCGCCCTCGAATGTTCCTTCAACGGCGGTCATGCGGACGGGCGCCGCGAACCCCCGGATCGCCGCTCGGCGACCCAGGGGCTCTCGCGATCACCGAACAGGCGCGATCCTTGGACCGTCGTCGATGGGCTATCGGCGGCCGACGTGGCGTCCGCGGCCGACGAAAGAACGCCCTCGACCGACGTGGAAACGCGCGACGTGATGGGCCGGGCGACGCCAGCCCCGAAAGAATCCCACTCGCGGCCCGCGGGGGGCGATGTAGCGGCCGATAAAGGGTCGGTGATAGCCATAGGCGCCGTAGCCCGCATAGGACGGCGGGGAAACGGGATAGGGCTGGGCGCCGCCGTAGGCCTGATAATTGCCGCTTGGATTGGTCGGGTCTTGCCCATAGGCTTGGCCGTTCCCGTAGGACGGATCGCCGGCGCCGTAGGATTGGCCGTCCCCGGAGTAGGGCGCCTGGTCTCCATAGCCGGAGTTCGCATTGCGGTCGTAGGACGGGTAGCCGCGATCAACGGGGCCTTCATCGCCATAGCGCGGCGCGCCTTGATCTGGACCGTACCCCTGGTCGTAGGCGCCCCGATCGGGGCCATAACCCTGGTCGTAGGGCCGGCCGGCCTGCGCCATGGCGGCGCCGCCGGTCAGGCAGAGCGCCGCCGCGGCGGCCAAGAGATATTTCATATCGGTCTCCTTGGGCGCCGGGCCGGAGCGGCGCGGGCGCAATGGTGTCTTGATCGATCGCGCATGAATGGGGGTGGAACGCGCCGGGCGGGCTTCCGTTCATCGCCGGTGGCGGGCCAGCCTGGCGCGCCTAGAACCAGGCGCGGGCGCCGAGAGTCAGCCTCACGTCGGCGCTCCGCTCGCCGGCGGCCCGCACGAGTTCGGCCGTCCGGCCGAATTTTTGCTTCCAGGTGACGCCTACATAGGGGGCGAATTTACGGGTGATCTCGTAACGCAGGCGCAGGCCGGCATCGAGATCGGAGAGGCCCGAGCCGATATCCCGCGCCGGATCGTCCTGGCTATAGAGATTGATCTCCGCCTCCGGCTGAAGAATCAGCCGGTTGGTGATGAGCTGGTCATAGGAGGCCTTGACCTTGCCGGCGAGGCCATGGTCGCCGGCGTAGGCCGTGGCCGCGACCTTGAAGAAGCCCGGCGCGAGGCCCTCGATGCCGAGCGCCGCCCAGCCCCGGCCGGGCGCGGAGTCGAGATCGTACCGCCCACCGACCTGAACATCGAAATAGGTCGAGATCGGCTTGCTGAAGAAGGCCTCGGTCTGGCCGTCGCCGACCCGGCCGCGGGCGAGCTCGCCCTCGCTCTTGAGCCATACCCGCCACTCGTCGGGCCCCGCCCAGGCTTCGCCGTCCCAGCGCAGGCCGGTGTCGCCGCCCCGGATCCGGGCTTCGAACTGGTCGAGAATGCCGTGAACCCAGACATGCCGGTCATCGACGGGAGGCCCGAACGGGGCGGGATCGTTCGGATCGGCGCCGGCCGTCTGGCCGTGCGCGGCGCCGGCCGCCATGACCGCGACGGCCCCGACCGCGGCCGACCCCCACCGGGAAGCCCTCACGCCACCACCACGGTGCGGAACATGCCGCTTTCCATGTGATAGAGCAGATGGCAGTGGAACGCCCAGTGCCCGGGTGTGTCGGCGGTGAAGACGAGGCCCACCCGCTCGCCGGGCTTCACGTTGACGGTGTGTTTCAAGGGCGCCTTGCCGCCCTGGCCGTTCTCCAGGGAAAACAGGAAGCCGTGCAGGTGGATGGGGTGCTCCATCATGGTGTCGTTGATCAGCACGAAGCGCACGCGCTCGCCGAGCTTGACGCCTATGGGCGAAGACCCCGAGAACTTCTTGCCGTCGAACCCCCAGGTCCAGCGCTCCATGTTGCCGGTGAGGTGGAGCTCGATCTCGCGCGCCGGCGGGCGAATGTCCGTATCCGGCCGAAGGGCCTTGAGGTCGCTGTAGACCAGGACGCGGCGGTCCGAATGGTCCAGGCCGTCTCCCGCTTCATCCTGGCGGCTTTGCGTCTCCATGGCCACGTTGTCGACCATGGGCTGTCCCTTGAGGCGCTTGGGATCGACCCCGTCGGCGTTGACCATGATCGGGGCCGCGGCCGATTTGGCCGAGGCCGCCATGGGGCCGCCCTTCATCGACATCCCGCCCTTGGGCGCCGGCGTCGCCATCTCCATTCCGCCCATGTCCATGCCGGGCATTTCCGCGGCGCCCTTGCCGGACATCTTCATGTCCGGCATGCCTTGCATCTGGCCCTTCATCCCGGCCATGCCCCCCATCCCGGCCATGCCCATGTCGGTCATGGTCCGCATCGGCCGAGGGTCCATAGGCGGGATGGCGGCGATGAGGCCGGGGCGGGGGCTGAGGGTCCCGCGCGCATAGCCGGTGCGGTCCTGGGCCTGGGCGAAGACGGTGTAGGCGCGATCCTTCGGCTCGACGATCACGTCGTAGGTTTCCGCCACGCCGATGCGGAACTCCTCGACCATCACCGGGTCCACGTCGGTTCCGTCCGCCGCCACCACGTTCAGGAACAGGCCCGGTATCCGCACGTCGAAGGTCGACATCGACGATCCGTTGATGAACCGCAGCCGGATCCGCTCGCCGGGCTTGAAGAGGCCCGTCCAGTTGGCCGCCGGCGGCCGGCCGTTGACCAGGAAGGTGTAGGTGGCGCCGGTGACATCCATGATGTCGGTGGGGCTCATGCGCATGGCGCCCCACATCGTCCAGTCGGCCCAGGTCGCCTTGAAGCCCTTGCGCTTCACGTCGTCGGCGAAGGTCCCCAAGGTCCGCTGGTGGAAGTTGTAATAGTTTCCTTGCTGCTTGAGGTTGCCGATGACGGTCATCGGATCCTCGTCGGTCCAGTCGGACAGCATGACGACGTAGTCGCGGTCCCAGGCGTAGGGCGGCGGCGACTTCGGCTCCAGGACGAGCGCGCCGATCAGGCCGGTCTGTTCCTGCATCCCCGAGTGGCTGTGATACCAGTAGGTGCCGCCTTGGGTGATCGGGAAGCGGTAGGTGAAGGTCTGCCCCGGCATGATACCCCGGAACGAAAGGCCGGGGACGCCGTCCATATCCGCCGGCAGGCGTAGGCCGTGCCAGTGGATCGAAGTGGGTTCGCTCAAGCGGTTGGCGACCTTAACGATTACCGTCTCCCCCTCCTTGAACCGAAGGGTCGGTCCGGGCATGAGCCCGTTCACCGCCGTCGCCATGCGCGTCCGGCCGGTGATGTTGACCGGCCGCTCGCCGATGGAGAGGTCGAAGGTGTTCCCGGTCAGGGTCTCGCTCACCGCCGGCGCCATGGCGCGAGCCCAGGCGGGGAGGCCGAGGAGGGCCGCCCCTCCGACCAAGGCTAGGCCCTGGACGAAACGCCGCCGATCGCGGGCGAGTTCGAGGTCGGGACGAGACGCCGGTCTGAAAGGCATTCGTTTGCAACGCTGGCTTTGCGGGAATTCGCCTTAAGATACGCGAGGCGGGCGTCTATCCCTCTGTCTCGCCCAAAAGTTCGAGTAGCTTGCGCCGCCCTCGGTAGAGTCGCATTTCCACCGACTTGGCGCTGACGCCGAGCATCCGACCCGCCTCCTTGTGCGACATTCCGCCAACGGTCGTCAGCAGCAGGGGTTCCTTGTACCGGGCGGGCAGGGCCGCGACGGCGCGGTCGAGCCGCTCGGCGCGCCGAGCGGCGTCGCGATCCTGCTCGACCGCCACGGGTTCCGCCGGCGCCGCGGCCAAGGTGCGAAGAAACAGCCGCCGCGTCCGCGCCCGCCGCCCCAGGTCGCGGCACTTGTTGAGGGTGATCGCTTTCAGCCAAGTCGCGAAGGAGCGCTTTGGATCGAAGCGCCCCAGCGCCCGCCAAGCGGCGACGAAGCTCTCCTGGACGATATCATACGCGTCGTCGGCGTCCCCGACGTAGCGGCGCGCGAAACCGTAGAGGCCGGCCTTGTGGCGGCGGACCAGAGCCTCGAACGCCTGCCTGTCGCCCCGTGCCGCCTTCTTCGCGAGAGCTTCGTCGGCCTCTCCCGTCACGGAGCGTCGGACGCCAGGGTTCGGGTGACGGTGGCATCGAAACGGGCTGCCTGCTCGGGGGTGAGAACCCGGCGCATCGCCATGACATGGACGACGGTCTGCTTTTGAAGCTCACCCATGGCCACGTGGAAACGGCCGATGGCGCGCTCGGCGTCGGGGCCATAGGCATGCTCGACGGCGATGGCGCGGGCGAGGTCGCGGTTGGCGGCGCGCATCTCGGCGTCGAGCGCGCCGCGGCGCACCGCGAAGCCGGCTTCGAGCGTCGCGATCCGATGGTCCTGCGATGCGCTCAGATGGAGGTCTCGGTGCAGCATCTGGTCGAGGCCGGGCGCCGCCCGCGCACGCGCCAGGCCGTAGCGGGCGCCGAGCCAGCCGCCGGCGACGCCCGCCAGCGCGGTCACGACGATCAACGCCAAGGTCAGGCCGATCTGGCGGCTCACCCGCCGGTTCCGATCAGGCGCGTGGACGGCGCCAGGGCCATGCGCGGGGAGAATACGCCGAATCCCTTGGGCTCGGCCCGGGAGTTCGCGCTCATGGCGCCCCACGACAAACCGGCGAGCAAGGCGAGGACCAAGGCGCCGCCCTGGAGGACGACAACGGCGAGGGCCCCGCGATCGGCCGCCTCCCGCCGCGCCACTTCTCGCCAGACAGCCCCTTCGAGGCCGACGAGCGAACGGTCCGGCGCGCGGTGGAGAAAGGCTTGGATATCATCGTCTGTCATCGGCTCACCCTTAAGGACGGTCGCTCGGGATCTTCTACGCGGGGAGGCCCACGAACCCTCCCTCTCCCTCCGGGCCGCGGCATGCACGCATCTCCCATTCGGTGTCGCGGCGCGGCTTTGAAAGGTCGGCCACGGAACACCTCTCCCGAAGGGAGAGGGAGGGGCCCGCGCCCTCTTCGGGCGTGGGAGGGTGAGGGGTTACCCGCCCTCCGATTTAAGCCGCCGCTTGCGTCAAGGCGCTGAAACATGGAGGGAAATCCCCCAGCCGGGCAACCCCTCACCCTCCCATG
>JBBQGZ010000094.1:0-9295 GCA_038323535.1 Caulobacterales bacterium
GCCTTCGTGCAGGCGGCGGTAGGCGCAGCTCGCCGGCATCCAGGGCAGGGTGTCGATGTTGTGCGGGGTCAGCTGGATGCAGTCGGGGACGTGGCGGCGGCGTTCGCCATAGTTCGTGCAGCGACAGGCCTCCGAGTCGAACAGGCGGCAGGCGACCCGGGTCGGAACGATGTCGCCGGTATCCTCGTCCTCGAAGCGGACCAGGCAGCAGAGCCCGCAGCCGTCGCAAAGACTCTCCCACTCGGCGACGCTCATCTCGCTCAAGGATTTGGTCTCCCAAAAGGGCCTCGTCACCATGATGGCGCCGTCCTAAACCCCATCGGCTTCCGCCGATAGCTAAATGGACTTGCCTCCGACCATGGCCGTTCCGGTCCTCGCGCTCCGAGACGTTCGCCTCACCGACGGGCGACGGGCGCTGTTCGACGGCGTGGACCTCGGCCTCGAAGCGCGGATGCGCGCCTGTCTGGTAGGGCGCAACGGGGCGGGCAAATCCACCCTCCTGCGGATCCTCGCCGGGTCGGCCGGCGTGGATTTTGGAGAGCGGATCGCGATGCCGGGCCTCAAGATCGGGCTCGCAACTCAGGAGCCGTTGATCGAGGGAGACGCCCTTTGGGCCTATGTGGCCGCCGGCGGCGCGGCGCGGCACGAAGCCGAAGCGACCCTGGCCTCCTTCGGTCTCGATCCGGGCCGGCCGACGGCGGGCCTGTCGGGCGGCGAGGCCCGCCGAGCGTCTCTGGCCCGCGCCTTCGCCGGAGCGCCCGACGTCCTGCTGCTCGACGAACCGACCAATCACCTGGACATTCTGGCCATTCAGCGCCTCGAAGCGCGTCTGGCGCGAAGCCGCGCCGCGGTTCTGATCGTCAGCCACGACCGCGCTTTTTTGGAGAGAGTGACGACCCGCTGTTTCTGGCTCGAGACGCGGCGCGTCCGCCGGCTGGACGCCGGGTTCGCTAAGTTCGAGGCCTGGGCGGAGGCCATCGCGGCGACCGAGGCCGAGGAGGCGCGCCGCCTGAACAAGTCCATCGAGCGCGAAGAGCATTGGATGACCCACGGGGTCACCGCCCGCCGGGCGCGCAACGAGGGTCGGCGCCGGCGGCTGGCGTCACTTCGAGGCGAAAAGGCGGAGCGCTTGCGCCTGGCTCGGGGTGAAATGAGCGTTACGGCCAGCGCGGCCCCGTTGTCGGGCCGGCGGGTGATCGAGGCGAGGGCCGTTTTCAAGGCCTACGGCCCGCGCACCCTGATCACGAATTTTTCCACCCGCGTCCTTAGGGGCGATCGCGTCGCCGTGGTGGGCCCCAACGGCGCGGGCAAGACCACCCTGGTCCGGATCCTCATGGGCGAGGTTGCTCCCGACACCGGACAGGTGCGCCTCGGATCGAACCTTCAGGTCGCCTATGTGGATCAGGCGCGGGCGGACCTCGTCGCGAACATGACGCTCACCCAGGCCTTGGCCTCGCAAGGGGGTGATCAGGTGATGGTGCAGGGCTCCCCGCGCCATGTGGCCGCCTACGCCCGCGATTTTCTGTTTCGCGACGACCAGCTTCGGCAGCCGGTCGCCAGCCTGTCCGGCGGCGAGCGTAACCGCCTGCTGCTGGCCCGAGCCCTGGCGACGCCGTCCAATCTCCTGGTTCTCGACGAACCGACCAACGACCTGGACATGCAAACCCTCGATCTCCTGGAAGAGATGCTGGCCGACTACGCCGGAACCTTGATCCTGGTCAGCCACGACCGCGACTTCATCGACCGCCTGGCCACCTCGACGATCGCCCTCGACGGCCAGGGAAGGGCGATGGAGACGGCGGGCGGCTGGTCGGATTTCGTCAGCCAAGCGCCCGGGTTCCTGGATCCGCCGCCGTCCTCGGGCGCGAGAACGGCCCGAAGCGCCTCGCCTCGCCCGGTCACGTCGCCCGCCAGGCTCTCCTATGGCGACGGGCGTCGGCTCGCCGAACTGGAGGCGGCGATGGGTGGGCTGACGGCCACGATCGCGCGACTGGAGCAGGTCTTGGCCGACTCCGCCCTCTATGTCCGCGACGCCGAAGAATTCGCCCGCGCCTCGAGCGACCTTTCCACCGCGAGGGCGGAGTTGGCGGCGACCGAGGAGGCATGGCTGGCTCTCGAAGAGCGACGAGAAAGCCTGGCGCGGGGTGGATCCTGAATTCCTGGGGATTGTCTGACGCTTTGATCGGGCGTGATATTTTGGACGATTCACCGAACTATCCACAGCTTAGTCACCGCCACGCCCACCGCCGCGCACAGGCCCGCCGCCGAGGGTCTTGTCCGCGCCCGGCCGCGGGCGCAGTCTTCGGCTTGTCGGAGGAGCCGGCGGCTTTGACCTCTTGGGGAAACCTAAAGAGAGAGACGCCGGAAGCATTCGCAGCCCGTCACGCCGTCAGGGCAACCTGACAGCTTGGGAGCGGACGCAGGACCGAGGCGTACGGCGAAGGGGCGACCTGGACCCAAGCGGCCAAGGTCTGGATCCGATGACACAAGTCCGAAAGGACTTGGGTGGGAGGGCGGCGTTCGGGGCGACCTGGATTGCCGCCCTCTCGCTCGATTCGGCCATCAAAACATCCTGGTCTCCACCAGGCCCTCGCTACCCTTGGCTTGACCGTGCGCCCAGCCTAACGTCCCGCCTTCTTGGACGGGGAGCCCAGTTGTGGTGAGGATTTCGACGCTCGCCGTTCTCGCGCTCGGGCTTCTGCTCGGCGGCTGCTCGCCCCGCGTCGAGGGATCCGCGCCCCCCGGGCGCACCGCCATCCGCTTCGCCACCGACTGGCGGGCGCAGGCCGAGCAGGGCGGCTTCTACGAAGCGCTGGCCAATGGCGAATACGCCAAACGGGGCCTCGCGGTGACCATCACGCCCGGGGGGCCGGGCGTGAACGTGCCTCAGCTGGTGGCCTCCGGAGCGGTGGAGATGGGCATCGGCTCCAACAGTTTCATCGTCATGAACCTGGCCGCCGAGCATGTGCCGGTGCGGGCGGTGGCGGCTTTCATGCAGAAGGACCCGCAGGTGCTGATCGCTCACCCGAACGCGGGCATCCGGTCCCTGGCCGATATGAAAGGCCATCCCATCCTGCTGGCCGACGCCTCGATCAGCGCCTTCTGGGTGTGGCTGAAAGCCAAGTACGGCTTCACCGACGATCAGGTGCGAAAATATAATTTCAACAACGCCCCGTTCCTGGCCGACAAACGCACCGTCCAGCAGGGGTATCTCACCTCCGAGCCCTATACCCTGGAAAAGGAAGCCCATCTGAAGCCGGCCGTCTTTCTCCTGGCCGACGAAGGCTATCCCGGTTACGCCGCCATGGTGCTGTCCTCGGACCGGCTCATCAAGGCCAATCCCGCCGCGGTGCGCGCCTTCGTCGAGGCCTCGGCTGCGGGCTGGAAGGCCTATCTTCATGGTGATCCAAAACCCGGCGACGCCCTGATCCTCAAGGACAATCCGGAAATGGGCGCGGACGTCCTGGCCCAGGCGCGCGAGAAGATGCGCGCGAACGGTATCGTCGATTCCGGCGACGCCGCGAGCGGCGACCTGGGCGTGATGACCGACCGGCGCTGGACGGCCTTCTTCAAGGTCGCCTCCGACCAGGGCGTCTATCCCAAGACCCTGGACCATAAGGCGGCGTACACCCTCGCATTCGTACAACCGGCGGCGAGGTAGGGCGTGGCCGCCCGCTTCCTTCCTCCCCTTCATGGAGAGGGTCGGCAGAAGGCCGGGGTGGGGAAGTATGACGCATTCCCAGCCTCGCGGGTTTCCTCCCACTGCCCCACCCTGACGGCTTCGCCGCCTGTCCCTTCCCATGAAGGGGAGGGAGGGGTTCGCGCGTGACCGATCCGGTCGCGAGGCTCATCGCCGTCGAGGTCGACTATCCGGGGCGGGGGCGGGCGCTGGGGCCGTTCGACCTCACTCTCGCGTCCGGAGAGATCGTGGCCCTCGTGGGCCCATCGGGTTGCGGCAAATCCACCGCCCTGCGCCTGCTGGCCGGCCTGGAGACGCCCGCCCGCGGCGTCGTGCGCCGGTGGGCGGGGAAGGGCCAAACCTCGGTGGTCTTCCAGGCCCCCACCCTGGCGCCGTGGCTGAGCGCGACCGCGAATGTCGCCCTGCCGTTCGAGCTGGCGGGCGCCTCCAAGTCCGACGCCGCGCGCCAGGCGAAAGCCGCCCTGACTCGGGTCGGGCTGGCGCAAGCGGCGACGGCGCGCCCGGCTCAACTCTCGGGCGGCATGGCCATGCGCGTCTCCCTGGCCCGCGCCCTGGTCACCGAGCCCAGGGTCCTGTTGCTCGACGAGCCGTTCGCCGCCCTCGACGAGATCACCCGGCGCACCCTGGCCGATGATGTGCTCGCCTTGTGGGCGGGAAACCGCCCGGCGATCGTCTTCGTCACCCACAATGTCGAGGAAGCCGTCTATATGGCCGGGCGGGTGGTGGTGATGAGCCCCGGCCCGGGCCGCCTGGCCGGCGAGGAAACCATCGACGCGCCCCTGCCACGTCCCGCCGGCTTTCGGGCCATGCCGCTCTTCCGATCGACGGCGGAGGCGGTTTCCGAACGGCTCGCCCATACCATGGCGCCCGCCGCGTGAGGCCTCGTTCGTTCTCGGCGGCGCCTCTGGCCCTGGTTGCCGGACTGCTGTTGGCCTGGGAAGCGGCCTGCCGCCTGAGTCATGTTCCGCAATATTTGCTTCCGGCGCCTTCCGCGGTCGCTGTCGCGCTGGCTCGCAACGCGCCGATCCTGGCCGTGTCCGCCTGGCGAACCCTGGTCATGGCCCTGGAGGCCCTGGCGGCGGCCTTCGTGCTCGGCGGCGGCTTGGCGTTGGCGGTGAGCCTCAGCCGCGCCGCGGAACAGGCTGTTCGCCCCCTGGCGGTGGCGCTGCAGGTCACCCCGATCGTGGCCATCGCGCCGCTGATCGTGATCTGGACGGGCGTCGACCATCCCGGCCGCGCGATCGTCGCCCTGGCGGCCATCGTCGCCTTCTTTCCGATCTTTTCCGGTACCGTGCGGGGCTTGACCTCCGCCGACCCCGATCTGGAGCGCCTGTTCGACCTCTATGGGGCGAAGCCCCTCCAGCGGCTCTTCAGGCTCCGCCTCCCCTCTGCCCTGCCCTTCATCGTTGAAGGCTGCAAGGTCGCATCGGGCCTGGCCATCATCGGCGCCGTGGTGGCCGAGTTCGTCGCCGGCTCCGGCGGTGCCCAGGGCCTGGCCTGGCGCATCCTGGAAGCCGGCAACCGCCTGCAGACCGCCAAGATGTTCGCCGCCATCGCCGCCCTTTCTTTGATGGCGGCGGGTGTCCACCTGGTCTTCCAGGGGCTGGAGCGGCGGGCGCTGGCTTGGTGGCGCGGCCGTTAGCCATGTATATACTACAATTGACGCAAGGAACGATTCCGGGTATCGAGCTCCACAATCCTTTTTCGAGGTGACGTTGTGCCCACCACCAGAGTCTTCAAATCCGGCAACAGCCAAGCCGTGCGCATTCCCTCCGAACTGGCCTATGCCGATACGGGTTTGGAGTTGAACATAACGCGCCTCGGCGACGTCATTACGATCTTCCCCCAACGTCGCGGCCTGAAGGACGCCATCGAGGCCTTGCGTCGACTGCCCAAACCCCGGGAAATCGAGGTGCGCGAGGCCATTGAAGTGCCGGATCGGGCTCGGGACTGAGGCTTGGCGTTTCTCATCGACACCAACATCGCCATCCTTGCCCGGGATGGCGCCGATCGCGTCCTGGACAAGCTGGCCGAGTATGACGGCGCCGTTGTGCTTTCCGTTCTCAGTCTCTTGGAATTGCAGCGGGGCCTATACAAATTGCCGGCGCACACGGCTTTGCGGCTGCCACGGCTTGAACTGCTCCTGCGAGATATTCCGGTTCTGCCGTTCGACGCGGCGGCGGCCCACGCCTATGGCCAGATCATCGCTCGCTGTGGCTGGGTCAAGGGACGGGACTACGACCGCATGATCGCGGCGCACGCCATCAGCACCGCGTCCGTTCTCGTCACCGACAATCTCACCGATTTCCGGGACATTCCCGGCCTCACGGTCGAGAACTGGGCGACCGGGCCCTGAAGGATCACGTCAGGGCCAGTCTCGATCCAACACGGCCGCCCGCTCCGCGTCGCCGAGCCTGCGAAAAGCCCCCGGCGCCAAATCCCCCGGCAGGTCCAACGCCCCGATGCGGTCGCGGTGAAGCGCCACCACGCGGTTGCCCGCGGCGGCGAACATCCGGCGCACCTGATGGTAGCGGCCTTCGGTGATGGTGAGGTGGGCGGTGGTGGGTGAGAGCGGTTGAAGCTCGGCGGGGGCGAGCGGCGCGGAGTCTCCTTCCAGCACCAGGGTTCCGGCGGAGAAGAGAGCGGCCTCGTCGCCCTTCAGGGGGCGGTCCAGGGTGACGTGGTAGCGTTTTCCCACATGGTTGCGCGGCGAGATGATCCGGTGGAGCAGGGCCCCATCGTCGGTGATCAGCAGCAGGCCGGTGGTGTCCGCGTCCAGGCGCCCGATGCTGGAGAGGACGGGGTCCCGGGCGCGCCAGCGGGCGGGGAGGAGCTCATAGAGGCTGCGCCCGGCCTCGCGGTGGGAGCAGACCACGCCCAGGGGCTTGTGCAGCATCAGGGTCAGCGGCGCGGGCGGATCGAGGGGGGCGCCTTGGACGCGCATCCGCTCAGGCAAGTCGGGCGTGACCGGCAGCTTCCAGCCGGCGTCGCGCAGGGTCTCGCCGTCGAACACCACAAGGCCGGCCCCGATCAAGCTCTGAACCTCGCGGCGCGAGCCGTACCCGAGATTGGCCAGAAGGCGGTCCAGGCGCGCGGTCGCGGGCTTGCTCACCGGCGCGCCTCATAGACCTTGTAGCCGCGCGAGCGGTCGAGGAGCGCCACGCTGGAAAAATCACGCGCCAGCGCCGCCTCGTAGGGCAGGGCGACGTTGGCCACAAAACGGCACACCCCGCCCTTCTTCAGCATGGCCGCGGCGGCGGCGACGAAAGCCTGGCCCAGGGCCTTGTCGTCCCTTCCACCCTCATGGAAAGGCGGGTTCATGATCACGAAATCCAGATCGACGAGGCCGGGCGCGGGGCGGCGCAGGTCATGCTGGAGGAAACTGGCGCGGGGATCGTCGATGTTGCGGCGCGCCGCGTCGATCGCGCGCCGGTCGAGGTCGACAAGGGCGAGCGCGGTCACCGCCGGCGAGGCCAGGACGGCGCGGGCCAGTATGCCCAGGCCGCAACCCAGATCGGCGCCGCGCCCGGCGAAACTGGGCGGGGGTTCGATGAGCAGTGCGCTGCCGGGGTCGAGCCGATCCCAGGCGAAGAGGCCCGGCTGCGACCACAGGCCGAGGGAGGGGACAATCTGGAGTGTCCCTTCGGTGATCGCCGCGTCGAGGCCGAGCGGCTCCGCCGGTCGGCGGCCGAAGCATATCCGGTGATGCCGCCGCGCGGTTTCCTGGACCATGCAGCCGAAGGTCCCCAGCTCCTTTCTAAGGCGCGCGCCGCCCTTGTCCTTGGGCGCCAGGGCGACCAGTTCGCCGCCTGGGGTCAGGGCGCGAAGGGCGTGAGCGAGGACGAAGCGGCGCTCGAGGGTCCCGGGCGGGGCGACCACGACGACGCGGGAAAGAGAGGCGTTGGGGATCTCCTCGATGGCGTCGGCGCCCGGGATCAGAGGCGAAAGCTGCATCGCGTCCGCCGCCGGCGCGCCCAACTCAGTCGGCGGAGAGCCATAGACGGCCTCCCTTCCCTTCATGAGGAGGGAGGAAATTGCCCGCCAGCGCGCGGCATCTATCCCCTCTCCCTCGTCCGTTCGAACGACACCTTCGGAAAGCGTTCCGAGAGGTAGCCGATCTCCCAAGCCGACTTGGCCAGGAAGACAGTTTCGCCGTCGATGTCGGTGGCCATGGCGGTGCGATGCTTGCCGGCGAAATCCTCGAGGTCGGACTTGGCCCCGGTCAACCAGCGGGCCTCGGCGTAAGGGGAGGGCTCGAACACCACGTCCAATGCGTATTCGCCGCCCAGGCGGTCAGCCATGACCTCGAACTGCAGCTGACCCACCGCGCCGACCACGAAGTCCGAGCCGATCAGGGGCCGGAAGAGCTGGGTGACGCCTTCCTCCGCCAATCCCTCGAGGGCCTTCTTCAGGTGCTTGGCCTTCAGGGGGTCGGTCACCCGGACACGCCTGAGGATCTCCGGCGCGAAGTTGGGCAGGCCGGCGAAGCGCAGGAGCCCGCTCTGGGAAAGGCTGTCGCCCACGCGCAGCACGCCGTGATTGGGGATTCCGATGACGTCGCCGGCGAACGCCTCCTGGGCCAGTTCGCGGTCCGAGGCGAAGAACAGGATCGGGGCGTTGACGCTCATCTGCCGGCCGGTGTTCTCGACCTTGAGCTTCATGCCGCGGGTGAAACGCCCGGAGGTCAGGCGCACGAAGGCGATCCGGTCGCGGTGGTTAGGGTCCATATTGGCCTGGATCTTGAACACGAAGCCGGAAACCTCGTCGTCCCCCGGGGCAATGTGGATGTCGTCCCCGGAGCGCCGGGCGGCGACGATTCCTGGCGCCGGGGCATAGGCGCCCAGCCCGCTGAGCAGCTGATCGACCCCGAAGCGCCGCAGGGCCGAGCCGAACAGGACCGGCGTCATGTGGCCCTCGACGAAACTCTGTGGATCGAACGGTTTCGAGGCCTCCTTGACCAGCAGGGCGCCTTCCAGCGCCTCCTCGAGTTCGCCCGGGTCCAGGTGCGAAGCCAAGGCGTTTGCGCCCAGGGCCACGGCGGCCGGATGGGTCTCGCCGTGACGCCGGAAAGGCAGGAAGTGATCGTGGCGCAGGTCGATCACGCCCTTGAAGCGATTTCCCGACCCGGCGGGCCAGAAGAGCGGGGCGGGATCCAGGGCGAGTTTCGAGGCGATCTCGTCCAGCAGGGCGAAGGGGTCCTGAGCCTCGCGGTCCATCTTGTTGATGAAGGTGATGATCGGAATGTCGCGCAGTCGGCACACCTCGAACAGCTTGAGGGTCTGCGGCTCGATGCCCTTGGCGGCGTCCAGCACCATGATCGCGGTGTCGGCGGCGGTGAGGGTGCGGTAGGTATCCTCGGAAAAGTCCTCGTGGCCGGGGGTGTCGAGCAGATTGAACATCAGGCCGGTGTGGTCGAAGGTCATCGCGCTGACCGAGACGGAGATCCCCCGCTCTCGCTCGATCTTCATCCAGTCCGATCGCGTCCTCCGTTGCTCGCCCCGGGCGCGCACCACCCCGGCCGCCCGGATCGCCCCACCGGCCAGGAGCAGGGTCTCGGTGAGGGTGGTTTTGCCCGCGTCGGGGTGGCTGATGATG
>JBBQGZ010000095.1:0-9190 GCA_038323535.1 Caulobacterales bacterium
GCCGTGGCGATCTATGACCGGGCCCTGGCGCGCAATCCCGCCGACGGCGCCTTGACCGCCGCGCGGGCTCGCGCCGCGTCCCATGGGGCGCCGCCGGCCCTGCCGTCCATCCGCCAGTCAGCGGCCGAGGCGCTCATCGCCCCGGCGACGATCCTGATCATCCAGAAACAGCAGGAGATGGCTCTGGCCTATCTGCGCCTCGCCCTGCGCCTCGATCCGGGGCGCGACGAGGCCTGGACCCTGGTCGGCGACATCATGTCCAACATCGGCGACCTCGACGCGGCCCGGGCCGCCTATCGCATGCCCAAATCCGGCTCCGATCAGTATATCGCGGCCCGCGGCAAGCTGGCCTGGACCTATCAGACCGCCGGCGACAAGGACTCGGCTCTGAGGATCGCGCGCGAGACGTTCGGCGCGGCGCCGGCCAACCTCGACGCCGCCACCGCCCTGGCGGATTTGCTCAGAGCCGATGAGCGGTACGACGACTCCGTCAAAGTGCTCGATCGATTGATCGCCGACCAGGGCGACCACGCCGATTGGCGGCTGCTCTACATGCGCGCGGTCGATTTCCAGCAGAGCGATCGCTGGGCCGAGGCGGAGCGGGACTTGGCGGCCGCCCTGAAATTGCGGCCCGACGAGCCGGAACTGCTCAATTTCCTCGGCTATTCCTGGATCGACCGCGGCGAGAAGCTGCCCCAGGCCATGGCCATGGTGAAAAAGGCGGTCGACCTCAATCCGCGTTCCGGGGCCATGCTGGATTCCCTTGGCTGGGGATACTACCGCCTGGGCGACTACAAGACGGCCGTGGAGAAACTGGAGGCGGCGGTCGTTCTCGAAGCCGCCGATCCGGACGTCAACAACCATCTGGGCGACGCCTATTGGCGGGCGGGCCGCAGAGTCGAAGCGCAATTCCAATGGCGCCGGGTGCTCACCCTCTCGCCCACGGCAAAACTTCGCGCGGAAGCCGAAGACAAGCTCCAGCGCGGCCTGGACCGGTCCCTGTCGCCCGCGATCGTCGCCGGCTCCTAAAGAGAAGGCATGTCCTTCGAGCGCCTGGCGCCGGCCAAGATCAATTTGTTCCTCCATGTCGGCCCCGCGTCGGCCGACGGCTACCACCCGATCGTCAGCCTGATGGCTTTCGCCGATGTGGGCGACTTTGTGAGGATCGAACCGAGCGCGGTCATGGGGTTTGACCTCGAAGGCCCTTTCGCCGGCGCCTTGAATTCGGCGCCGGGCAATCTGGTTTTGGCGGTGCGCGACCTGGTGATCGCAAACCAGCCCGGCGCCTGGCCACCGTTCAAGCTCACGCTCGACAAACAGCTTCCCGTCGCCGCCGGCCTCGGCGGAGGGTCGGCCGACGCGGCCGCCACCTTGGCCCTGCTCGCCGATTGGGCCCGTGCGATGGGGCTGCCGGCCCCGGATGAAGGCCGGCTGGCCGCTGCGGCCGAGGCGCTCGGTGCCGACATCGCCGCCTGCCGCGCCGGGCGCACCGCGATCGCCCGGGGCAGGGGGGAGATCTTGAGCGCGGCCCCCCGGACGCCGGTTCTGGACGCGGTGCTGGTCAATCCTGGCCGGCCCTTGTCGACTGCGGCCGTCTATCGCGCTTTCGATGCGTCGGGTGTCACGCCGCGCGCCGACGCGCCCGTCATTCCCAATGCCCTGGCGTCCGCCCAGGCGGTCGCGGATTTCCTGCGCGGTCGCCGCAACGACCTGGAGGCGCCCGCCATGGCCCTTGAGCCCCTTGTCGGCGAGGTGATCACTGAACTCGACTCCCGTCCCGAGACCCTGATCGCCCGGATGTCCGGTTCGGGCGCGACCTGCTTTGGCCTTTGCGCCGGCGAGGCGGAGGCGGAGCGACTGGCGGAAAAACTCAAGGGCGATCACCCTTCCTGGTGGGTGCGCCGCTGCAGGATCGGCGACCGTTCGCCGCCGCCGGGTTGAACAAGCGGTCAGTCGTGTATCGTCTCGCCGTGCAAGGTGATGTCCAGGCCCTCCGCCTCGCCATCCTCGGAGACCCGCAGGCCGGTGGTGAACTTGCACGCCATCAGGATCAGCCAGGTTCCGATCGCGGTCCAGGCGATCGTGCCGAGGCAGCCGTAGAACTGCGTCAGGACCCCGTGACCGTCGGGCAGCTTGGCAATGGCGCCGCTGGCGAAGACCCCGGTCAGCATGGCCCCGACGAACCCGCCGACGCCGTGGACTCCGAAGGCGTCGAGGCTATCGTCGTACTTCAGCCAAGTCTTCAGGACCACCGCGCCAAAATAGCAGGCCCCGCCGGCGGCCAAGCCGATCCACAAGGCGCCGGCCGGCTCGACCCAACCCGAGGCGGGGGTCACGGCCACGAGCCCCGCGACCGCGCCGGACGCCATTCCCAGCATGGTGGGTTTCCCGCGGTGGACCCATTCGACCGCCATCCAGGCCATGGCGGCGGCGGCGGCGGCGATCTGGGTGTTGGCCATGGCGACGCCGGCCAGGGCGTTGGCGGCCACCGCGGAGCCGGCATTGAAGCCGAACCAGCCCACCCACAGCAGGCTTGCGCCGATCATCGTGTAAACCAGATTGCCCGGCGCCATATTCACGGCGCCCAGGCCTTTTCGCTTGCCCAGCACCAAGGCGCAGACGAGACCGGCGACGCCGGCGTTGATGTGGACCACCGTTCCGCCGGCGAAGTCCATCACCCCCAGCGCGCCCAGAAAGCCGCCGCCCCACACCCAGTGTGCGATCGGGGCGTAGACGAAGATCGACCAGAGGGCGGTGAACAACAGCAGAGCTGAAAACTTGAAGCGTTCGGCGAAGGCCCCGCAGATCAACGCCGGCGTGATGATCGCGAAGGTCATCTGAAACATCATGTAGGCGTATTCCGGAACGCCGTAGGCCACTCCCGCTATCGCGTAGGGCTTGTCGATGGCGAGGTTCCTCAGCATCACATCGCCAAGGCCTCCCCAGATTTGATTCTGGTTGGCGTCCCGGTGTGTTCCAAAGGCGATGGAATAGCCCACGATGAACCACGCCAAGGTCACCACGCAGGTTATGGCGAACGACTGAGCCACCGTGGCGATGACGTTCTTCCCTCGCACCATGCCGCCATAAAAGAGCGCGAGTCCTGGAATGGTCATCATCAGGACCAAGGCCGTGGAGGTCAGCATCCACGCCGTGTCGCCGCTGTCGAGGACGAAGGCCGTAGCCGTTGACGCCGGCGCGATCTCGGCCCAGGCGGCAAGCGGCGTCCCGGCCGCCACGGCGGCCAGGGCCAAACTTGCCCATCGACGAAATCCCGCGGCTTTCATCATCCCCTCCCTTGGAAAATGAGATTTACCTCACACTCCGCGTGCCGCTAGATTTCGGCGTGGCCTTTTCGCCTCCGGGGCCAGGCCGCCGCGCGAATTTTCGCGCGTAAAATACGCCGCCTTGGCGAGTCGCGCGGGCGGGAAAGTCGAGAAGAACGATGCAAATCTGGTGGCCGAGGCTCGCTCCCGTCCTGTTGCTGGGGGTGGCGAACGTGTTCATGACCTTCGCCTGGTACGGTCACCTGAAGCACCGAAACATCGCCCTGCCGGTCGTGATCCTGGTCAGTTGGCTGATCGCGGCGCCTGAGTATATGCTCGCCGTGCCCGCGAACAGGATTGGCTCGTATGTCTATACAACCGCGGAGTTGAAGACGATCCAGGAAGCCATAACCCTGATCGTCTTTTGCCTGTTTTCCGTATTCTACCTGGGGGAACCGCTCAAGCTCACCACGCTCATTGGTTTCGGCCTGATCTTCGCCGGCGCGATCCTGGTTTTTCTGAACCGGTGACGTCAAACCATCGATCACGAAGTCGTGATCCTCGCAACCCTCGGCTGCCCTCGGGCGTAGTGACTGAACGTCGACGCTCCTTTGTCGAACGCCGCCCACGCAAGGATTTCACTATGCGACACAACGCTATCGCCGGCGCCCTGGCCGTGACCGCCCTGCTCTCGATTCCAGCCCTCGCCATCTGCGCTCCGCAGGATCCGCCCGCGCCGGCGCCCGATCCCGCGGCGGCGGCCGGCGATCAAGCCCCCGCCGCCAACGCGGCGCCCGTCGCCGGGTCGAACACCGCCGGCGCCGCCATGGACGCTTCCCAGATGCCGCCGGGTCAGGTTCACGCTCTCCAAAGCGGCGACAATACCCTGGTGGCCAATGCTCCGGTCCCCGACACGCCTGCGAATCGCGCCAAGTACGGTAAGCCCCTGTCGCACGGCGGCAAGAGCACGCCGCCCGCTGGAAATTGACGCCGGCGACGGCTTGCATTGAACGAGGACGCCCACGGGGGGCCGACCCACACACAAGGATTCCAAAGGATGTTTTCACGCCTGACCATCGCCGCCGCCGCGGCCAGCCTTATCGCCTGCCCGCTGGCGGCCCTTGGCCAGGCCGCGCCTCCGGCGTCGCCCGCGGCGCCGGCCTCGCCCGCGTCGCCGGGATCGCCCAATGTGGTGGCCAACGGCAACCTCGTCTCGACCCTCCAGGGGTCCGGCCATTTCACGATTCTGGTCAAGGCCCTGGACGCGGCAAACCTCAGCGGGACGCTCAAGACGACGCCGGAATTGACCTTGTTCGCTCCGACCGACGAGGCGTTCCAGGCTCTTCCGAGCGGCCAACTCAATGAGCTGTTGCTGACCAAGAACGCGGCGCTGCTGCAGAAGGTGCTGACCTATCACCTCGTCCACCTCAACCTCGACTCCAGCAAGATCAAGGGCGCCAAGGGTCCGGTGGAGACGGTTGAGAAAGGTAAGCTTCAGATCGATGGCAGCGGCGACATCCTGAAGGTCAACGACGCCAAGATCATCCAGGCCGATGTGCACGCCACCAACGGCTACATCCAGGTCGTCGACAAGGTGCTGATCCCTTCGGACGTGACGATGCCCACCGCCTCGGCGGCGGCCACGCCCCCGGCGCCTCCCGCCAGCTGACGTTACCGCGAACTTGAAGCACAAGCCGGCGGGCCCTAAGGTCCGCCGGCTTTTTTTCGGCCCGCCGGCCGGCCGCCCCGTGCTTTCAATGACCGCGTTCAAGCCTTTGTCGTTTCAGGATATTATCCTGCGACTCCATGATTATTGGGGGACCAAGGGATGCATCATCCTGCAACCCTATGACATGGAGGTAGGGGCCGGAACGCTTCACCCCGCCACCGTCCTGGGTGCGCTTGGCCCGAAACCCCGGCGCGTGGCCTATGTCCAACCCTCGCGGCGCCCGTCCGACGGCCGCTATGGCGACAACCCCAATCGCCTGCGACAATTCCACCAGTATCAGGTCCTCCTCAAGCCCAATCCCGCTGACATGCAGGCTCTGTATCTCGCCTCGCTCGAGGCGGTGGGCGTCGACCTGACCCTGCACGACATCCGGTTCGTCGAGGACGACTGGGAAAATCCGACCGTCGGGGCCTGGGGCCTGGGCTGGGAGGTGTGGTGCGACGGCATGGAGGTCAGCCAGTACACCTATTTCCAGCAGGTCGGCGGCCTGGATGTCTTTCCCGTCGCCGGTGAAATCACCTATGGGTTGGAACGCTTGGCCCTCTATGTCCAGGGTGTCGACAGCGTCTACGATCTGGCCTTCAACGATCCTCAGAGCCCCGATTTCCAGACCTACGGCGACGTCTTCCTGGAGACGGAACGGGAGTTTTCCTCTTTCGAACTGGAGGTCGCCGACGTGGAGGCGCTGAGGCGGCAGTTCGAGGACGCGGAGCGGGCGGTCCCGAGGATCCTCGACCAGAGAGGCCGCCAGGGACAGCGCCTGGCCCTGCCCGCCTACGACCAGGTTCTCAAGGCCTCGCACCTGTTCAACACCCTGGACGCCCGGGGCGCGATCGCGGTGGCCGAACGCCAAAGCTACATCGGCCGTGTTCGCGACCTGTGCAAAGCCTGCGCCCTAGCCTGGGTGGAATTCGAGCGGGCGAGCGCCTAGGGGCATGCCGCAGCTCCTGCTCGAACTGTTCAGCGAGGACATTCCCGCGCGCATGCAATCGGGCGCGGCACGCGATCTCGAACGCATGGCGCGAGACGCCTTGGCCGGGGCCGAACTCGGATTCGACGCCATGCGCGCCTTCGCCGGCCCCCGGCGCCTCACCCTGGTCGTCGAGGGCTTGCCAGCAACTCAGGCGGACCGCGTCGAGGAGCGCAGGGGGCCCAGGCTGGGCGCGCCCGAGTTCGCCATCGAGGGATTTCTGCGTTCGGCCGGCGTGGCGCGCGACGCCCTGGTCGAACGCGAGGGGGCCTACCACGCCACCTTGGCGCGAGCGGGGCGGGCGACCCCGGCTATCGTCGCCGAGATCGTCCCGGGCATCGTGGGCGCCTTTCCCTGGCCCAAATCGATGACCTGGGAAAGTGGCGCCCTGCGCTGGGTCCGGCCGCTTCGGCGCATTCTGTGCGTTTTCGACCGCGTCGTCGTGCCGTTCGAAATCGAAGGGGTGCAAAGTGGCGACGTCAGCGAGGGGCACCGCTTCATGGGGGCTCGCGCGCCCTTTCGCGCCCGGGACTTCACCGAATACCGCGAGGCCCTGGCCGGGCACTTCGTCGTGCTGGATGTGGAGGAGCGAAAACGCCGCATCGCCGAGGGGGCGCGGGCCTTGTGTTCCGCCGAAGGTCTGGCGCTGGCGCAGGACGACGGCCTGCTGAACGAGGTGGCGGGCATGGTCGAATGGCCGGTCCCGCTCCTGGGGACGATCGACGGGGCCTTCCTCGACCTTCCGCCGGAGGTGATCCGCACCACCATGCGCAGCCATCAAAGATATTTCGCCGTACGCGGCGAGGGGGGCGCGGCCCTGGCGCCCCGGTTCGTCGCCGTGGCCAATATCGAGGCCCCGGACGGCGGCGCCCTCATCGCGGCGGGCAATGCGAGGGTCCTCTCCGCACGCCTGAAGGACGCCCGCTTCTTCTGGGACGAGGATAGCAGGCGGCCGCTGGAAAGCCGCTTGGCTGATCTCGACGGCGTCACCTTCCACGCCAAGCTCGGGACGCTGCGCCAGCGCGCGGAGCGGATCGGGGCCCTCGCGCGGGCGATCGCGCCGATGGCGGGCGCCGATCCGGAACTGGCCGCGCACGCCGGGCGGCTGGCGAAAGCCGACCTCACCACGGCCATGGTCGGCGAATTCCCGGAGCTGCAGGGCGTGATGGGGAGCTATTACGCCCGGGCCGAAGGGCTGGATCCGCGCGTCGCGCAGGCCATCGCCGATCACTACAAGCCCTTGGGGCCTGGCGACACGGCGCCGACGGCGCCGGTCGCCATCGCCGTGGCCCTGGCCGACAAGATGGACACTGTCGCCGGGTTTTTCTCGATCGGCGAAAAACCAACGGGCTCGAGGGACCCTTTCGCCTTGCGCCGCGCCGCCCTGGGGGTGATCCGCATCCTGCTCGAATCCCGCCTTCGCGCGCCGCTACGCCAAATGACGGAATGGGCGGGTTTCAGCGGGCCAGGCTTGGTCGACGGCGTGCTGGCCTTTTTCGCAGATCGCCTTAAGGTCCTCCTGCGCGAGCAGGGCGCGCGTCACGACCTCCTGGATGCGATCTTCGCCCTGGGCGACGACGATCTGGTCCGCATCGTCGCGCGCATCGAGGCCCTGGCGCAGTTTCTTGACGGTGAAGACGGGGCGAACCTCTTGTCCGGCTACAAGCGGGCGGGCAACATTCTCAACGCCGAGGCCAGGAAGGGTTCGATTCCCGCCGGCCCGCCGGCCTCCATCCCAGGCGCCCCGGGCGAAGAGACCGCGCTCTTCGACGCCCTCGCCGCCGCTCGCCCGACGGTCGACGCCGCGCTGGTCGCGGAGGACTTTGCCGCCGCTCTGACCGCGCTGGCCGCCCTTCGCGCCCCGGTGGACGCGTTCTTCGACAAGGTGCTGGTCAATTCGCCCGTTCCGGCCGAGCGCGACAATCGCCTGAGGCTTCTTGGCCAGGTCCGCGAAGCGATGGGCAAGACGGCGGACTTTTCGCTCATTTCGGGCTAGGACGAGCGATGGCGACGCAGAAGGCCGCGGCTAAGCGTTGGGTCTACGCCTTCGGCGGCGGCGCGGCCGACGGCGCCGCGGGCATGAAGGACTTGCTCGGCGGCAAGGGCGCGAACCTCGCGGAAATGTCGTCGCTGGGCCTGCCGGTTCCGCCCGGATTCACTATCACCACCGAGGTGTGCAATCGCCACACCGAGGGCGGGTCCTACCCTGAGGATCTCGCCGCCCAGGTGGCGGCGGCCCTCGCGGGGGTGGAAAAGCTCGTCGGCAAGGGATTTGGCGATGCGGCCAATCCCCTGCTCGTGTCGGTGCGGTCCGGCGCCCGCGCCTCCATGCCCGGGATGATGGATACGATTCTCAACCTTGGCCTCAACGACGCCACCGTCGAGGGCTTGGCGGGACTCGCCGGCGATCGCCGGTTCGCCTTCGACAGCTATCGGCGCTTCATCCAGATGTACTCCAGCGTGGTCCTGGGCCTGGACCACCATATGTTCGAGGAGATCCTCGACGATCGCAAGGACGCCCTGGGGCTGACTGTCGACACCGACCTGACCGCCGAGGACTGGCAGGCCGTGGTCGGCGAATACAAGGCCGCCGTGGAGCGGGAACGCGGCGATCCCTTCCCCCAGGACCCCCAGGATCAGCTGTGGGGGGCCATCGGCGCGGTGTTCGCCAGCTGGATGAACGATCGCGCCCGGTTCTACCGGCGCATGCACGATATCCCGCAGGCCTGGGGGACGGCGGTCAACGTCCAGTCCATGGTCTTCGGCAACATGGGCGAAACCAGCGCCACCGGCGTCGCCTTCAGCCGCAACCCTTCGACCGGGGAAAAGCGGCTCTATGGCGAGTTCCTGGTCAACGCCCAGGGCGAGGACGTCGTGGCCGGCATCCGCACCCCCCAACCCCTCACCGCCGCCGCCCGTCGCGAAATGGGTGACCGGGCGCTCTCGATGGAGGAGGCGATGCCCCAGGTCTTCGCCCACTTCCTTGATCTGGTGGGGCGCCTCGAACTCCACTATCGCGACATGCAGGACATCGAGTTCACTGTCGAGCGCGGGCGCCTCTACATGCTCCAGACACGCGGCGGGAAACGCACGGCGCGCGCCGCGCTTCGGATCGCGGTGGACTTGGCCGACGAGGGCGTGATCAGCCGTGACGAAGCGATCCAGAGGGTGGAGCCCACATCCCTGGATCAGCTTCTGCACCCCACCATCGACCCTGGCGCCGAG
>JBBQGZ010000096.1:0-8980 GCA_038323535.1 Caulobacterales bacterium
TTGGTGTCCACGGTCATGATGTCGGCGTATTTGGTCACCGACCAATAGGGTCCGAATTCGTGCTCGGCGGTGAAGTGGACCGGATCCTCGGCCCGGATGCGCTCGAAGAACGGCCACATCGTATCGTTCTGGAACCGCTGAGGGACGCTCAGGTCGATCTCATCGAGCGGCATGCCGTAGGCCTGGACCCTTGCGTCCGCCAGTCTGTCCAATCCGCCGTCGGCCATGATTGTTCTCCCTTGGCCCGTTACGCCTTGCGCTCGAAAGCGGCGCTGATGATCAGAGTCACATCGTCGCCGACTAAGGGCACATATTTGGTCACCCCGAAGTCGCTGCGCTTGATCGAGCCCATGCCCTCGAAGCCGGCGGTATAGGCGCCGCTCAGCGGATTCTTGCCCGAGCCATTGAAATGGGCCTTCAAGGTCACCGGCCGGGTGACCCCGTGCAAGGTGAGGTCGCCCTGGATCTCGCCACTGTTGGGGCCGGTGACCGAAAATCGCCTAGCGATGAAGCTGATCACCGGATAGCGATTGGCGTCCAGCCATTCGGCCCCCTTGAGTTCGGCATCGAGGGTGGCGTTGGTGGTGGCGACGGAAGCGGCGGGGACCGACACCTCGAGGCTGGAAGCACCGGGCTTGGCCGGGTCGATCCGTGCGCTTCCCTTGGCGCCGGTGAAGTCGCCGTACCAGGTGGTGAAGCCCAGGTGCGACAAGCTGAAGAGGATGCGCGTGTGCGTCGGCTCGATGGCATAGGCACCCGGCTGGACGGCCGCGAAGTCGGGATTGGCGGCCGGCGCGGGCTGGGCGCGGGCGGCGGCGCCCAAAAGAAGTAAGCCCGCGACTGCGGCGGTCTTGAAGGCGATCATGGCTGACTCCGTTTTGGGACCTTGCGAATGTGATACGCCATCGGGCCAAGAGGACAAGGCTCATGACCAAGGCGGAATCGCGCCGCCGCGTCCGGACCAATCCCGGGCGGGACTTCGGTTTCCAGTTCGCCAAGATCGGCGCGAGCCGTTTCGACCTGCGCGACCCCTATCACCTGGCCCTCAGCGTCCCGTGGCCGGCATTCGCCGCGGCGGTGTTCGCGCTTTACGGCCTGATCACCACCCTGTTCGCCGTACTCTATCTGGCTCAGGACGGCTGCGTCGCCAATGCGCGGCCAGGCTCCCTCTCCGACACCTTCTTCTTCAGCATCGAGACCCTGGCCACGGTCGGGTATGGCGAAATGGCCCCGGCCACGATCTACGGTCATCTGGTGGCTTCGGCCGAGATCATCTGCGGCATGGCCTTCACCGCGATCATGACCGGCCTGGTCTTCGTCCGATTTTCCAAGCCCCAGGCCAGAATCGTCTATGCCGACAATCCGGTAGTCACCCGACACAACGGCCGTCCCACCCTGATGATCCGCATCGGCAACGGGCGCATGACCATGCTGACCGATACGCACCTTCGCCTCAGCGCGCTGATCGGCGAGACCACCCGCGAGGGGCGCACCTATCGGCGTGTCCATGATCTGCGCATCACCCCATCGACGGCGCCGATGTTCCCCCTGACCCTGACTCTGATGCATGAGATCGACCCGGCAAGCCCCCTCGCGGGCGACGACGCCTGGCGCGAGGCAACGTCCGATGTCCGCTTCCTGCTCAGCGTGGAGGCGCGGGATCCCGGCTTGGCGGCCCTGGTCTACGACCTGAAATCCTACGCCGCGGCCGACCTTCGCTTCGGCATGCACTACGTCGACACCGTGACCACCGGCGAGGACGGCAAGGTCCTGGCCGACCTGACCCGGATCAGCCTCATCGAACCGGACGAGGACGCCGACGCGGCGGCCGGGTGAGGCCTCCCGGGTAATTCTCCCCTTTGCCCCGTCGTCACCGGCGTCAGTCCCGGTGATCCATGAACACCTTCACCCCCCGCCGCGAAGCCTCGCCGCGGCGGCGTCGAACTGGGTTTCGAGCCAGGGATTCGCGCCCCGGCAGCGGGCGACCACCTCGCTGGCCCAGTTCAGGTAGTCGTCCCGCCGCTCGCGCGCCCAACCGGTCGGCGGGCTGGCGGCCAGCGCGCGCAGGTTGGAGGTCTTGTCGGCGATCTTGATCGTCTTGGCCCCGGTCGAGGCGTGCGCCGCGTGTTCGATCTGCAGGCGCTTGCGCTCCGCCTTGGGCAGGGACTTGTCGTCGGTCACCTCGGCGACCAGCGAGGCAACGCGCGGGCCGAAGGCGGCGGTGAGCTCGCCGAGGGTGGCCCCGGTATCCTCCACCGTGTCGTGCAGGATCGCGGCGACGATCAGATCGGGGTCGGCGCCGCCGGTGGCCTCGGCGACCAGGGCCGCGACTTCGGTGAGGTGATTGATATAGGGCTCGCCGGCGTCACCTTTTCGCCGCTGGCCGATATGTTTGACGGCCGCGAAATCATAGGCCCGCGCGAGCGTGACGAGACTGTTCAAGGGACCGGCGCCTCCTTTCGTTCGCGCCTTGACACCGCCTTTTCCGCGCCGCGTCAACATCGCGACGCCGCTAACCCTCCGGCATCGAATCGCTGCTAGACTCCCACCATGGCCAAGGCCGCCCAAGCCGCCCTCTTCGACGACTCCCCGCCCCGGCGCGGGCCTTCCGCCTATTCGGCCAAGGACATCGAGGTGCTGGAGGGCCTGGAGCCGGTGCGCAAGCGGCCGGGCATGTACATCGGCGGCGTCGATGAACGGGCACTGCATCATCTGTTCGCCGAGGTGCTGGACAACGCCATGGACGAGGCGGTGGCCGGCCACGCCAAGCTGATCGAGGTCTCCCTGGCCGCTGACGGGACCCTGACCGTGAAGGACGACGGGCGCGGCATGCCGGTCGATCCGCACCCCAAGTTTCCCAAGCTGTCGGCGCTGGAAGTGATCATGACCGTCCTGCATTCCGGCGGCAAGTTCTCCGGCAAGGCCTATGAGACCTCCGGCGGCCTGCACGGCGTGGGAGTGTCGGTGGTCAACGCCCTCTGCGAACGGGTCGAGGTCACGGTGTGGAAGGACGGCTTCGAGTGGCGCCAGACCTTCTCGCGCGGTCGGCCCACCTCCCGGCTCGAACGGATCGCGCCCAGCCGGCGGCACGGCACGGCGCTCAGCTTCGCGCCCGATCCGGTGATCTTCGGCCAGGACGTCGCCTGGCGGCCGGCGCGCCTCTACCGCATGGCCCGGTCCAAGGCCTATCTGTTCCGCGGAGTCGAAATCCGTTGGCGCCGCGCGCCTGAATGCGCCGTCGATGACACTCCCATCGCGGCGACCTTCCATTTCCCGGGCGGCCTGGCCGACTTCCTGTCCGAGACCACCAGCGGGATCGAGACCGTCACCCCCGAACCCTTCGTGGGGCGGGTGGAACGTGCGGGCGAGGCGGGGTTCGTGGAGTGGGCGGTGGCCTGGACTCCCACGGGCTTCGGCGAGGCCGACGGGTTCCTGCGCTCGTACTGCAACACCGTGCCCACTCCCGAGGGCGGGACCCACGAGGCGGGCCTGCGCGCGGTCCTCACCCGAGGGCTGAAGGCCTATGCGGACCTCACCAGCGAAAAACGCGGCGGCCTGATCACCGCCGACGACGTCACCGCCCAGGCCGGCGCCCTGATCAGCGTTTTCGTCCGCAATCCCGAATTCCAGGGCCAGACCAAGGAGCGGCTCTCGTCTATCGACGCCCAGCGCCTGGTCGAGGCCGCCGTGCGCGATCCGTTCGACCACTGGCTCACCGCCCAGCCCAAGGCGGCCAGCGCGCTTCTCGCCTTCGTCATCGACAGGGCCGAGGAGCGGCTCAAGCGGCGCAAGGACCGAGAGGTCGCCCGGGCCTCGGCCACCCGCAAGCTGCGACTGCCGGGAAAGCTCGCGGATTGCTCGGTCCAGGCGGCGGACGGAACCGAACTCTTCATCGTCGAGGGCGACAGCGCCGGCGGCTCGGCCAAACAGGCCCGCGACCGGCGCACCCAGGCCATCCTGCCCCTGCGCGGCAAGATCCTCAATGTCGCCTCGGCCACCGCCGACAAGACCGGGGGCAACAAGGAACTGGCGGATTTGATGCTGGCGCTGGGGGTGGCGGGGGGCGCCCGCTATCGGGAGGACGATCTGCGCTACGAGCGCATCATCATCATGACCGACGCCGACGTCGACGGCGCCCATATCGCGTCGCTTCTGATCACCTTCTTCTACCGCACCACGCCGGGCCTGATCCGCGCCGGCCGGCTCTACCTCGCCCTGCCGCCGCTCTATCGGCTCAGCCATGGCGGCAAGAGCGCGTATGCCCGCGACGACGCCCACAGGGATGAGCTGCTCGCCAGCCTGTTCAAGGGCAAGAAGCCGGAGATCGGCCGCTTCAAGGGCCTGGGCGAAATGATGCCGGCGCAACTCAAGGAAACCACCATGGATCCGGCGACGCGCACCCTGGCGCGAGTCACCCTGCCGGGCGCCGAAGAGCCGGTGGAGGCGCTGGTGGAAACCCTGATGGGCCGCAAGCCCGAACTGCGCTTCCGCTTCATCCAGGACAATGCGCGGTTCGCGGCGGCGGACGTGGACGTGTAGGCCCGCGCGACTGGGCGTTTCGACCGATCCGCGCTCCTCACCCGAACATCACCGGCCTGCGTCCCGCCCACGGCCGCGCGTGCTCCAACTGCCCGGCGAGGCGAAACAGGGTCGCTTCGTCGGCGGCGCGGCCGACGAACTGGACGCCGATGGGCAGGCCCGCCTGGCTCCAGGACAGGGGCACGGACATCGCCGGCTGACCGGTGACGTTGAAGGCCTGGGTATTGGGCATGAAAGCGAACAGGCGCCGCGCATAGCCCTCGAGGTTCGGCGGATCGCCGCGCAGGGACCCTTTCAGAATCGGCGGGCTGCCCAGGGTGGAAAGCAACAGCACGTCCCAGTCCTCGAAGAAGGCCGCGACCTGGCGTCCGAAGGCGTGGGCGGCTTGGATCGCCTGGATGTAGGCCGCGCCTGAAACCTCCCGGCCGCGCCGGTACATCCCCCAGGTCAGGTTTTCCACCTCGTCCTCGGCTATGGCCCGCCCGCGCCGGGCGGCCTCGGCGTCGAGCATGGCGGCGACGCTCGCGGCCACCACCACCCCGGCGGCGGCGGTGACGGCGGCGAGGTCGCCGGGCAGGCTCGCTTCCGCAACCTGGTGGCCGAGGCTCTCGCACAGGCTGGCCGCGTCGCGCACCGCCGCCGCGCACTCCGGATCCAGGGCGTCGGAGGCCAGGGCCGCAGTGGTGAAGGCGATCCGCAGGGCGCCCGGCTCGCGCTCCGCCTCGGCCCCGAACGGCCGCGCCGGCGGGTCCAGCCAATAGGGGTCGCCCCGCGCCGGCGCCGCGACCATGTCCAGTAACGCGGCGCTGTCGCGCACCGACCGGGTGACCGCGTGCTGGATCGAAAAGCCGCCCCACCCCTCGTCGCCCGGAGCGAAGGAGACCCGCCCGCGCGACGGCTTCATCCCAAACAGGCCGCAGCACGACGCGGGCGTGCGGATCGAACCGCCGCCGTCGCTGGCGTGGGCGGCCGGGACCAGGCCCGCGGCCACCGCCGCCGCCGCCCCGCCGGAGGAGCCTCCCGGCGTGCGGTCAGGGTCCCAGGGGTTGAGGGTCGGGCCGAAAGCCTCCGGCTCGGTGACCGGTTCGAGGCCGAACTCGGGGGTGTTGGTCTTGCCGAAGATAACGAGGCCGCCTTGGCGATAGGCGGCGACGATGGCGCTGTCGGCGCCCGCCACGGCGCCGGCCATCAGCCGCGAGCCGGCGGCGGTGGGCGCGCCTTCCACCTGGGCGCCCAGATCCTTGACGAGGAAAGGGACACCGCCCAGCGGCCCGGCCGGCGCGCCGTCCTTGACCGCCGCCCGCGCCGCCTCGGCCATGAGCAGGGTCACCGCGTTCAACCTGGGGTTGACCGCCTCCGTGCGCTCCAGGGCCGCCTCCAGCACTTCGGCGGCGCTGACCTCGCGCCGGGCGATCAGGCCCGCCAAGCCGACGGCGTCCTCGGCGAGATATTCGGATTGGTTCATTGGGGCGCGCTCGCCTAAATTCATGGTCCAAGTGATCGGATCACAGGACGGGCGGAGAACCAATGGCCAGGCCGATGGAAATCTTCATCGACGCCGACGCCTGCCCGGTGAAGGACGAGGCCTATCGCGTGGCCGCGCGCCACGGCCTGAAGGTCCATGTGGTGGCCAACGCCTTCATGACCATCCCCGCCCACCCGCTGATCGAACGGGTGATGGTGGACGCCGGCCCCGACGCCGCCGACGACTGGATCGCCGACCGGGCGCGACCAGGCGATATGGTGATCACGGCCGACATCCCCCTGGCCAAGCGTGCATTGAAGGCCGGCGCGGCGGCGATCGCGCCGACCGGTCGCCCGTTTACGGTCGATTCCATCGGGTCCGCGATCGCCCAGCGCGCGATCCTGGAGCAGATCCGCTCCACCGGCGCGATCATCGGCGGCCCGAAACCCTTCGCGCCGGCCGATCGCTCGCGCTTCCTCCAGGCGCTGGACGAGGCGGTCGTGCGCGAGCGGAGGCGGCGGCGATGATCACCGTGACCGGCGAGGTGACCCTCGACGAGGCGGAACTCGAATTCAGTTTCGTCCACGCCTCGGGTCCGGGCGGGCAGAACGTCAACAAGGTCTCCACCGCCGTGCAGATGCGCTTCGACGCGCGCCGCTCCCCCTCCCTGCCCGACGAGGTGAGCGCGCGGCTGCAGAAGCTGGCCGGATCGCGCCTTACCCGCGACGGCGTCATCGTGATCAACGCCAGCCGCCACCGCAGCCAGGAGCGCAACCGCGCCGACGCCGTCGAACGCCTGATCGCCCTGATCGCCACGGCCTGCGTCGCCCCGGTGAAGCGCCGCCCCACCCGCCCGACCAAGGCCGCCAAGGAACGCCGTCTGGACGCCAAGGCCCGCCGCGCGGGCGTCAAAGCGGGGCGGGGAAAGCCGGCGGAGGGCGAGTAGGCGGGAAGGATAAGGCCTCCCTCCCCTTCATGGGGAGGGACAGACGGCGAAGCCGTCAGGGTGGGGAAGTGCGGGAAACCCGCGAGCTCGGTGATGATCCAGACGGCCCCACCCGGATCGCTTCGCGATCGTCCCTCCCCATGAAGGGGAGGGAGGGAGTTGCCCCTTACGCGTCGTACCCCGGGTTTTGCCGATCCAGCCGCCGCAGGCAGCCGGGCCAGGCGAGGGCGCCGCCCATGCCGCCCCGCACCTGGCCGCGCACCGCCTCCTGGCTCTCTTCCGACGCCAGCCGCACGTTTTCCCGCCCGCAGGAGAGGGCCATGACCTGCTGCTTGCAGGCGCGCTCGAGATAGAACATCGCCGTCCAGCAGTCGCCCGCCGTCTTGCCGACCGCCAGGGTGCCGTGGTTGCGCAGCAGCATCACCGCCTTGTCGCCGAGGTCCGCGACCAGGCGATCGCGCTCCTCGTGGTTGAGCGCGATGCCCTCATAGTCGTGGTAGGCGAGGCTCGGGCGGATGATCAGGGCGTGCTGGCTGAGCGGCAGCAACCCCTCTTTCTGCGCCGCGACCGCCACGCCCTGGTCGGTGTGGAGATGCATCACGAACTGGGCGTCGTCGCGCGCGGCGTGGACGGCCGAGTGGATGGTGAAGCCGGCCGGATTGATGAAAGAGGAGGTCTCCTGGCGGACCTGCCCCTCCAGGTCGACCTTGATCAGGGACGAGGCGGTGATCTCTTCGAAGAACAGGCCATAAGGGTTGATCAGGAAATGGTGCTCCGGCCCCGGTACGCGGGCCGAGATATGGGTGTAGATCATGTCGTCCCAGCCGAACAGCGCCACCAGGCGGTAAAGCGCGGCGAGGTCCACGCGCGCGCCCCATTCCTCCGGCGAAACCTTGCCGGCTAGCGAGCCCGCGCCCGCCAGTGATCCGTCCGCCATGGCGGTTCCTCCAAATCGATGTTCTCCGATCGCGAGCGTCGCGCTCCGGACCCGCGCGGTCAAGGCCCGGTGCTTTTTGCCCGGCCGGAGGGAACGCCCGCGCCCGGGATTTAGTCGCCCGCCACCCGCGTCGTTTTACCCACCCAAAGGATCCCGATAACCACCGACATTCAAGACCAAGCCGCCGTCGAAAAGATGCTGCGGGGGGCGAGATCGAGGATAGCGGTGGCCTTTACGACGGCGGGGGGGGAACCGCGCCCGTGGCCGGAGCGCCCGGCGTCGCGGGGACCGTCGCGCCGGGGACCGGGGCGCCGGCGGTGTGCGGCTTGGTCTTGCTCCAGGGTGTGGTGGCCGCCGTCGGACTGGCGGGGTGGGCCGCCGTCGCGGGCGGCGCCGCCGGCGTCGCGGTCGCGGGGGGCGTCTCGCCGGTGTAGCGGGTGGCGGGCGCCGTCGCCGTGCCCGGGTTCATCGGCTGACCAGGCTGAGGCGCGGCGGCGCCGGCGGCCGGGGCGACGGGCGTGGCGGCCGGCGCGGGGGCCGGCGCGGGGGCCTGAGCGTGAGCGCCAGCGGCCAAAAGCAGGCTGGAAGCGGCGACCCCCAGGGTCAGTTGCCGGATCGACATGAAAGCTCTCCCAAAAGATCGGCGGACGGTCCACCGGCCAGGCCCCACCATCGAGTCAAACCCGCCACGGCTCGATTTGTTTCCGTAAGTCGCACCTCATTCGATCTCCTAGTCGATGGGTTTGAAGGTGAAATTGTTGGAAAGTTCCCGCACGGACAAAACTCCGACGCCGTGGGAACGTCGGGCGACCTCGCGGATTTGGCTTGTCGAGTTTCACCCTCTCGAGGAGCACCACCCATGGCCACCAGCAAGACGACCAAAGCTCGCCAGGCGGCGGCCCGCAAATCCGCCGGCGCCGGCGCGCCGCAAGACGCCGTCGCCCTGCTGAAAGCCGACCACAAGGAGGTCGAGGGCTGGTTCAGTGACTATGAGGATCTCACCAGCGACGCCGAAAAATCCACCCTGGCGGGCAAGATCTGCGCCGCCCTGAAAGTCCACACGCGCATCGAGGAGGAGATCTTCTATCCCGCC
>JBBQGZ010000097.1:0-8914 GCA_038323535.1 Caulobacterales bacterium
GCGCCCAGGGAAAGCTGAAAAGCCTGATCGAGCGCATCGAACGCCTGGAGGAGGACAAGGCGGCGGTCGCCGGCGATCTCAAGGAGGTCTACGCCGAAGCCAAGGGCGAAGGGTTCGACACCAGGATCCTGCGCAAGGTCGTGCGCCTGCGAAAGCAGGACGCCGCCGCCCGCCAGGAGGAAGAGGCCTTGATCGACCTCTACATCTCCGCCATCGGAGGGTTGTGAACCGCTCACCGCCCGACCCCCGCGCCCAGGCCAAGCGCGCGGCGCTCAACGCGCTTCGGCGCGCCAGGCGGGCGGCGCTGCGCGCCGGCGTCGCCCTTTCCGATTGGGAAGGCGAATTCCTGGGCTCGGTGGAAGACCGGGTCGAGACCTTCGGCCGGGCCTTCGGCGACCCCGAAAAGGGACCCGCCGGCGCGGCGCTGTCGGTCCGCCAGCGAACCAAGCTCAAGGAGATCGTGGCCAAGACCAGGGAAAGGGCCACGGCCAAGTCGCGATCCGCGGTTGGCGACGCACCGGGCGCCGACGAAACGATTGAGCGTGGCGCGCTGAGAAGGTAGTCCTCTGTCCCACGGGGAGACGACTCTTGGGACGCGGCGCAAAGGCGCCGGCTCGCGCGAAGGAACCCCTTAAGGTGACGCCATCCGCCGCCCTGATCTCCCTGGCGACGGCTTCGCCGCCGCACGAATTCGAACAGGAGGCGGTCGGCGAGGCCGCTCGCCGCGTCTTCGCGCACCGCTACCGCGATTTCGACCGCCTGTTCCCGGTTTTCCAGAACACCGGCATCAAGCGGCGCCAGGCGGTGATGCCCATGGAATGGTATTTCGAGCCAAGGGGCTGGCCCGAACGTACGGCGGCCTATCTGCAAGGCGCGGGCGATCTCTTCATCGACGCGGCGCAAGGGGCGCTGGACCGCGCGGGCCTCGTCGCCGGCGATATCGACACCATCGTCACCGTCTCGTCCACCGGCATCGCCACCCCCAGCCTGGAAGCCAGGGCCATGGGCCATCTGGGCTTCCGCGCCGACGTCGCGCGCGTGCCGGTGTTCGGCCTGGGCTGCGCCGGTGGGGTGAGCGGGCTTTCCCTGGCCGCCCGGCTGGCCAGGGGCGCGCCGGGGTCGTTGGTGCTCTTCGTGTGCGTGGAGCTGTGCACCCTGGCGGCCCGGCAGGACGAACTGACCCCCGCCAATCTGGTGGCCACGGCCCTGTTCGGCGACGGCGCGGCGGCCTGCGTGGTCTCGACCGGCGCGAAGGGCCTGCGGACCATCGAGGCGGCCGTCGAGCATACCTGGGCGGACAGCCTCGGCATCATGGGCTGGCGGGTCGACGCCCAGGGTTTCGGGGTGATTTTCGACCGCTCCATTCCCACCTTCGCCATGGCCAATCTGCGCGAGGCCATGGAGGGCATGCTCGCCGGCATGGGCCTGGATCTGGCGGCGATCGACCGTTTCGTCTGTCATCCGGGCGGCGCCAAGGTCATCGAATCCCTGGAGCTGGCCCTGGGCCTCGGGCAGGGCGCCCTGGATCGCGAGCGGGAGGTCCTGGCCGATCACGGCAATATGTCGGCGCCCACCGCCCTCTTCGTTCTCGAACGAGTCCTGGCCGACCCGCCCAGGCCCCGGCTGATGATGAGCGCGCTGGGCCCCGGATTCACCGCCACCTGCCTTTCCTTGACGACGTGACCCTTTCCCTCGTCGTCCTGGCCCTGGTCACCCTCCAACGCCTGGGAGAGCTTCTCCTGGCGCGCCGCAACACCCGCCGGCTGTTGGCCAAGGGCGCCCGGGAGGAGGGGGCGGCCCACTACCCGCTCATCGTCGCCCTGCACGGCGCCTGGCTGGCGGGGCTGTGGATCCTGGTCGCCGCCGGGTCGCGCCGGATAAGCTTGCCTTGGCTGGCGGTGTTCCTGGCCCTGCAGGCCGCGCGCGTCTGGGTGATCGCGAGCCTGGGCGAGAGGTGGACGACGCGGATCATCGTCCTGCCGGGGGCGCCGCTGGTGCGCAAAGGCCCTTATCGGTTCCTTCCACACCCCAACTATGCGGTCGTGGCCGCCGAAATGGCTGTCCTGCCCCTGGCGTTCGGATTGACTGCCTATGCCGTCGTCTTCTCCATGCTGAACCTGGCTGTCCTGACCCTCCGACTTCGCGCCGAGACGCGGGCGCTGTCGGCCGATGGCGTCGCCCATGGATCGTGACCCCGAACGTGATCGCCTGAGCGGCCGCGTGGCGCGCTTCGCCAAGGTTGGCGCGGGCCTGTCGGGCGCCGCGGCGACCTTCGGCGCCAACGCCCTGTTCGGCGGTGGCGACGCCGAGGCGCGCAACGCCCGGGCGCTGAAGGAAACCCTCGGGCGCCTCAAGGGCCCGCTGATGAAGGTGGCGCAGATGTTCGCCACCGTGCCCGACCTCCTGCCGCCGGAATTCGCCGCCGAGCTGGCCCAGCTCCAGACCAACGCCCCGGCCATGGGCCCGGCCTTCGTGCGCCGGCGGATGGCCGCCGAGCTGGGCCCCGACTGGGCCTCGCGGTTCGCCGCCTTCGACCTCATTCCCGCCGCCGCCGCGTCCCTGGGACAGGTCCATCGCGCCACCGCCCATGATGGCCGGCCGCTGGCGGTGAAACTCCAGTACCCCGACATGCTGAGCGCGGTGGAAAGCGACCTTGGCCAATTCCGCGCCTTGCTCAGCGTCGGTCGCCGGATGTTCGGCGCGGTCGACACCCGCGAAATCGCCGCCGAAATCTCCGAGCGCATCCGCGAGGAACTGGACTACGACCACGAAGCCAAGGCCATGGGCCTCTACCGGGCGTTTTTCGCCGGCCGGGCCGATATCGCCGTTCCCGCCTCCGATCCGGCCCTCTCCACCGCGCGTCTGTTGACCATGGACTGGCTGGAGGGCCGTGGCCTGGCGTCCTTCAAGGCGGCCGATCAGGACACCCGCAACGCTATCGCCAAGGTGCTCTTCGAGGCTTGGTGGACGCCCTTGATCCAAATCGGCGTCATCCACGGCGATCCGCATCTTGGCAACTACAGCTTCACCGGGGGCGCCGACCGCCTAAATCTACTGGACTTCGGCTGTATCCGGGTCTTTCCGCCCGCCTTCGTCGGCGGCGTGGTCAAGCTCTTCCGCGCCATGAGCGAGGGTGATCGCGCCGGCGAGGCGGGGGCCTACCGCGCCTGGGGCTTTCGGGACCTCACCGACGACCTGATGGACGTCTTGAACATCTGGGCGCGGTTCATCTACGGCCCCCTGCTCGACGACCGCGCCCGCACTGTCGCGGACGGTGTCAGCCCGGGTGAATACGGCCGCCGCGAAGCCTTCCAGGTCAAACGGGCGCTCGAGGAAAAGGGCCCGGTCACCATCCCGCGCGAATTCGTGTTCATGGACCGCGCCGCCATCGGCCTGGGCTCCGCCTTCCTTCATCTTTCGGCCGAACTCAATTGGCGCCGGCTCTTCGAGGCGTCCCTGGAAGGGTTTTCCGAAGAAGCCCTGGCGACGCGCCAAGCCGTCGCCCTCGCCGCGGCGGGACTGTGATCGCCTTCCCGCCTTGCCATTTTTCAAACGCTTGTTAGTCAAGGCGCGCGCCAACTCTCCAAGGATCGCCATGGCCGACGACGAACCACGCGGGATATCCAACCCGGAACGCCTCGAGGACGACCAGCCGGCGCCTCTCGAACCGGGGCTCCCACCCGAGGTCGCCTCGCCGCTCGCGCCGTTCAAGGGCGCGCGGCCCGCCAGCCCCGCGTGGTTCGACGCCGCTCTCGCCCAGGCGCCCGAACGAACCCTCGTACCGGTCGAGGGCGCGAACATCGAACTGCTCACCTGGGGGAAACGCGGAAAGCCCGGCCTGATCTTCGTCCACGGCAACAGCGCCCACGCCGACTGGTGGAGTTTCATCGCCCCCTTCTTCGCCGACGCCTGGCGGGTGGCGGCCGTTTCCCTGTCGGGCATGGGCGCGTCCGACTGGCGCGAGCGCTACAGTTTCGAAACCTACGCCGAGGAGATCCATCAATGCGGCCTGGCCGCCGGCCTTTACGAGGCGCCCGATAAGCCGGTCTATGTTGGCCACTCCTTCGGCGGCGCCCAGGTCTTCCACTCGGCCGTTCGCTATCCTGAGCGCATGAGCGCCTGTGTCCTGGTCGACACCGGTTTTGGCGGCCCGCCGAGCGCCGAAGAGATGGAGCGGTGGGAAAAGGAAGAGGCGGCGGCGGGACAGGCGCCCGGCCGGTGGCGTGGGCTCTCCCAGCGGACCCGGCCCAACCGCGTCTACCCCACCTTGGAGGAAGCCCTCGCCCGCTTCCGGTTCATGCCGCCCCAGGTTCCAGGCAACCTCTATATCGCCGATTTCATCGCCCGCCGTTCGCTCAAGGCCGCGCCTATGGCCGACGGGTCGGGCCAGGGATGGACCTGGCGGTTCGACCCGGGCCTATGGACCAAGTTGGACCGGAGCGGGATGATTCCCTCGGTGGCTCGCGACGCCGCGCCGCTGGTTCATATCTACGGCGATCGGTCGGCGATCGTCAGGCGCCACCGGGCGATGGGCCGCGACCTGATCCCAGCCGACACGCCGCGCATCGTCATCCCCGACTGCGAGCACCACATCATGGTCGACCAGCCCCTGGCGCTCGTCGCCGCCCTGCGCGCCCTGCTCGCGGTCTGGCCCGCGCAAGGTCGCCGGCTTGAGGCCCGCGCGGGCGTGGTGTAGCACCCGTCACGACGCTTAGGCGCTCACCGGAGAAACAAGGGGCATGGACGAGGCCGCTTCCGACTATCGACATGGGCAACAGGACCCGACGGCCCAGGTGGCCAGCTACCGGCTGTTCAACGCCCTGACCAAGTGGGTGTCGCTGCACCTGGCGGTCATGGTGACCGTGTTCACCCTGTGGTTTTGCGTCGGGGCCAGCTTCTTCGCCGGACTCATTCCGGGCGTGATCATTTGGGGGATCGGCGCCTACTTCCTCCTGCGCTCCAAGCCCGGCCCAGAGCTCTGAAAGGCCAAGCCGTGGCCACCGTCGCCGTGACCAGGGAGCGCCACGCCGGAGAGACGCGCGTGGCGCTCACGCCCGACGCGGCGAAGAAATTGATCGGCCTGGGGCTGGCGGTCGTGGTCGAGGCCGGGGCCGGTATCGCGGCCTCATGTTCCGACGCCGAATACGAGTCGGCGGGCGCCCGGATCGTGGGCGACCTGGCGGCGGCTCTCGGCGACGCCGACATTCTTTTGAAGGTCCGCGCGCCGGTGGACGACGAGATCGCCGCCCTCAAGACCGGCGCCATCGTCATCGGCCTGCTCAATCCGCTCCAGGACCAGGCCCTGGTCGACGCCCTGGCCAAACATGGGGTGAGCGCCTTCGCCATGGAGCTCGTGCCCCGCATCACCCGCGCCCAGGCCATGGACGCGCTCTCGAGCCAGGCCAACCTGGCCGGCTACCGGGCGGTCATCGAAGCGGCCGAGGTCTACGGCCGGGCCATGCCGATGATGATGACGGCGGCCGGAACCATCGCCCCGGCCAAGGTCTTCGTCATGGGCGCGGGGGTCGCCGGCCTGCAGGCCATTGCCACCGCGCGGCGCCTGGGCGCGGTGGTCACCGCCACCGACGTGCGCCCAGCCGTCCGCGAACAGGTGGAGTCCCTGGGCGCCAAGTTCGTCGCGGTGCAGGACGAGGAGTTCAAAGCGGCCGAGACGGCCGCCGGCTACGCCAAGGAGATGAGCGCGGAGTATCGGGCCAAGCAGGCCGCCCTGGTCTCCGATCACATCAAGAAGCAGGACATCGTCATCACCACCGCCCTGATCCCGGGCCGGCCCGCGCCCAAGCTGGTCAGCGCCGAACAGGTCGCGTCGATGAAACCCGGCTCGGTCATCGTGGATCTGGCGGTGGAGCAGGGCGGCAATGTCGCCGGCGTCAAGGCCGACGAGATCATCGTCGTGGGCGGCGTGAAGATCGTCGGCGTCGCCAATCTGGCGGGCCGGATCGCCGCCGACGCCTCGGCCCTCTACGCGCGCAACCTGGTCGCGTTCGCCAGCCTGCTCGTCGACAAGGAGGGCAAGGTCGCCCTCGATCTTACCGACGAGATCCTGAAAGCCGCGCTGATAACCCACGGTGGCGCGGTCACCCGCCCCACGCCCGACGCCGCCTGAAGAGGAGCCGTTCATGGCCGTCGATCCCACGGTCTATCGCCTGGCCATTTTCGTCCTGGCCGTCTTCGTGGGCTATTATGTGGTGTGGAGCGTGACGCCGGCCCTGCACACCCCGCTGATGGCGGTGACCAACGCCATCTCCTCGGTGATCATCGTCGGCGCCCTGCTGGCGGCGGCCGCTCATGGGGTCGCCGGCAGTGGGGTGTGGGTGTCCAAGGGCGCGGGCGCCGCCGCCGCGGGTCTGGCGTCGGTCAACATCTTCGGCGGCTTTCTGGTCACCCAGCGCATGCTCGGCATGTACCGCAAGAAGGACAAGGGCAAGTGAGGAGGGCATTCGCGGTAACGACCCTCCCTCCCCTTCATGGGGAGGGTGAGACGGCGAAGCCGTCAGGGTGGGGCTGTCGGCTGAAACCCTCGATGTTCGGGATGATCGGCACTTCCCCACCCGGCCCTTCGGGCCACCCTCCCCATGCGCCGACGGAGGGAGGAATCCATCCATGACCGCCGACCTCGCGGCCCTGGCCTATCTGTTGTGCGGCGTCCTGTTCATTCTGGCGCTGCGCGGGCTTTCCAGCCCGGTGACCAGCCGGCGCGGGAACCAGATGGGCATGATCGGCATGGCCATCGCCGTGGCCGTGACCCTGGCGACCTTGTGGCAAGCCCGGGCCCTCGACGGCGTGACCCTGGGCCTGATCGGCGCCGGCGTGGTGGTCGGCGGGAGCGTCGGGGCGCTGATCGCCCGGCGCGTGGCGATGACTTCGATGCCCCAGCTGGTGGCGGCGTTCCATTCCCTGGTGGGCCTGGCGGCCTGCCTGGTCGCGGTGGCCGCGATCCATGCTCCGTCGGCCTATCATATCGATGAGGCCGGCCGGGTCAGGCTCGAAAGCCTGATCGAGCTTTCCATCGGCTTGGCGATCGGCGCCGTCACCTTCACCGGCTCCCTGATCGCCTTCGCCAAGCTCAACGGCAACATGTCAGGCGCGCCGATCCTGCTTCCCGCCCGCCATCTCATCAACCTCGCCATCGTCGGCGCCATCGTGGTCCTGGTGGTGCTGCTGGTGATGAGCGGCGGCGAGGCCAAATGGGCGTTCTGGACGATCTTCGCCCTGGCCCTGGCGGCGGGGATCACCCTGATCATCCCCATCGGCGGGGCGGACATGCCGGTGGTGATCTCCATGCTCAACAGCTATTCGGGCTGGGCGGCGGCGGCGCTCGGCTTCACCCTGGCCAATATCACCTTGATCATTACCGGCGCCCTGGTGGGATCCTCCGGGGCCATCCTCAGCTACATCATGTGCCGGGGCATGAACCGCTCCTTCATCTCGGTGATCCTGGGCGGCTTCGGCGGCGAGACGGCGGCGGCCGGCGGGGCCGTGGAGACGCGGCCCGTCCGGCAGGGTTCGGCCGAGGACGCCGCCTTCATCCTGAAGAACGCCTCGAAGGTCATCATCGTGCCAGGCTATGGCATGGCGGTCGCCCAGGCCCAGCATGCCTTGCGTGAAATGGCCGACCGGCTGAAGGCCGAAGGTGTCGAGGTCAAATACGCCATCCACCCCGTCGCCGGCCGCATGCCCGGCCACATGAACGTCCTCCTGGCCGAAGCCAATGTGCCTTACGACGAAGTCTTCGAGCTCGAGGACATCAACGCCGAATTCGCCACCGCCGACGTGGCGTTCGTCATCGGCGCCAACGACGTCACCAACCCGGCCGCCAAGACCGATTCGAAAAGCCCGATCTTCGGCATGCCGATCCTGGACGTGGAAAAGGCCCGCACCGTCCTCTTCGTCAAACGCGGCATGGGCTCGGGCTACGCCGGCGTGGAGAACGAACTCTTCTTCCGCGACAACACCATGATGCTGTTCGCCGACGCCAAAAAGATGGTCGAGGGGATCGTCAAGGCGCTTTGAGGGGCCCGCCTCAAAGAGCTCAGGTGCGGACGACCTTCTTGGGGGCGGGGAGCAGGCCTTCGCGCTGGGCGCGCTTGCGGGCCAGTTTGCGGGCGCGGCGCACGGCCTCGGCCTTCTGGCGGGCGCGCTTTTCGGAGGGCTTTTCGTAGTGCACGTGCCGCTTCATTTCGCGGAACGAGCCTTCCCGCTGCATCTTCTTCTTCAGCGCTTTGAGCGCCTGGTCGACATTGTTGTCGCGGACGAAAATCTGAACCACCGATGCTCCTAGTCGATCCCCGCGCCAAGTCGCGGGACGGGGCCTCCGATGAGCCCCTGTTGGATTGAGGGGCGGCAGATACCAGGGGACGCCGCTTTTGTCCATTGCGGCGGGCGGTGTAGAGACAGGGGCATGACCGAAGACCGCGACTGGGCCGAGGAAACCGAGGATCGGTTGCTGACCGCCGCCCTGGCCCAGGCCTCGCGCCTGGGCTGGACCCGCCGGCTTGTATCGGCGGCGGCCCGCGAGATCGGCCTGACCGGCGCCGAGGCCGAGCTACTCCTGCCTCATGGCCCGCGCGACTTGGCCGCGCTCCTCGCCCGTCGTCATGACGCCCGGGCCCTGGCGAGCCTCGCCCCGGTCGATCCGGCGTCGCTCAAGGTGCGCGAGCGGATTCGCCAAGGCGTGCTGACGCGCTGCGACGCGGCGATGGAGGACGAGGCGGCGGTGCGCCGCTGGTCGGGATTCCTCGCCCTGCCGGGCAACGTCGCCTTGGGCCTGCGCCTGACCTGGGCCAGCGCCGACGCCCTGTGGCGCTGGGCCGGAGACGTCGCCACCGACGAGAACCACTATTCCAAGCGCGCCCTTCTGGCGGAGATCCTGATCTCGACCCTGGCGGTGCGC
>JBBQGZ010000098.1:0-8764 GCA_038323535.1 Caulobacterales bacterium
CGCCGCCGGAGGGGTTCACGCCATCGGCCGCTCGCGGCGCCTTTTCGGCCCACAACGGCCCCTATTTCCACCGCCTCGTCCCGGAAGGGGCCGAGCAGGCGTTCTTCGCCCAGAAGCGGCACTGCAACGGCCTGGGCCTGATCCATGGCGGCATGCTCTCGGCGTTCCTGGATGGGCTGCTGGCGGCGGCGGCGGCGCGGGCGGGGCGCGCCACGCCGGTCACCATCCATCTCTCCGTCGATTTCCTCGACATGGGCCGGGCGGCCGACTGGGTCCTGGGCGAGGCCAGGGCGACGCGCGTCAGCCGCGACATCGCCTTCGCCGAGGGCCGCGCCCACATCGGCGGCCGCGACCTGGCGCGGGCGAGCGGGGTGTTCAAGCTCATGCGTCGGCGGGTCGGCTGAAACCCGCGTTGCGAGGCGCCTTCGCGCGTGGCAAGACACGCCCCGACCTTCGTTCGGCCGATCGGGGCGTGGCGCAGCCTGGTAGCGCATCTGCTTTGGGAGCAGAGGGTCGCAGGTTCGAATCCTGCCGCCCCGACCAACTCACCCCCTTGGGAACACGACCATGCTCGCGCGAATTTTTCGGCCGGCCAAGACGGCGATGCAGTCGGGCAGGGCCAACACCCGTTTTTGGGAACTGGAGTTCGCTCCCTCGTCCGCGCGGCGTTCGGATCCCTTGATGGGCTGGACGCAGTCCACGGACATGAACGGCCAGGTGCGCCTCAGCTTCGATATGCGGGAAGAGGCCGTCGCCTACGCCCGCCGTCACGGCATCGCGTTCGAAGTGTTGGCGGACAAGGAACCTAAAAGGATCATAAAAGCTTACGCCGACAACTTCGCCTTTCATCGCAAACAGCCGTGGACGCATTGAGCGGCCACCGGACCCCGTAGCTCAACCGGATAGAGCATCCGCCTTCTAAGCGGACGGTTGCAGGTTCGAGTCCTGCCGGGGTCGCCATTCGCCAGGCATCCTGCTTGCCGGTTTTCGCTGATATCTCCCACCAACCACCACCAACCACCACCAACCACCGTCATCCCGGCCGCCGCGGAGCGAAGCGAAGCAGAGAGCCGGGACCCAGGTGACTGGGTCAGGCGCGCGCCACGGCAAACCGCTCGCCCGGTCCCCTAGGCCCCGGATCGTCGCTCCGCTTCGCTTCGCTGCCGTCCGGGGTGACGGTGAAGGGGAATCGAACAACGTCGGTGACCGAGGCTTTAGCAGTGCTCCATCGCCTCGAACCCGCTTTGCAGGTCGGCGATGAGGTCTTGGGGGTCTTCCAGGCCGATGCTGAGGCGCACGACCGGTCCGGCGAAGGAAGGGCGTTCGGCGCGGACGGCGAATTGCGGATCGCAGTCCAGGGCGAGGCTCTCGAATCCACCCCACGAGAAGCCCAGACCGAAGAGCTCCAGGGCGTCGAGGAAAGCGTGGACGGCGCGGGCGGGGCAGGGATTGAACACCACGGAGAAGAGGCCCGCGGCGCCGGCGTAGTCCCGGCGCCACAGCTCATGATCCGGCGAGCCGGGAAGGGCCGGGTGCAGCACCTCGGCGATGCGTGGCTGGTCGCGCAGCCAGGCGGCGATGGTCAGGCTGCTGGCCTGGTGGCGCGCCATGCGGGTGGGAAGGGTGCGCAGGCCGCGCAGCACCTGATAGGCGTCCTCGGGCGAGACGGCCCAGCCGAAATCCCAGATGGCGTGATCGAGGGCCTCGGCGAGGCGCGGGTCGCGGGCGGATGCGCACCCCATGAACACATCGGAGTGGCCGGCGACATATTTGGTCAGGGCCTGGACCGAAATATCGACGCCGTGGTCCAAGGGCTTGAAATGGAGGCCGGCCGCCCAGGTGTTGTCCATGATCGTGACGAGGCCGCGCGACCGCGCCAGGCGGGCAATGGCCGGCGCGTCCTGCATCTCAAGGGTCAGGGACCCGGGCGATTCCATCACGATCATGCGGGTGGCGGGCCCGGCCATGGCCACCAGCGCCTCGGGCGCCATCCGGGGGGCATGGTAGCGCACGGCGACGCCGAAGCGTTTCAGCACGCGGTTACAGAACCGTCGGGTGGGCTTGTAGATCGCATCGGTGACCAGAACCTCGTCGCCCGCCTTGAGCACCGCCAGCATGGCCCCGGTCATGGCGGCCAGGCCCGAGGGGAACAGGCGCGCCACGGCGGCGCTCTCCAGTTCGATCAGGGCGGCCATCAAGGCGTCGTGGGTAGCCAGGCCGCCCCGGCCATAGGTGGCCTGGCGCTCGTCATAGAGCGAGGCGGCGTCGGCCATCAGGACGGTCGAGCCCTTTTCGATCGGCGGGCCCACCGTGCGAGCGAAACGGCCGGCTGGGCGGCCGGAATGAACCACGCGCGTGGCTTGCGCGCCCGCCCGATCGTCGCGCTCCACCGGCGTGTCGGCGCGACCGCCCCATTCGGCCCAGGACCCGTCGTAGACGGCGACGTCCTCCCGGCCCAGCTTCGCCAGGGCGAGCGCGAGCAGGGCGGCGGTGATCCCCGAACCGCAGCTGGTGGTGATCGGGGCTGTCAGGTCGACGCCCGCCGACCGGAAGGCGGCGCGCAGGTCGTCGGCCGGCCGCAGCCCGCCATCGGCGAGGACGAGATCCGACCACGGAACGTTGCGCGCGCCCGGCATGTGGCCTGAACGCAGGCCGGCGCGGGGCTCGGGCGCGACGCCGGTGAAGCGGTCGGCGGAGCGCGCATCGACGATCTGTTCGCGGCCCGAATCGACGGCGCCGCGCACGGCCTCCAGATCGCGAACCAGCGAGGCGTCGGGGCGCGCCTTGAAATCGCCGTGCGCCGCCTCCCGCCAGCCGGTCTCGATGGGCCGCCCCTCGGCTACCCATCTGGGCAAGCCGCCATCAAGCACCGCGACCGCGCGGTGGCCCATGACGCGAAAATTCCACCACACGCGCGGCGCCGAGAACAGGCCGTGGGCGTCATAGACCACCACCTTGGAAGCCGCGCTCACGCCGAGCCGCCGGGCCGCGACGGCGAAGTCGGCCGGAGAGCTGAGCATGTGCGGCAGGTCGCTGGCGTGGGCGCGAACATCGTCGATGCCGAAGAAAACGGCGTCAGGAATGTGTCGCTCGGCGTATTCGGCCCGGGCGTCCCGGCGCGCGTCCGGCATGAACCAGGTGGCGTCGATCGCCACCAGGTCGGGATCGTCGAGATGCGCGGCGAGCCAGGCGGTGGAGACGAGCGGGTCTTGGGTCATCACAGCCACGGCGGCGTCGGCAAGCCGCGCTCCTCGAGGAAGGCCGGGTTGAAGATCTTGCTCTGATAGCGCGCGCCTTGGTCGCACAGGATGGTCACGATGGTGTGGCCCGGCCCCAGATCTCGCGCCAGCCGCGTGGCGCCGGCGACATTGATCCCGGTGGACCCGCCCATCACCAAACCTTCGTTGAGGGCGAGATCGAAGATCGCCTCGAGCATCTCGGTGTCCGAGATCCGGTAGGCGTAGTCGACGGCGAGGCCCTCGAGGTTGGCGGTGATCCGGCCCTGGCCGATTCCCTCGCTGATCGAACCGCCCTCCGACTTCAGCTCGCCGTGAGCATACCAATGGTAGAGCGCCGCGCCGTGGGGATCGGCCAAGCCTATGGCCACCTTGGGATTTCTGGCCCGGAGCGCCAGGGCGACACCGGCGAGGGTTCCACCGGAACCCACCGAGCAGATGAAGCCGTCCACCTTGCCGCCGGTCTGCGCCCAGATTTCCGGCCCGGTGGTCTGCTCATGGGCCGCCCGGTTGGCGAGGTTGTCGAACTGATTGGCCCACACCGCCCCGGCCGGCTCGCGGGCGGCGAGTTCGTCGGCCAGTCGTCCCGAATAGCGCACGTAGTTGTCGGGGTTGGCGTAGGGGACCGCATCGACTTCGATGAGCTCGGCCCCCATCAGGCGGATGGCGTCCTTCTTCTCCTGGCTCTGGGTGCGCGGAATGACCACCGTGGTCCGATAGCCCAGCGCGCCGGCGACCATGGCCAGGCCGATGCCGGTGTTGCCGGCGGTGCCCTCGACGATCCGGCCGCCGGGCCTGAGCAGGCCCCGCCGCTCCGCGTCGCGAACGATGTAGAGAGCGGCCCGATCCTTGACCGATTGCCCCGGATTCATGAATTCGGCCTTGCCCAGAATCTCGCATCCCGTCGCCTCGCTCGCGCGGCGCAGACGGATCAGCGGCGTGTGGCCGATCGCGTCGAGAACGCTGGGAAGGACGGCCGGAGACGACATCGACCTTCAATCGCGGTGGCCGGAACGAGGCGCAAGGGAAAACCCCCGCCTCACCGCCTCGCCAGGCTGAGCTGCACCACGTCGGTGCGCTCGGCGCGGAACCCCGCCTCGCAATAGCTCAGGTAGAACCGCCACAGCCGGCGAAACCGCTCATCGAACCCCATGGCCCGGATCTCCTCCCAGGCCGCCTCGAACCGGCGGCTCCACTCGGCCAGGGTGTCGGCGTAGTTCTGGCCGAAGCGGACCACGGCTTTCCACTCCAGCCCGGCGCGATCGGTTTCCTCGCGCAGCCGCCTTTCGCTGGGGAGCATCCCGCCTGGAAAGATGTATTTGCGCAGAAAGTCCGAACGCGCGCGATAGACGGAGAAGAGTTCGTCGCGGATGGTGATGATCTGCAGGCCGGCGCGACCGCCGGGAGAGAGGACGTCCCGCACCTTGCGAAAATAAGCCGGCCAATAGGTCTCCCCGACGGCCTCGAACATCTCGATGGAGGCGACGCGATCGAACTGGCCCTCGACGTCCCGGTAGTCGATCAGGCGGATGTCGGCCCTGTCGGCCAGGCCCTGGTCGAACAGGCGCTTGCGGGCGAACTCGTGCTGCGCCGGCGAGATGGTGACGCCGGTCACGCGCGCTCCCACTTCGCGGGCGGCGAATTCGGCGAAGCCGCCCCAGCCGCACCCGATCTCCAAGATATGGTGGCGCGCCTCAAGCCCGATGTCGCGGGCCAGGCTGGCGTATTTGTGGCGTTGGGCGTCCCCAAGGGACTGTCCGGGGCGTTCGTAGCGGGCGGACGAATAGGTCATGCTGGGATCGAGCCAACGCGAATAGAAGGCGTTTCCCAAATCGTAGTGGGCGTGGATATTGCGGCGCGCGCCTCGGCGGCTGTTGCGGTGAAGGAGTTGAGCCAGGAAGTTGACCGTCCACATCAAGGGATTGCCCTCGACCAGCCCCCGCAGCCGATCGAAATTGAGGGTGAAGGCCTCCAGCAGGGCCGACAGGTCCGGAGTGTCCCATTCGCCGGCGACGAAGCCCTCGCCAAAGCCGATGTCCGCCGAGGCCAGCACCCGGCCGACAAACCGGAAGTCTCGTATGACAAGGCGCCCATCCGGACCCGGGGCGCGCCCTTCGATGCGCAGTTCGCGGCCCGAGGGCAGGACGAAGGTCAGGGAGCCGGCGTCCCAGTTGTCGCGGGCGATGGAGAGGGCGGCGCGGAAGGCCGCCGGCGCCTTTTTCAGCTCCGGATCGTCCAAGGCGATGGTGAGGGGGCCCATGTCGCTCTCCGGCCGATCATCCCTTGCGTCCATCACCCTACCATCGTTCACGCGGCCGAAGGGAGTCATGAGCGCAGGCCCCGATAGGCGGCCAGGGGCGGGATGCAAGCTCCAGTCCGACGCCGCATCGGAACGGATCCTTCCAGCCGGGGCGCGAAGCGTGCCCGGCCGCTCGGTCGGCGCCGTGTCCCCCGCCGTCGCGCGCGTCGCGCGCCAATAGGGACTGAAGACACGGTAGGCGCCCCCGGCGCCGGTCTTGATCTCCCAGGATTTGTTGAGGAGGGCGGCGTTGAAGGACCGGCAGTCCACGCCCAACTTGGCGAGCTTCGCCTTGATCGTGACGTCGCGCGCCACCGAGGCGGCGTCGTAGAGCCGGTTCCAACGGACGGCCCAGGCGCCCGTCTCGGCGACGACGTCGGCCAGTACGCCGGCCGCGGCGCCGCGGCGCAGGACCAAGCGACCGCCCAGGGCCTCGATGTCTCTTCCAAGCGCGCGAAGCGACTTTTCCAGCCACCATCGCGAGGCCGCTCCGGGCGGGCGAACGCCGGGCGTTTCATCGAGGATGAAAAGGGGGATGACCGGGCGCCCGAGGCCGGCGGCTTGCGCAAAGGCGGGGTTGTCGCGGAGCCGAAGGTCCCGGCGAAACCGGACGATGACCGGGGCGGCGTCAGGCATGGGCGCGGTGACTCCGACGGCCGACCTTGCGTCGAGCGCCCCTTTGTTTCAGTTCTACGCCCTGCGCCCGTCGCCGGATCAGGAAATCGCCCCAGGCCATGCTGCCCAACGCCGTCGTGGAGGTGAAGACGAAGGCCGGGCGCGGGGCGCGGATCGGCAATGGCGAGCGCCTGTCGATCATCGCCGGGCCCTGCCAGCTCGAGAGCCGCCAGCACGCCCTGGAAACCGCGCGAGCCCTGAGGGAGATCGCCGACCGGCTCGGCATCGACCTGATCTACAAGACGTCCTTTGACAAGGCCAACCGCACCTCGGGCGGCGCGGCGCGGGGGGTGGGTCTGGCCCGGGCCCTGCCGATCTTCGCCGAAATCCGCGAGAGCATCGGCCTGCCGGTCCTCACCGACGTGCATGAAATCGAGCAATGCGCGGCGGCGGCCGAGGCGGTGGACATCCTGCAGATCCCGGCCTTCCTGTGCCGGCAGACCGATCTGATCGAGGCCGCCGCCCGCACCGGCGCCGCGATCAACATCAAGAAGGGCCAGTTCCTGGCCCCATGGGACATGAAGAACGTGATCGCCAAGGCCACGGCGGCGGGCAATCCCAACGTCATGGCCTGCGAGCGCGGCGTCTCCTTCGGCTACAACGCCCTGGTGTCCGACCTGCGCGCCCTGCCGATCCTCAAGGAGATCGGTTGCCCGGTGGTGTTCGACGCCACCCATTCGGTCATGCAACCGGGGGGCGAGGGCGACCGCTCCGGGGGCCAGCGCCAGTTCGTCGCCGTTCTGGCCCGGGCCGCCGTCGCGATCGGGGTGGCGGCGGTGTTCATGGAAACCCATCCCGACCCCGACAATGCGCCCTCCGACGGGCCGACCATGGTTCCCTTGCGGGATTTCGAGAGCCTGGTCGCGGACCTGCTCGACTACGACGCTTTAGCCAAGCGCCGCCCGGCGGGAGAGCCGGCTTGACGGTATCCGCATTATCCGTATAATACGCGTCGCCGGCTTGCTGGAGACATTGTCATGGCCCAGACCACCGCCCTCGAGTTTCAACGCAAATTCGGCGCGTTCCAGCATCAGGCCCAACGCGAGCCGGTGGAAATCACCCGCCACGGCAGACGGGAATTGGTGTTGATGTCGGCGGAGCACTATGACTGGTTGGCGGCGGCCGCGAAACGCAGCCATCGGACGAGCGCCGCCGCGCCCGTGGTCATCGACGCCGTGGAGCGGGCCGAGATGGATCTCGAACATCCGGGCCTCGACGACCATCGAAGGTGATCGGACGGCGTGGCCCTTCCCGATCCCAGACCGGGCCTCGTCGTCCGCTACGACTATCTGTGGTCCCGCGAAGCCGCCGCCGGCCGGGCCCAGGGCAAGGACCGCCCCGCCTGCCTGGTGGCCGCCAGCGACGCCCAGGCGAACCCGCGCTACGTTGTGCTGCTGCCGATCACCCATTCGCCGCCGGGCGCCGAGACGATCGGCGTCGAGATTCCGGCCAAGGTCCGGCGGGCGATAGGCCTCGACGACGTTAGGAGCTGGGTGGTGGTTTCGGAACACAATGTCGATGAATGGCCCAACGGCGGGCTGTCGCCGGTTCCGGGCAAGGCGGGTGTCTTTGCCTATGGCTTCATTCCGCCGGGCCTGTTCACCCAGATCAAAACGAAATTCCTCCAATTGGCCAAGGCCGGAGCGTCCGGCGCCGTTCGCCGCTGAGCGGCGACTAAGAGCTTGCGCTTGGCCATGGACACCGGAGGGATCGATGGCGAAACTCGGCCGACTCGCGGAACATCAACCATGACGCTCGCCGCCGATCTCTTGACTTTCGCAGACGTTCTACCGCTCTCGCCAAAGCACCTTACTCCTGTTTCCGAATTGCCTGTTCCTTAATACGTCGGTTAGCAGCGCTTCGTGCCCTGACGCTATCCATCCAATCTCTGTTTGCCACTTCTCCCACATGTTTAACCTTTGATATCCCAGAGGTGGTTGCCAGTAATAGACTGATACCTGCCAGTTCTTCCTTGAAATAGGTAGCCATTTCCTCCATACTAAATCCTTCTCGGAAGGTCATACTTATCACACCTAATGTCCTAAGTATGTCGTAAATAGAAACTCCCGCGTTCGCATTAGAGCTACGCGACACAATTGCAGAAACATCGAATCTATCTACACTGAGTTTAACGTACAATTCTCCAAACAACAGAAGTGCCTCGCCATTTCCAAATGGCTCTTCAATCTGTCTCTCCCAAATAATTACGGGCTTAACGGGATACGACGAAAAATACCCGGCAAATTCGGACCCGACTTTCATTTTAGCCACCTCATGGTCTGAGATATAGTTCGTCATCACTTAGTTCATAACCGCGCTCTAGAAGGTAATCTACTTCTCTCTTGAACGTTCCTCTCGCTTCGGAGGCAGCGGAATTCCGGGGACACAATACTTAAATCTCCATGTCCATGTCCGCTGGAGTGAACCCCTAGAATGAGTCAGGGAAAATAGGGACAGTTCTCTGTAAGGAGAACCTATGTCCGAAGAGAGAGTCCGGATCTTCAGCCGGGCGTTCAAGCTGAAGGCGATCGAGCGGATGGATGCGGGGGAGAAC
>JBBQGZ010000099.1:0-8660 GCA_038323535.1 Caulobacterales bacterium
TGCAGCTCCGCATAAGCACGCCCCGTCCGCCTTCTTCCGGCGCGTGCGCGGAGTTCCTTGGCGGCAGGACGCCGTCCCGACTTGTCGTGCCCCGGCTGTAGGCCGTCGTCCGCGGCCTAGAATGCCTGCTTCTCGCGCAGCGCCGCCCACACCTCGCGCTGAAACGCCGTGCCGCCGGTGGCGACCAAAATCCCCGCGAGGGCGGTCAAATCCCCCTCGAAATAGGCGTCGAGCGCCCGCCCCGCCGGCGCCGGGCCCTCCGCCAGCGCGTGGCCGGGATAGTGCCGCCCGAGCAGCCGATGGAGGCGCGGCTCGTGGTCCTCGAAGTCGAGGGCCCGCAGCGCGCCCGCCTCGTCGCCGACCAGCAGCATGGTTCCGATCGGCGATGATCGCCGCTCAAGCCGCAATCGCATGGGTCTTCTCCTCATCTGGTGAATCTGGTGAAATCGTCTGGCCCGCGGCGTCCGCCGCCCACAGGTGCAGCACCGCATAGGCCCGCCACGGCCGCCAGCTTTCGGCGCGGGCGACGAGTTCCTTGGCGGTCGGCCGACGGCCGTCCCGGGCGAGAACCCGTTGAAGAGCGACATCCCCGGCCAGGAACGCGTCGTTTTCGCGCAGCGCGCGCATGGCGATATATTGGGCGGTCCATTCGCCGACGCCCGGCAGGGCTCGCAGCCGCGACACGGCCGCCTCGAGATCCGCCCGCGGGTCGAACAGGCGCGGATCGTCGAGCTGGGCGGCGGCCAGTCCCGTGAGGGCGGCGGCGCGCGCCCGGGGCATGCCGAGCGCGGCGACGCCATCGACATCGAAGCGTTCCGGGCGCGGAAAGGCGTGGGTCAGCCCCTCAGCGGCGTCCCCGCTGGCGACGGGCTCGCCGAACGCGGCCACGAGCTTTCCGGCCAGGGTCCTGGCCGCCGCCACGGTGATCTGCTGGCCCAGGATCGCGCGGACGGCGATCTCGAAACCGTCCCAGGCTCCGGGGACGCGAAGCCCCGGCCGGGCCACGACGAGCGGCGCGAGGGCGGGGTCGCGGGCGAGTTCCGCGACGATCGCCGCCGGATCGGCGCCCAGGTCGAACACCCGGCGGATGCGCGCGATGATCTCCGGCAGGGCTTCGAGGCGCGGGAAACGCACCGTGACCCGCAGCGACGACCGATCCGGCGCGTCGGCGACCTCGATCGCGCCGGTCGCCCCGCCGAGATCGATGACCCGGCGATAGACTCCGCCCGCCACGACCTCGACGCCGGCGATCGCGCGGGCGGCGAGGAAACCGATCATCGAGGGCCAGTCATAGGGTGGGCGATAGGGAAGCAAGAGGCGGATGCCCGTGGCGGCCGGAACGCCCGCGACCCGCCGGCGCCGCAGCTCGCCCGGCGACCGCCGATAGAGCTGCTGGAACGTCTCGTTGAAACGCCGCACGCTGCCAAAGCCGCTGGCCAGCGCCACCTCGGTCATCGGCAGATCGGTCTGATGGATCAGCTGCTTGGCGAGCAGGACGCGGCGGGTCTGGGCCACGGTGACCGGCGCGGCGCCCAGGTGGCGCAAAAACAGCCGACGCAGATGGCGCTCGCCGACCCCCAGCCGCATGGCGAGGGCGTCGACATCCCCCTCGTCCAGGGCGCCCGCTTCGATCAGGCGAAGCGCCCGGGAGACCGTCCCCGAGGTTCCCCGCCAGGCGCCGAGGTCAGGCGCGCTTTCGGGCCGGCACCGCAGGCAGGGCCGAAAACCCGCTTCCTGGGCCGCCGCCGCCGTGGGCAGGAAGACGCAGTTCTCGAGTTTCGGCGGGCGGGCCGGGCAGACCGGGCGGCAATAGATGCCGGTGGTCTTCACGCAGGTGAAGAAGCGCCCGTCGTATCGGGCGTCGCGCGCCAGCATGGCGCGGTGGCAGGCGGTCGGGTCGAGGTCCATGGCGGCGACTATAGCGGATGAAACACCCACGTCTGGCGGTTTTCGGACTCGAATGGCGGACCCGGGTCGAGAACGCGCAAAGCCTATGGTCGGGCTCTTCGCCGGTCGCTAAGGGGAAGGGCCATGCGCCGCCGCACCTTTCTCGCCACCCTGCCCCTGGCCGCCGCCGCCTCGGGCGGCCCCGCGCCGAGCCTTGCCCAATCCATGCCCAAGCAAAATCAAACCCGCCCGGAGGTCCACGGCGGCGACCGCGTGACCGGCGCGAGCTTCGCTTCGCGCTCGGCGGTGTGGGGCGCGCGCGGCGCGGCGGCCACCGCCCACCCGCTGGCCACCCTCACGGCCATGGACATCCTGCGCGCCGGCGGCTCGGCGGTCGACGCGGCGGTTGGCGCCAACGCGGTCCTGGGCTTCCTGGAGCCGGTCTCCTGCGGCGTCGGCGGCGACTGCTTCGTCATGCTGTGGGACCCGAAGGCGCGCAAGGTCGTGGGCCTGAACGGTTCGGGCCGGTCGCCCCGGTCGCTCAGCCTGGAGACCCAGCGGGCGCGAGCGAAGGACGGCCACATCGCTCCCCACGGCGCGGTCTCGGTCTCGACCCCGGGCGCTGTCGATGCCTGGTGGACCCTGCACCAGCGCTACGGCCGCCTCAAATGGGCCGACCTCTTCGCGCCGGCCATCGATCTGGCCCAGAGGGGCGCGCCCGTCCCGCAGACGATCGCCTATTACCTCGCGGGCTCGTACCGCGCCTTCACCCGGCCGGACACGGGGATCGAGGAGGTGGAGAACTTCAAGAGGGTGTGGGCGCCGACCGGCCGTACGCCGGTGGAAGGCGAGATATTCGCGAACCCGGCCCTGGCCCGCACCTACCAGATCATCGCCAGGAACGGCCGTGACGGCTTCTACGAGGGCGAGGTCGCGGGGGTCATCGACGCCTATTTCAAGCGCATCGGCGGCTGGCTCTCCCGGGGCGACCTTTCCGCCCATCATTCCGAGTGGGTCGAGCCGCGCTCGACCGGCTATCGCGGCGTCGACGTCTGGGCCCTGCCGCCCAACAGCCAGGGCCTCTCGACCCTGCAGATGCTCAACATCCTGGAACTATTCGACCTGCGGGCCATGGACTTTCAATCGACCGCCGGCCTGCACACCCAGATCGAGGCCAAGCGGCTCGCCTTCGAGGACCGCGCCCGCTATTTCGCCGATCCCGCCTTCGCCAAGATCCCGATCGACTGGCTGATCTCCAAGACATACGCAGCCGAGCGCGCCAAGCTCATCCGCCCGGACCGGATCCTGACCCCCGTCCACGCCGGCGAGGCGCCTTCGCACGGCGACACGACCTATTTCTGCACCGCCGACGCCGACGGAATGATGGTCTCCATCATCCAGTCCAACTACCGCGGCATGGGTTCGGGCCTGTCGCCTGACGGCCTGGGCTTCATGCTTCAGGATCGCGGCGAGCTTTTCGATCTGACGGGCGGCCGGCCGAACACCTATGCGCCCGGCAAGCGGCCGTTCCAGACCATCATCCCGGGATTCGCCACCCGCGGCGGGGAGCCGTGGCTCGCGTTCGGGGTCATGGGCGGCGACATGCAGCCCCAGGGCCAGGCGCAGATCATCGTCAACCTCCTCGACCACGGCCTGGACCTGCAGGCCGCCGGCGATTCGCCACGCTGGCATCACGAAGGCTCGTCCGAACCGACCGGCGAGCCTCAGGCCGGGGCCGGAACCCTCCGCCTCGAGTCCGGCGTGCCTGAGGCGACGCGGGCTGGCCTGGCCGCCCTGGGTTGGGTGTTCGGGCCCTCGGACGGGAGTTTCGGCGGCTATCAAGCGATCCAGCGCTGGCCCGGGCGCTATGCGGCGGCCAGCGAGATGCGCAAGGACGGCGTGGCCCTGGCCTGGTGACGAGGAGCGCATCGAGATGACCCGGGAGGAAATGCGCGACATCTGCCTGTCGTTTCCGGGCGTGACCGAAGGAACCTCCTACGGCCGCCCCTCCTTCCTGGTGAACAAGAAGTTCTTCACCCGCCTGCGCCGGGAGGACGACAGCGTGGTGCTGATGGGCGTCAATTTCGACGAACGTGAAATGCTCATGGAAGCCGAGCCGGCGACCTTCCACTTCACCGCCCACTACAAGGACTACCCTTGCGTCCTGGCCCGGATCGAGAGCCTGCACCCGGGCTCCTTCCGCGCCTTCCTCGAACGCCGCTGGCGCAAGATCGCGCCCAAGACGGCGGTCAAGGCGTATGACGCGGAGAAGGGACCCTAAAACTCGTCGTGGATCATGGCGTTGAAGTGATCCATGACCTCCTTCATCCGCTCTTCGTCGAGCGGTTCGGTTGAGGCTTCCACCACGGGACCGGGCGCGGGCGCGGCGATGACTCGGCCGATCACGACGCCGCCCTGGACCAGCGTCAGCTCTTCGTCGGCCGCGAGGGTGCTCAGGGTCCGGGCCACGCGCGGCGGCAGGTCGTCGAGATCAATCTGTTTCATGGCTGGACAATTCTAGGCGGGACCTTAGGGATCGGCCATGGCCTATCGCAGCTTGCGGGAGTTCATCGCCGCCCTGGAGGCGCGGGGCGAACTCGTGCGCGTAGGCGAGCCGGTCTCCACCGTCCTGGAAATGACCGAGATCTGCACCCGCCTCCTGGCCGCCGGCGGCCCGGCGGTGCTGTTCGAAAAACCGGTCCGCGCCGACGGCGAGGTCTCGACCATCCCGTGCCTGGCTAACCTCTTCGGCACGGTCGCGCGCGTGGCCATGGGCGTCACCCTGGAGGGCAAGGCGCGTACGACCGGCGCCGAGCTTCGCGAAGTGGGCGAGCTTCTGGCTTTCCTGCGCAGCCCCCAGCCGCCGCGCGGGCTGAAGGAAGCCTGGGACATGGTTCCGCTCGCCCGCGCCTTCCTTGGCATGACGCCCAAGATGGTGACCGGAGCGCCGGTCCAGGACGTGGTGCTCACCGGCGCCGATATCGACCTTGGCAAGCTCCCGATCCAGACCTGCTGGCCGGGCGAGCCGGCCCCGCTGATCACCTGGCCCCTGGTGGTCACCAAGGGGCCTTCGGGCGCGCGGGAAGACGACTTCAACCTCGGCATCTACCGCATGCAGGTGATCGGCCGTGACCGGACGATCATGCGCTGGCTCGCCCACCGGGGCGGCGCCCAGCACTATCGCCGGTGGAAGGAAGCGGGCCGGCCCGGCGCCTTGCCAGCCTGCGCGGTGATCGGGGCCGATCCCGGGACTATCCTGGCGGCGGTGACTCCGGTGCCGGACACCCTGTCGGAATATCAGTTCGCCGGCCTGCTGCGCGGGGCCAAGGTCGAGCTCGTCGCCGCCAAGACCCAGCCCCTGCTGGTCCCCGCCCAGGCCGAGATCGTCATCGAGGGCGAGGTGCGCCTCAGCGACACCGCCGACGAGGGCCCCTACGGCGACCACTCCGGCTACTACAACAGCGTCGAGCCGTTCCCGGTCTTCCAGGTCACCGCCATCACGATGCGGCGCGACCCGATCTACCTCACCACCCACACCGGCCGCCCGCCCGACGAGCCCAGCACCCTGGGCGAGGCGCTGAACGAGGTGTTCATCCCCCTGCTTCAGGGGCAGTTTCCCGAGATCGTCGATTTCTGGCTGCCGCCGGAGGGCTGCAGCTATCGCATCGCCGTGGTCTCGATGAAGAAGGCCTACCCCGGCCACGCCAAGCGGGTGATGATGGGCGTGTGGTCCTACCTGCGCCAGTTCATGTACACCAAGTGGGTGTTCGTGGTGGACGACGACATAAACGCCCGCGACTGGAAGGACGTGATGTGGGCCCTCTCAACGCGCATGGACCCGGCCCGCGACATTACCCTTATCGAGAACACCCCGATCGACTACCTGGACTTCGCTTCGCCGGAGAGCGGTCTCGGCTCCAAGATCGGCCTGGACGCGACCAACAAATGGCCGCCCGAAACGAAGCGCGACTGGGGCCGCAAGATCGCCATGGACCCGGCGGTGGTGGCTGCGGTGAACGCGATGTGGCCGAGGCTGGGGCTGCCGGGCCGAGGAGAGGATTCGTAAGTAATAAAGACACTCGCCTTAAGGACCGTATCGAGGAGGAATTGATGAAAAAGATTGAGCATTGCACCGGCGCCAAAAACGCGTTTCGGCGAGCCCTAGGCGGGATGCGGGGCCCGCTACTTGGCGCTTCCGTTTCGTTGGCCCTCGCCGCCCCCGCCCTCGCCGCGCCCGCCTGCCCGCCCGGCCTGCCGCCGGGCGTTTTCTGCGGCGGCGAGGATATGGCGGCGGCGACAGCCGGAAGCTATGCGCTTGATCCCAACCACGCCGCGGTGATCGCCAAGGTTTCGCACATCGGCTATTCCTTCAGCGTCTTCCGGTTCGACAAGGTATCGGGAACCCTGGACTGGGATCCCGCCGCGATCCAAAAGTCCAAGCTCACGGTCACGGTGGAAACCGCCTCGATCGCCACCAATGTGCCGGGGTTTGCCACCCAGCTCAGCGGCGACGGCTTCCTGAAGTCCAAGGCCTTTCCGGACGCGACCTTCGTCTCGACCGCCTTCCGTCCCAAGGACGCCACTCACGGTCAAGTCGATGGCGCCTTCACCTTGATGGGCAAGACGCGCCCGATGACCTTCGATGTGACGCTGGTCGGGGCCGGCAAGGGTTTCGGCAAACCCCGGATCGGGATCGAGGCCCGCGCCAAGCTCGACCCGGGGGCGTTCGGACTGCCGCCGATGTTCAACCAGCCGATCGAGCTGATCATCGACGCCGAGTTCGAACGCAAACCCTGACCATCATGCTGGACTTGGCGCGGACCCGCGCCTAGAAGCGCGCCCTTCCGCCGGCCAGGGTTCGATCCCTTGGCGGCGCAAACCGAGCTTCGCCCCATGCCTCGCCCCTCCACCCCTGGGCGCCGTCCCAAGGCCGGTCCCTCCCAGCGCCAGCTTCGTGCTGGGGAACTGGTGCGTCACGCCCTGGTGGAGATTCTGCGCGAGGCGGATCTCGCCGATCCAGCCCTGGCCAAGGTTTCGGTCACCTTGAGCGAGGTGAAGATCAGCCCGGACCTCAAGCACGCGGTCTGTTTCGTCGAGCCGCTGGGGGGGACGAACGCGGAAGCGGTGGTGGCGGCGCTGAACCGGGCGTCGAAGTTCCTGCGCGGGCGCCTCGGCCACGTGATCGAGATGCGGTTCACCCCGACCCTGAAGTTCGTGCACGACGACAGCTTCGATGCCGCCGCGTCGATCAACCGCCTGCTGGACGACCCCCGCGTCCGGCGCGATCTGGCGGCGCCGGACGCGGGCGACGACGCTTAAGATGCCCCGCCGCCGCAAGGGAGACGCGATCTCCGGGTGGATCTGCCTGGACAAGCCCCCGGGCCTGGGTTCGACCCAGGCTGTGGGGCGGGTCAGGCGGGCGTTCAACGCCCAGAAGGCCGGGCACGCCGGCACCCTCGATCCCCTGGCGACGGGCATATTGCCGATCGCGCTCGGCGAAGCGACCAAGACCGTTTCCTTCCTGATGGAGGCCCAGAAGGCCTATCGCTTCACCATCGCCTGGGGGGTGGAGACGGCGAGCTTCGATCGCGAGGGCGCGGTCACGGCGACCTCCGACGTGCGCCCGTCGTCGGCGGCGGTCGCCGCGGCGCTCGAGGCCTTCATCGGCGAGATCGACCAGATCCCGCCGGCTTTTTCGGCGGTGAAAATCGGCGGGGCGCGCGCCTATGATCTGGCCCGCGAGGGCGTGGCGATGGATCTCAAAGCCCGCAAGGTCACCATCCACGAGGCGCGGCTGTCGGAGACGCCGGACGCCGACCACGCCGTCGTCGAGATCACCTGCGGCAAGGGGACCTACGTCCGCGCCCTGGTGCGCGACCTCGCGACGACGCTGGGCGCCCGGGGCCACGTCAGCGCCCTTCGTCGGACGCGCGTGGGCCCGTTCACCGAGGCGCGGGCGATAACGCTGGAAAGCCTCGAGACTTTGTGTCATAGGGGGGCGCCTCTGGAGGCCCTGCTTCCGGTCGAGACCGCCCTGGACGACATCCCGGAGCTGGCCGTGACCACCGAAGACGCCTTCAGGCTGACGCAGGGACGATCGATCGTTCTGCTCCCCCGGCAGGTTGAGACCTTGAAGGCGCGGCTTTCCGCTTCCCGCATGGTGTCGACCCGACATGGGACGAGGATCGTGGCGCTCTGCGAGATGCGGGCGGGACGGCTCAATCCCACCCGCGTCTTCAATCTCACCTGAGCGGAAAGCCCTCCGATGTCGATTACCGCCCAACGCAAGACCGAACTGATCACCACCCATGCCCGTTCGACGGGCGACACCGGGTCGGCCGAAGTCCAGGTAGCGATCCTCTCCGAGAGAATCGCCAACCTCACCGAGCACTTCAAGACCCACAAGAAGGACAACCACTCGCGCCGGGGCCTCTTAAAGCTGGTCTCGCAACGCCGCTCCCTGCTCGACCACTTGAAGGTCTCCGACGACGGGCGCTATCAAGCCCTGATCGGCACGCTGGGTCTGCGCCGGTAAGCACACCTCTATCTCCGACGCCCGCCATCGACAGGCACGGCGGCGCCGGCTTGGCTCGGCCGATCATCGGCCCAGAGCCCACACGCCGAGGGTTCCTAAGCAATCCTCATCCGCCTGTCGTGAAGGAGAGGATTCGGAAAAACCGGCCCTGAAAAGCCACACCGTCCCTGTCCGCCCCGCGAGGAATTCGCCCGCGGGATTCGATAAAGAAAGAACCAAGCATGTTCGATATCCGACG